>NZ_NQMK01000004.1:0-264084 GCF_003788685.1 Pusillimonas sp. NJUB218
GGGTAATGCGGATCGACCAGATCGGCAAAGACCTTCCACGGCACCGCACGCTCCATCTTGGCCAGAAACTTCTCACGGCGCGTTTTCTTGCGTTTGCCGACGTACTCGGCTTCGGAAAAACTCAACTGGCTCATCGGGTTCACTCGGATCGGGCTGTTTTCAATAACTTATATTCTGACAGGTTCGTTGGACTTGTTCAGAGGTTCCTTAGGGTTGATGAATGTAGCGATGACCGGTCGCACGATATACCAGGCAAGCACCGATTCGTAGACTTCGTTCCAGAACGAATGCCTGAATTTGCCTTGTAGTTTGGAGTTGGTCAGATTGCTCTGGATGATGTGAGGCAGCGCGTATGCGGCGATCATGAGTGCGGATGCCTGGAAAACCTGTGCCCCGAAAAACAAAAATGCCAATGGAGCGGTCAGGAACACTAAGCGAGGGAGCCCGAAAAAAAAGTGAAGCATTGCATTCAGATAGCAAAGCCTTTGCCCTAGGGTAAGGCCTTTTCCAAGTAGCGGATTGTCGACGCGTGCAATCTGTGCCATGCCGCGAGCCCAACGTATGCGCTGGCCCACATGTGCTGAAAGGCTTTCGGTCGCTAAACCTGCAGCCTGCGGTATCCCCAGATAGGCTGTGTTGTAGCCTTTTCGGTTTAGTTTGAGTGCGGTGTGAGCGTCTTCGGTTACCGTTTCAATGGCAACCCCGCCAATTTCATTCAGCATGCTGCGCCTGAGAATGGCGCAGGAGCCGCAGAAAAACGAGGCATTCCAAAGGTCGTTGCCTTCTTGCACCACGCCATAAAACAGGTTCCCCTCGTTGGGTACCGACTGAAAAGTATTTAGGTTCCGCTCGAAAGGGTCGGGCGAGAAAAAGTGATGAGGGGTCTGAACCATGGAGAGTTTTGAGTCGCGCAGAAACCACCCCATGGTTAATTGGAGGAACGAGCGCGTAGGTATATGGTCGCAATCAAAGATAGCTACGAATTCTCCGTTGGTTTGGGCCAGGGCTGCGTTCAGGTTTCCCGCCTTGGCGTGTCGGTTGTTGTCGCGGGTCATATACCCACATCCTACGTCTTCACAGAGTTCTCGGAAGGTTTCGCGCCTGCCGTCATCTAGCAAGTAGACGTTCAGTTTTTCAGCAGGCCAGTCCATGGCGAGTGCTGCGTAGACGGTTTGCCGCACGACACCTATGGGTTCGTTATATGTTGGGATGAACACATCGACGCTGGGCCAGGCGTCGATGTCGTCGGGCAGCGGCACAGGCTTTCGGTGCAGCGGCCAGGCGGTTTGGAGGTAACCCAGCAATAGCACCAATAGGGCGTATATCTCGGCTAGTAAAAGGCCATAGCCGAATGTGGCATCAAGAAGCGTCTCAAAACCCAGTGTCTCGGTAACGCGCCAATACATGTAACGTAGCGACGCCAATGAAGAAAAAATGATCAATATGTGGGAAGCGATTTTGCTTTCCAGTCTTCTGATGACCATGGCTACTGCCAATATGCAGACCGAAAAGAGGACCTGCGACCAGAAGTCGAGCGGCACTACGATCAGCAGGCCAAAGGTAAATAAAGTAATGGCAAGGGTTATGGCAATGACCCACGGGTTGCGCCAGCGTTTCTCTTCAGAGGCCTGTTGCAGCAGTTTGTTGATGCCGACAACATACTTGTTTGGCAATTTTTTGGTGGTCATGGCCGTTTCGTCGTGTTGGCTTGCAATAGTTGCAAAACCCTGTCTGTACAAATTTTGATGTCGTAAGAAGCTTGCGAGTAGGGCGCAAAGCTGGTGACGTCTTGTCGATTCGCCAACGCTTCACACATAAATTGATCAGCATGTATGCGTCCTATCAATGCAGAGCCCAGCTCGTGGCGGATAACTTCAGCCATGTCGCGTGACAAGGGGTGTGCGCTGTTGACTTGGTTAATGATGTACTTGGCTCCGTCGAACGCTGCGCGTGGCCTGCTGTATTGATTCAGTAAGCGCTCCATGACAGGTATGGCCGCGAATGAAGCCGCATCGGGCAAAGTGAGCACCAGGGCTAGATTTGCGATTTCGAGAACGCGCTGAATGTAAATAGATGGGCCCGGCGGCGTGTCAAAAATGATGATGGTGCCGGGTGTTATCGATAGTTCGCTTAAACGCTCTGAAAGCCAGTGCGGGTTTTGTTCCAGGATGTCTTCGTAGGCGGTTCGTTCGGCCTCTGAGGGAATGCCGTATGGGATCAGGCGTAAGTCGGGAGCAAGCTCTACCACTGTGGTCGACCATTTGTGGTTGTTAAGGCTTGCCAGCGCAGAGCCTTCTCGTGCGTTTGGCGGGATGCCAACATGGTGACAAAGCGAATTTTGAGGATCCAAGTCGAGCATGATGACCGGTCGGTCGGCGCGTGCCATGCAGACGCCAAGGCTGGCCGCGAACGATGTTTTGCCGACGCCCCCTTTCGCTGAAATTATTGCGATGGCGTACGTAGGGCTCAAGGGATGATCAGTCGTAATGTCTTCGTTTTCCATAACCCTTCGAGTTTAGAATGTTTCCGGTACTGCTGTTGCTCAAAAAACGGAAAACGTGAGTTTGGGTGATCATTTTGTTGGTGCGCAACAAGTCTTCTATGCACTACTATTTTTACTTTGGATAATGTTTCTTAAAATTGCATTATAACCAATTGTTTTATTTGTAATTTTCCAGATTTCTCCTGATTTTTTGGGCGTTAAGCTATTTCTCGTTACAGTCGCGACCCTCACGAGGATTGTTCGGTGCAATGGGTGGGCTTGAGTGCTACCGCTTGTTATTGTTTAGATTGAATGTCCAGGGTGAATACAAAGAATCTCGAAAAGAATGGGCGTTCCAGTTGCCCACGATGTCTTCGCCCAGCAACGCATTGCCTGTGCGCTTACGTTTCCGCCGTACCCAGCCGTACGCGTGTACTCATTCTGCAGCATCCTGATGAGTCCCGTCATGCCTTGAATACGGCGCGGCTGGCTGCGTTGGGGTTAACCAACAGCACCCTGTGGGTGGGCGAGCATTTTCCCGATCTGGCGTCATCTATTCGTCAGGCCTCGGCCGCGTTTCTGCTTTTTCCGGGCCCCGAGGCTCAGGCACCTCTGCCGCTTGAGGCACTTGCGGCCGGCGACGCACCGTTGCTGATTGTGCCTGATGGCACGTGGCGTAAGGCGCGCAAACTTGTTCAGCTGAATCCGGTGCTGGCCGACTTGCCCAGGCTGATGCTGGCCGATGGTGTGCCATCGCGTTATCGCGTGCGTAAAGCCGCTGAACCGAATGCCGTTTCAACGATTGAGGCGATTGTCCGGACGTTGACGTGGCTTGAGCCCGGGCAAGATTTTGAGCCGTTGTTACGACCGTTCGACGCCCTGATTGAACAGCAAATTGCCGCGATGGGGGCGGAGGTTTACGCGCGGCATCACGGGGGATAGGTGTTGCGCCATCGCTTCATTGTGATGTAACCGTTCGCATGACAATTCATTGAAATGTCATAATTACGCAATTTTTCGCAAACGGGCTTTTTCTCCCGACTATCTTCATGCAATTCCAGGAACTCTCCGACATCCAGCACGCGACTAAACGCAGTCAGCGTGAATTCTTCCGCTTTGGCATGGGTCTGCTGTTTGTTGTCAGCATCATGATCTATTCGTCTTTAGGTCTGGGGACTTCGGGCACGCAGGGCATTATGTTGGTAGTCGCTTCCATGATTGGCGGCTACATGGCCATGAATATCGGCGCCAACGACGTGGCTAACAATGTTGGACCGGCGGTGGGGTCAAAGTCAATTTCAATGGCAGGGGCCATAGTCATTGCCGCGATCTTCGAAGTTATGGGTGCGCTTATCGCAGGCGGTGATGTGGTTTCGACAGTGCGGGGCGACATTATTGATATGGCGGCTATTCCCAGCCCCGATCACTTCCTGGCCCTGATGACGGCGGCCTTGCTGGCCGGTGCGCTTTGGCTGAACCTGGCGACGGCGCTGGGTGCGCCTGTGTCGACGACTCATTCTATTGTGGGTGCAGTGCTTGGCGCCGGAGTAACGGCGGGTGGTTTTGCTGCGGCCAACTGGGGCGTCATGGTCAAAATTGTGGCCAGTTGGGTGGTTTCGCCGCTTCTGGGCGGGCTGATTGCAGCCGGCTTTTTGCTGTGGATTAAATGGGCCATTACCTACAAAAGCGACATGGTGGCTGCAGCACGCAAGACGGTGCCCATTCTTATCGGCGTCATGGCGTTCTCCTTTTCCACCTATCTTATTCTTAAGGGGTTGAACAAGATCTGGGATGTTGAATTCCTTACAGCGGTTATTGTCGGTGGGCTTATTGGTGCGTTGGTTTGGTTGCTTACGCGTGCGGTCATGGCACGTCGTGTGGCGACATTGTCCAATACCAAAAAGTCCATTAACTCCTTGTTCACCATTCCGCTGATTTTTGCGGCAGCTTTGCTTAGTTTTGCGCATGGCGCCAATGATGTCGCCAATGCGATTGGGCCGCTGGCTGCTATTGCCGACACAGTCCTTCATGGTGGTGTTTCCGACAAGGCGGGTATCCCGTTGTGGGTCATGTTGATCGGTGCGTTGGGCATAGCCATTGGCTTGGCCTTGTATGGTCCCAAGCTGATTCGTACGGTAGGCGGCGAAATTACCGACCTTGACCAGATGCGGGCATTTTCTATTGCCATGGCTGCGGCGGTAACCGTGATTGTTGCGTCGCAATTGGGTTTGCCGGTCAGCTCAACACATATTGCTATTGGCGGGATTTTTGGTGTCGGCTTTTTGCGCGAGCACCTGAAGTCAAACTATTCGCAAATGCTCGAGTGGATCAAACACCGGCATACCGGGGCCGATAAGGCGCAGGTCGAGGCGTTTCTTGATAAGTTTGCCGCTGCCGATGTGCAAGCCAAGCAAGCCATGCTGCAGCAGCTTAAAGATCACACGGTAGACGTCGAGTTGACCAAAAAAGAATACAAAAAAATGCGTCGTGTTTATCGTGGTGAGCTGGTCAAGCGTACTGCAGTGACCAAAATTGTGGCGGCCTGGATCATCACGGTGCCGGCTTCGGCGCTGATGGCAGCAGGTATTTACTGGCTGATCGCGTCGTTGCTGTAGGCCCATCCCAAGGCCGGTCA
This sequence comes from Pusillimonas sp. NJUB218, assembly GCF_003788685.1. NCBI lineage: Bacteria > Pseudomonadati > Pseudomonadota > Betaproteobacteria > Burkholderiales > Alcaligenaceae > Pusillimonas > Pusillimonas sp. NJUB218. Next base: position 5,118 of record NZ_NQMK01000004.1, read on the forward strand.
GTCCAAGCCCCGGCTGACGACGTTCGCATTGTCTAAAGGCGTCCGAAGCTGTTAAATTCGGACGCTTCTCTTTGGCTATTCAAGTGTTTATTTAAATGAAAGTTTTTCAGAACGATGACATGACGACGCTGCTGGCGTCGGAAATCGACCCTAGCATGGGGTACAAGATGGTATCTGGGCTGGTGGTGCCACGGCCAGTGGCTTGGGTCAGTTCGCAAAGTGCCGAGGGTGTCGTCAATGTGGCGCCGTTCAGTTCCTTTAATTATGTGGCGCATAGCCCACCCATGCTGGCGGTAAACATTGCGCTGCAAGACGATGGCACGCTCAAGGATTCGGCGCGTAATATTCGCGATACCGGCGAGTTCGTCGTCAATATCACCCCCACCGCAGCGCTCGACATGATGAACCAAAGCAGTGCCGAGTACCCGGCCAACGTTAGCGAAGCCGAGGTGCTTGAGATTCCGTTGCTTCCCAGCCAGTTGGTCAAGCCGCCACGTGTAGCGGTGTCGCCTGCGCAAATGGAGTGCCGTTTGTCGCAAGTGGTGCCCTTGGGTACCGGCATTAATACGTTGTATATCGCCGAAATTGTGGCCTTCCACGTCGACAAAAACGTATTCGACGGTCGTCACATTGATAGTGTCGCGATGGATCCTGTGGCCCGTCTGGGCGGTCCGTTCTATGCGTCGCTGGGCCAAATTCACAAGCGGCCGCGTCCCAAGGCGGTGTAGAAACCCTCGCGCGTAAGCGTGATGAGTATTGCGGCAGCGCGTTGGGTGGCTTGCCGTGGACCACAAAAAAGCCTGCAACGTTGCCGTATGCAGGCTTTTTTATATTTGAACGCGTAATCAGGGTTGTTTGCCTGGATCTTTGAAATTCGGGATAACGTCGAACTCTACGTTCTGTAGCAGACCGTCGACCTTCTTGACTTCGCGAATGTAAACATTCTGGATGATGTCGCGCGTTTCAGGGTCGATGGAGATCGGGCCGCGAGGGCTTTCCCAAGCCATGCCCTTGGCGCTGGCCAGGAAGGTATCGCCGTCTGATTTGCCACCGGTTTTCTTCAGTGTTTCGTAGATCAGGTGCATGCCGTCGTAGCCGCCAACCGTCAGGAATGTGGGGCGCTGGTTCGGATACATGGCTTTGTACTTCTGTTTGAATTCTCGGTTGACGTCGGAGTCGTGTGCCTCGGAGTAGGTGAAGGACGTTTTTAACCCAATCGCGGCGTCGCCGGTCGCGGCAATCAGGTCTTCGGTGGTGATGTCGCCGGTTGATAGCAGTTCGATGCCTTCTTTATCTAGACCGCGTTCGCGGTAGCCCTTGATAAATGCAACGCCTTGTTCACCCGCAGGCACAAACAGAAAGACGGCGTCCGGCTTGGCATCTTTGACACGCTGAAGGAAGGGGGAAAAGTCGGGGCTTTGCACGGGCATGCGAATTTGCGCCGCAATATTGCCGCCGTTTTCGGTAAAGGTTTTGACAAACTGCTTTTCAGCGTCGTGCCCTGGGCCGTAGTCGGAGACCAGGGTAATGACATTCTTCATACCGTTCTTGGCGGCCCACATGGCATTGGGCGCTGTAAATTGGCCCATGGTGGATGAGGTGCGCAAAATGTAGGGCGACTTGGTTGTGATGGACGACGTTGCCGCGTTCATGACCACCATGGGCGTTTTTGTGCTTTCTGACAGCGGAGCCACAGCAAACGCTGCAGGCGTAAAGCCAAAGCCAGCCAAAATATTGACTTTTTCGTTAACCAACAGCTCTTGTGCTGCCCGCTGGCTGACAGCTGGCGCAATGCCGGTGTCGTCGCGCAATAGAAGCTCGACTTTGCGGCCGGCGACGGTGTCGCCGTGTACGTTCATATACAGTTTGACGCCGTCGAGAATTTGCTTGCCTATCGTTGAAAATGGACCCGATAAAGGTAGGATCAGGCCGATTTTCAGGTTTTCGGCATGTACTTGCCCCGCGCCGATGAGGCCGCAGGCCAGGGCCAGGGTGCTCAGTGCTTTCTTGAAAGGTTTCATGGTTTGTCTCCTTGGTTTATTTTGATTTGGTAATGCTTGCGGGCTTATGCTGCTGAACTGGTTGCAGGTTTCTTTTGCAGGTCTTCGACTTTGAAGCCAGCGACGCTTTTGTAGCGGTTCGAGATGGCCTGCAGCTCTTCACGGCTGATTACGTCGTTGATGTCGTTAAAGGGTTTGCCACCGGTGCGTTCATGAACTTCTTTAAGAATAGTGTCGGGCGGCGCGCTGCGATTGAACAAGACCACATCGGTGGTGGCCTTGTTGCGAATGCGGTCGTAGACCGTTAGTGCGCCTTCGTTAATGCCGTATTTTCTGAACTGTTCGATCAGGCACGGGGCGTCAAGAATGGCTTGCCCGGCGCCGTTCGACCCCCGAGGCAGCATGGGGTGTGCGGCATCGCCCAGCAGCGTAATACGCCCAAAACTCCAACGCGGCAGCGGGTCTTGGTCGACCATGGGGTATTCAAGAATGGTCTCGGTTTTGGCAATCATGCCCGATATATCCAACCAGTCGTGGTGGCGGTTTTCGAAGTACGAGAAGAAGTCTTCGAGGCGTCCGGCACGCGTCCAGTCTCGCACGACCGGGCGGTCGGACAAGGTTTCCGCCACCCAGTTGATCAGTTGGTTGCCTTCGGCGTCGATATTGTTGCGAATGGGGTAGATCACCATCTTGCCTACGTCGAGCCAGCCGGCGCGCACCATGCTGGCTTCGCTTAAAAAGGGCTTCATGGGCGTGACGCCGCGCCACATATTAATTCCGGAAAACCGGGGCTCGCGTTCATTGGGATACAACTGTTTGCGGATGACGGAGTGAATGCCGTCGCAGCCGACAAGAATGGACGCCCTGACCTCTGAAGGTTTACCGTCGCTGTCGACAAAAGTAGCGGTAACGCCGTTGTCGTCCTGGGTCACTCCTGTGCAGCGCCGATCGAGCACAATCGCGTCATCGCCCAGGCGTTGTTTTACGGCATTGATCAAGACAAATTGCAGGTCGCCGCGATGAATCGAAAACTGTGGCCAGGCATAGCCGGCATCCAGACCCGCCGGTTCGCTGTATACAAATGAACCGTGGTGATCAAAGAAAATAGATTCTTTGGTCTTGACGCCTACTTTTTCCAGTTCGGGTACCAGGCCCAGGCGGTCGAGCACACTGACGGCGTGAGGCAGGACATTGATACCCGCACCCAGCGGCTTGATGTCAGGAACCGCCTCGTACAGGCGGCATGAAATACCGGCCGCGTGTAAATTGAGGGCAAGATTCAGGCCACCAATACCGGCGCCGACAATCAGGATTTCACATTCTTTGGACATGGTTTTGCAAGGTTCCTTTGGGGCTGAAGCAGATATGCGTCTATTTAAAGTCAAGCCGAGTCATTATGGAAATTTGAATATCTAATGAATTAATTAATATTGTTTATCTATTCAAAAATCTGCCCTGCATCGGGTGGCATACATACGGTACGATGCGATTCAGTTCAAATTTGGGGTAGTTCATGCGTTTTCTGGCTGTTGGCTTGGCGGTGGCGGCGTTGTTCTTGTCTGGTTGTGGCGAGGGTCGTGATACGGTCGCGGCAACGCCTGCACCGTATGTAAAGACCTGGATATTGCAGGCTGCCGAGGGGTCTGCGTTCAGCCTGTCGGGTGTGGTGCGTGCGCGTGTCGAATCGCCCCTGGCGTTTCAAGTGCCGGGCCGAATACTGGCACGTGCCGTTGACGCCGGGCAGGTTGTCAAGAAAGGGGCGTCACTGTTCCAGCTGGACACTCGCGACCTGGATGAGCAATTTCGCGAAGCTCAGGCGGGCGTGGTCGCTGCGCGCGCGGCTCAACGCATTGCACAAGACGACCTGACGCGCCATCGGCAATTGCTGGCCGGCAACGCCGTCAGCCGTCAGGCAGCCGATCAGGCCGAACTTGTGCTGCAAGAAGCACAGGCCAGACTGCAAGGGGCGCTGGCGCGCCAGACGCAGGCGAAAAATGCACTTGAATATGCGCGCTTGCTGGCGCCGGCCGACGGCGTATTGATTGATGTGACTGGCGATGTGGGGCAAGTTGTTGCGGCCGGCCAAACGGTCGCTTTGCTGGCTCATGCGGGTGAGCGCGAGATCGAGGTTTACTTTCCGCAAGGTGATCAGCCGCCCGCCAAGGGGCAATTGAAGTCCGACGGGGAAGCTATTGTGTTGCAGTTGCGCGAAGCGGCCGGTGCCGTCGATGCGCAAAGCCGTACGCTGCGCGCCCGTTATGCATTGCCCGAACAAGCGCCGGCGCTGCAATTGGGGAGCGTGCAGCGGTTAGTGTTTTCGTTGGAAGAGACAGATGGCAAACTTTTCAGGGTACCTGTTGGGGCGCTGAACGAACGGGGTGAGGGCCCTAATGTCTGGCTACTTAAAGATGGCACAGTCAGGCCTGTTCCGGTGACCTTGTTAAGGCTGGACACAGAAACAGCCTTGATACATGCAGATCTTCAGGCCGGCGAAACGGTCGTCGCGCTGGGTACCCATTTGTTGGCCGATGGCATGGCCGTGCAGGAACTCAGCAAATGAGCTTTCCCAATCTGTCGGCGCTGGCGGTCAAAGAGCGCGCCATTACTCTGTTTTTTTTGATTCTGGCGGTTATTGCGGGCATTTACGCTTTCATGGCCCTTGGGCGCGCCGAAGATCCGCCGTTTACGGTGCGCGCGCTGGTGGTGTCAGCCTACTGGCCCGGGGCCACGCCCGAAGAAATGCAGCAGCAGGTGGCCGACCGGCTTGAAAAACGGCTGCAAGAAGTCCCCAGTCTGTACAAAATCGAGACCTCGGTACGCCCGGGGCAAGTAAGCTTGCAGGTCGAGTTTTTTGATCACACGCCCAAAGCGCAGGTGCCCGATCTGTTCTACGAAGTACGAAAGCGCATGCAGGAAGAGGCAATCAGTTTGCCGGCCGGCGTTATGGGGCCTGTGGTCAATGATGATTTTGCCGATGTTTACTTCAGTCTTGTGGCGCTGACGGCGCCAGGCCTGCCCATGCGCGAACTGACGCGCGATGCCGAAGCGCTGCGTGACCGGATCCGTCTGGTGCCGGGTGTACGTAAGGCGCTTGTGCTGGGCGAGCGGTCCGAGCGCGTGTTTGTCGAGTTCGATACTGCGCGTCTGAATAACTTGGGCATTTCGCCGCAGGCGGTGTTTCAAGCCATCGATGCGCACAACCGCTTGGTGCCCGCTGGCCACCTTGAAACCGAAGGACCGCGGGTTTATTTACGGCTGGACACTGACTTGTCTGATCTGGACGAACTGTCAGCCGTGCCGTTGCGCATAGGCGACCGTCTCATTCGCCTGTCTGATATTGCAACCGTGACGCCGGGATATGAAGACCCGCCAGGCTATTTGGTTCGGTCGCGCGGCAAAGACGCCATGCTGGTGGGCGTGGTCATGGAAAGTGGGGTGAATGGCCTTGAACTGGGTGAGCGGTTGGCTCAGTTCGTCGTTAAAGAGCGTGAGACGCTGCCTTTGGGGATGACTCTCGAGGTTCTGACCAATCAGGCCGAGGCTATTGCCGGTGCGGTGAGCTTGTTTCAGGTCAAATTTTTTGTCGCGATTGCGGTAGTGGTGGCCGTCAGTATGTTGGCTATCGGCGTTAAGGCGGGGCTGATTGTCGGTGTTGCCGTGCCGCTGACGTTGGGCATTACGTTTCTGGTCATGCTGCTAATGAACATCAATCTTGATCGGGTGACGTTGGGCGCGCTGATATTGGCTTTGGGGCTACTGGTCGATGACGCGATTATTGCGGTCGAGATGATGTTGGTAAAAATGGAGGCGGGTTGGGACCGCGTGCGTGCGGCGGCACATGCCTGGAATGTGACCGCAGCCCCTATGCTGTTTGGCACGCTGGTCACCGTAGCCGGCTTTATTCCTGTGGGTTTTGCACAGTCGGCCGTAGGAGAGTACACCGGCAATATCTTCTGGGTATTGGGTATTGCGTTGATCGTATCGTGGCTGGTGGCGGTGGTATTTGTGCCGTATCTGGGCGTAAAGCTGTTGCCCGACATGCCGGCGCATCATGGCGGCACTGCGGCGTATCAAACGCCGGGCTATCGTCGTTTGCGCACCTGGGTCACCTGGTGCGTAGTCCACAGAAAGACGGTGGTTTTTACGACGGTGGGGCTACTGGTAGTGGCTATTGTGGGCATGGCTACGGTCGTGCAAAAGCAGTTTTTTCCGGCTTCCGATCGGCCCGAAGTGCTGGTCAGTGTCTATTTGCCGCAAGGCTCCAGTATTGCCGCAACCGATGCAACGGTTCGCAAAATCGAAAGTTTGTTGGCCCCCGACGAGGATATTCGCAGCTTGTCAGCGTATATCGGCGCTGGAGCACCGCGGTTTTTTATTTCTGCCAGCCCTGAAATGCCCAACCCGGCTTTTGCCAAACTGATCGCCGTTACGCACGACGCCAAAGCTCGTGACCGGGTGATCGCCCGTTTGCAACAGGCGATTGCCGATGGGGCGTTCCCCGAGGCGCGCGTGCGAGTGATCGGTTTGTTGTACGGCCCGCCTGTGGTGTGGCCGGTGGCGTTCCGGCTTGTGGGGCCCGACCCGCATGTGTTGCGTGATGTCGGCCATGAGGTGCGTCAACGCATGCAGGCCAATCCGCACATTCTCGATGCCCATCTTGAGTGGGACGAGCGCGCGCCGCAATTGCATTTGTCGATGGACAATGCGCGCTTGCGGCTGTTGGGGCTGACGCCGCTTGAGGTGTCGCAACAGCTGCAGTTTCAGCTCGATGGCTTGGTCATTAGTCAGTTACGCCAGAATATCCGCACCGTTGATGTGGTGGCCCGCATGCAGCGCCCCTGGTTAGACGACGAGACCTCGCATGCTGATCTACTGGGGCAAATTGAAATTCTGACCCCCGAGGGACGTAAAGTACCCTTTGCTCATTTGGGTCAGGTCGAAACCCGTTTCGAAGAGCCTTTAATCAAGCGTTATAACCGGCAACGTTCGTTGATGGTGCAGGCCGACGTGCAGGGTGCACAACCCAATGATGTAAGTGTCGCGATATGGCAGACTCTGGCGTCGGTACGCGAGCAATTGCCGCAGGGCTATGACCTGCAGATGGCCGGAACGATTGAGGAATCAGGTAAGGGCGAGTCGTCGATTCAAAAGTTGCAGCCTGTCATGTTTGCCGCCATGCTGGTCTTCATCATGCTGCAAATGCGTTCGTTTTCGGGCACCTTTATGGTCGTGGCGACGGCCCCGTTAGGGCTTATCGGGGCGGTGCTGGCCCTGTTATTGTTCAATCAGCCGTTTGGCTTTGTTGCCTTGCTGGGCCTGACTGGCCTGGCGGGCATCTTGATGCGCAACACTTTGATCCTGACTCAGCAGGTGGCCGACAATTTTGATGCCGGCATGACGGCTTTGGAGGGTGTGGTTGAAGCGGCAGTGCAGCGCGCGCGGCCGGTGGTGCTGACGGCCCTGGCCGCTGTGCTGGCGTTTGTGCCGTTGACCCTGGACACTTTTTGGGGACCGCTGGCGTTTGTATTGATTGGCGGCGTGGCCGTGGGAACAGCCATTACCCTGTTGTTTGTGCCGGCGCTTTACGGCTTATGGTTCAGGATACGTGCCGCTTGAGCGTGGCCGATGGCAGCTCGCCAAACCGTTGCTGGTAGTCGGCCGAGAACTGCCCCAGGTGTGTAAACCCCCAGCGCAGAGCGACTTGGGTCACGTTGGTATGGGCCGCAGGGCGTTCGAGGTCGGAGCGTACACGCTCGAGCCGAACTTCTTTGAGCAGCTTTATGGGTGATGTATTGCGATATTTTCGGAACCCGGCAAACAGGCTGCGGATACTGACCCCGACATGTTCGGCGATGTCGCCGGCAGTAAGCGGCAGGTGAGCGTGATGCTGAATGTAATCTTCGGCGCGCTTGATAAACCCCGGAGCGACCGTGGTCGGGTCGATGGTATGTTGCTGGTTGTGCGACAAACTACATAGCAACGACACCATCAGAGTTTCTTCGAAGCGCGCAGCAATAAGCGGCTGATTGAAGAGCTCGCCTTCAGAGGCTTCGAGCAATTGCCAGTCGAGCAAACGCTTGAGCGATTGCGTGACCGGGGTATTTAGGGGGATAGCCGGATCAAAATTTAATGCCCCGCGTACCCCTTGCCCATAATATTGGGCACATTGCTGCTCGAAGGCGTTGCGCTCGACCCGAATGAACAGCTTTTCGGCATGGCGTTCGTGCCGCATGCGGAATTCGAGGTCGGGGCTAATGATGGTGGCAATGCTGGGGTTTGAGTGCACCGATTGCCGGTTGCATTCGATGGTTTCTTGCCCGGCAACCGGGATTTGTATCAGGTAAAAATCGTCGAGCTTGCCTGGCTCGATGTCGACAGTGGCGCCATAAAGCATTCGGCCATAGCTGACGCGCTTGCCAGGGCGAAAGTGTATTTGTGTATTAAGCGCCTGCGATTTGCCTACGACTTTCAGGTCGTGATCGCAAAAAATACGGCTGACCTGATGCCTGACTTCTTCGGCATCATGCGATGTGAACTTTGGGAAACGACTAAACAAATGGCTGCGCGGTTGCGCGTTGAGTGCCGCCTGCATGTGCATTTTCCTTCGGCGCCCGGGCCGGCCTGAAGCCGGAGAATGCGGCTGGTGAACCGGGGGAAACGCCCCAATGACATAAAGCTAACAGTTTATACCTAAACTGTTTTTTTGCCTCTGGGGGTTTCCCCGGGGGACCATTTCACATGTGGGCTATTGGCTCGAAAATGACCCGTAATTGCCTTGCCAGTACGCAAGTGGCTTAGGCCCAGGATTAATGTCGATCCGGGTGACTTTGCCAGCGATAAGTGCATGTTGCCGGTGCAGCCAGACTTTTTCGACGTCGCAGGCAAAAGCAGCCAGCGACCGGCGCGACAGCCAGACGCCGTCCGGGGTCTGGTACCAGTCGTCGTCGGCGTATCGGTCGTCACCTTTGCGTCCGCCTTTCCCCGAAAAGTGCTCGGCCACAATTTGTTGGCCATGCTGCAGCACATTGATGCCGAACTTGCCGGCTTTCTCGATGACAGGCCACGACGATGAGCTTTGGTTTACCGAAATGAACAGCTCGGGTGGGTCCATCGAAATGGACACCACCGATGTGGCTGTCAGGCCGGTTCGCTCGTTGCCGTTGGCGGCGGTAATGACCGAGACGCCGCCGGCCAGCTGGCGCATGGCGGCCCGGAATTCCTGGTTGAGTAATGCGTCGTTCATACAAATTTTTTGCGAATGCCACGTGATTCAAGGATGGGCAGCACGTTATCACGGAAATAGGGGAATTCTTCCGCGTAGTCAAAGAATGATAGCGTGGTACCGCCGAAACCGGCTTCGTGCAGTTGGGTAATGCCGTCTGCAACCTGTTCGGGCGTACCTACCAGCGGGAAGCCACCATGGCCAGCTGCGAAGCGCTCGCGAATCAGGGCCAGAAGGTCGTGCGGGAATGAATGGGCGTGTGCGAACTGAAGACGGATCAGGTTGTCGACGGCGGCCCAGTCGGCGTTGTCTTGCAGCGATTGCCATACCGCTTTGGCTTCGGCTTCGGTGGGGCGGCAAATGACATGCGAGAACGTCAGTACGCCCACTTTACGGCCTTCCTGGTCAAGGGCTTGTTGCTTGAGCTCTGCAACTTCGGTCTTTGAGCGCTCCAGGTCGATGGCGGGGGTAAACAGGAAGTCAGCGTTGCGTGCTGCAAATTCGCGGCCAAGGCCCGAACCGGCGGCGTTATAGATCGGGGGCATGGTTTGCGGCTTGGGATTGCCATAGACGCCCTTGAGTTGGAAGTATTTGCCGTTCCAGTCAAAGCGGCCGTCGTGTTTCCAGACCTTTTTGATGACGTCGAACCATTCCTGCGCATAGCCATAACGGGTTTCGTGGTCATCGGGCAGGCTCAGACCCAGGGCTTCGTATTCAGGTTTGTTCCAGCCGGCCACAATGTTCAGGCCAACGCGCTCGCCACTAATTTGGGCCATAGTCGCAATTTGCTTGGCAATCACGACCGGGTGATTGGCACTGGTGTGAATGGTTGCAAAGACAGTCAGCTGCTTCGTGTTGGCCAGCATGGCGGTGGCCCAGGTCACGGTTTCAAGTACATAACCATGAAAGTCGGTTTCGCCGCCGTAACCAATCCAGCGAGCGATGGGCAGCATGAAGTCCATGCCGGCGTCGTCCAGGAGCTTGCCGATTTTCAGGTTGCTTTCCCAGTCGGCTTTCCAGCGATTGGGCAATTTCGAGACGGTCATGCCGCCCGAGCAATTGGTTGAAAAGGTACCCAGCAGGAAGTGGTCCCTGTTCAGGAAGTTATTGGTTTTCATGAGGTCTCCGATGCACTATAAGTTGTGTTCAACAAGTTTGGCCGCAGCGGGGCAATGCCCGCCGGGCTGTAACCGAACAGTAATGTGCAGCGGAGGGGGGCGACTATCGGATTTGTGCACGCCTTGTCAGTATCGTGCACAAAAATGATTAGTCGGCGCGTAGCCGGGCAATGACCTCTTCAGTGCCCAGAACGTCGCCAAAGAATAGCAGCCAGCCTTCAAGCGAAGCCTGATGTTCTTGCGGGGTGACGGCCGATAGCGTGTCGTGCACCATGACGGTGACGTAGTCGAGCATCATGGCGCTACGGGCGGTCGATTCGCAGCAGACATTGGTGACGGTACCGCCTACAAGTACGTTTTTGACGCCTTTGGCTTGCAAGACATCATGCAGGTTGGACGAACCGGGGCTTAGCGCGCTGTAGTAGCGTTTGATGATGCGCGTGTCAGACGGGGCGACGTCAAGCGCGTCGGGTATTTGAAACCCGTCGTGCGATTCGGATAACTCGGCCAGGCGTCGGGCGCTGTTTTTGGGCGCAAGCATGTTGTGCTGGAAGTGCGACCAGAATTTTTCGGCGCCGTCGGCACTGGTTTGTATCCAGATGACGTGCCCGCCTGCCTGGCGTAATGCAGCGGCCAGGGCGTTGACGGCAGGGAAGGTGGCTCGGGCTGTCTTGCATTCGCCCAGGTAACCAGGTTGCGTAAAGAAGTTTTGCAGGTCGACCACTACAAACGCCGTTTCTGCGGCGTTGAAGTGGTCGTACGGGTGAAGGCAGCCCTGGCGGGCGACGACGCGGTCAATGACGGACTGAGGGAATTCCATGATGTCTCCGGTGGCCGCCCGGCCCCCTTAGTGGGTGTCTTTAGGGGCGGCTGTTTTCTTCAAGCTTACGATAATACCGCCGACAATCAGCGTCATGGTCACACCCAGTGATACCCAGGCCGGGATCTTGCCAATAATGTTGACCAGGAAGATCTTCGAGCCAATAAAGACCAGAATGAGCGATAGCGCGTACTTCAGGTAATGGAAGCGGTGAATCATTGCGGATAGCGCGAAGTACAGGGCGCGTAAACCCAGAATGGCAAAAATATTACTGGTGTAAACAATAAACGGGTCGGTGGTGATGGCGAAAATGGCCGGGATTGAGTCGACGGCGAACACCAGGTCGGTCAGTTCGACCATGACCAGGGCCAGGAACAGCGGGGTACCCATGCGCATCAGTCGACCGGTTTTCGGGTCGGTTTTTTTGACCCAGAATGCGTTGCCGTGCAGCTCGTTCGTTAGCGGCATGTGCTTCTTCACGAAGTTCAGCACGGGGTTCTTGGCCAGGTCGGGCTCGGCGTCGGCCATGATCCACATTTTGACGCCCGTAAACACAAGGAACGCGCCGAAGATGTACAAGACCCAGTCAAACTCGTTGATGAGCGCGGCACCCAGGCCAATCATGATGGCGCGCAGCACAATGACGCCCAAAATACCCCAGAACAGCACGCGGTGCTGATACTTTGGCGGGATGGCGAAGTAGCTGAAAATAAGCGCAATGACAAAAATATTGTCCATTGACAGCGATTTTTCGATCAGGAAGCCGGTGTAGTAATCAAGGCCCTGCTGGGCACCCATATACCACCAGACCCAACCGCCAAAAATCAAGGCCGCCGTAATGTACCCCGCCGATAGCAGCAGGCTTTCGCGGATACCGATTTCGCGCTGTTCTTTATGCAGCACGCCCAGGTCGAGCACCAGAAGGGTGATAACAATTAGAAAGAAGAACAGCCAGGCCCAGAGCGGCATGCTGGCCATGGGGGTCGACAGGAACGAAATGAGTTCAGTCATGATGAGGTTGCCATTTAAATTGGACGAGGTTAGAAAACAGGGCCAATTGTGCCTGTCTGTTTATTTCTAATAAATCATCATAAAATTGAATTTAACTTCGGTTTTTTCGAAATATGATCAATTACCGTCATCTGTACTATTTTTGGGTTGTGGGTAAAGAGGGCGGTTTTTCGCGGGCGGCCGATCGTTTGGGTGTGGCCGTCCAGACCGTATCGGCGCAGGTGCGCGCACTCGAAGAGTCATTGGGTTGTCAGTTGCTCAAGCCCGCAGGGCGCGGCGTGGCGTTAACCGATGCCGGAAAGACCGCATTTACACGTGCAGAAGAAATCTTTCAGTTGGGCCAGCGTTTGCCCCAAGAGGTCTTGCAGACGGCGTCCAGACCAGTGGTGCGTTTGGCGGTGGGCTTGTCTGACGGCATCTCCAAGCTTGCCGCTCATGCGTTGTTAAAGCCTGTCCTGACGACGCCTAATCTGCACTTGGTGTGTCACGAAGGCGAGTTCGATCCGTTGCTGGGCGAATTGACCCTGCACCATATCGACCTGGTGCTGGCGGGCCAAGCGGCTCCAGTAAACGCCAATTTACGGGTCAAGAGTGAACTGCTGGTGTCGTCGCCCATCGACTGGTTCGGGCCTTCGGCATGGGTCAGCAAAAAACAGGTTCAGACGTTTCCTGCGTGCCTGGCTCAAATCCCCGTTCTGTTGCCCACCGGGCATTCTGAATTACGTGCGTCGCTCGATCGTTGGTTTGCCGAAATTCGCGTGCAACCCAACGTGGTGGGTGAGTTTGAAGACAGCGCCCTGATGGCGGTGTTTGCGGCTCAGGGGTTGGGCGTTTTTCCGGTCAGCCGCTTCGGTGCCTTGCAAACCAGGTTGCTCAAGGGCTTGCGACGTTTAGGTGGCGACGACCGGGTTCGCGAAGAGGTTTTTGCGATCAGAAACCGGCGCGGAGAGCAGCACCCCCTAGTGTCGGACGTGTTGGCCCATGCGCTTTAGGGCGTTGCGCGCATACGGGCTTCCCATTGTTGCAGCGGCAATGCTGGGCTGGCACTGATAGTGCGTGCAATCACCGCAGTCAATGCTTCCAGGCCACGGTCTGACGGCCAGCGAGACGGTTCGACAACGGCCCAGCTGCCGTCTGGGTTTTGCTGTGCGACACGGAATCGGAACGAGTAATAGCCCGTAGCCAGACCCATGCGCAGGTCGGTGGCTACCAGCTGCTTGTCGATCACGTCGTAGCGGATCCAGTCCCCCGAAAACCAGCGCAGCCCGTTAAGCATGTCGGCGTTGCTGAGCTGGTCGGCTAGTGCGGTATTAAGCGGCGCCTTGATGTATTCGAGGGGTTGGTCGTCTAGAACGCTGGTAACGTACTCAAAGTAGTGGTCGTCATCGGTGCGTGCCACCACCCGCCACAGCAGAATATTGAACGGAGCCGGCGTTGAGAACACGGCGTCAACACTAACGCCGCTTTGCGCCAGGGTCGTGCGCACACGCGATTCGACCAGATTTTTGGCCAGCAGCGAAGCGCACAGATACACCACACACCAGCCTAACGCCCAGGCATTCATTTTTTGCACGGCTGGACGCGCACCCCAGGCAAAGGCCGCCATTGCGGCCAGCAGCATGGGCAGGGTGAAGAGCGGGTCGATGATGAAAATGCTTGACCAACTGGTCGGTGTTGGCATGAAGGGCCAGAACAGCTGCGTGCCATAACTGGTAAAGGCGTCGGCCAGTACATGTGTGATGAAGATCAGCCACAACGTGGCAAATAGCCGTTTCCAGTCGTACTGCGTGGCCGGGGGCCATTTGCGTATCAGCCAGGTCAGCAAAAGCGACAACCCGGTCAGAACAAACACCGAATGCGAGAACCCGCGATGGTTGATCATGTCGGCAATAGGGTTGCCGTACCGAATGATGACATCGAGATCTGGCAGCGTGCCCAATACGGCGCCTGCAATATAGGCTTTGCGACCGTGGTATCGGCCCAGCATGACGCCAGAGACGCTGGCGCCCAGTACGGCTTGAGTGACGGAATCCATAGTTGATGATCACCAATATAGGCGTTTGATCATACCACCCGGGCCATGTCGTGCAGCCCGGCACAATGTGGCGCAACGGGTCGCGACATGACACGGCTGTTGCATTTTGTAGGTATAAAATGGCCTTCCTTTTAACTGCTTTCAGCGGCGATGCTTTTGAGTATCGCAGCAACAGGACGACACCGTGTTCAACGTGCTTTCTGCCTATGCAGGCGACCCTATCTTGTCTCTTCAGTTGGCCTATCGCGACGATGCTCGCGCCGACAAAACTAATTTAAGTATTGGTTTGTATTACGACGACCAGGGTAATGTGCCCCGTCTGAAGTCCGTCATCGAGGCACAGGCCCGGGTGGCACAGTCGACTCAGCCCAGCATGTACCTGCCCATGAGCGGTGACCCGACCTATTGCAAGGCCAGTCAGGCGCTGTTGTTTGGTCAAGATGCCGATGTCATCAAGCAGGGGCGCGTGGCCACCATTCAAACAGTTGGGGGTTCGGGTGCGCTTAAGGTGGGCAGCGATGTCATCCGCCGGTTTTTTCCGGCCATCGAAGCTCGTATCAGCAACCCGACCTGGGACAACCACCGCGCCATTCTCGAGGGCGCCGGGTTCAAGGTAGACACGTACCCTTATTTCAATCGCGATACCCAACGCCTCGATTTTGATGCCATGGCGGCTGCGCTGCGTCAGTTGCCGGCGCAAACATTGGTGCTGTTGCACCCTTGCTGCCATAACCCCACCGGGGCCGACCTGAGTCCGGCGCAATGGGATGAAGTCGTCGAAATCATCGCGTCGCGCGAGCTCATAGCGTTTCTTGATACGGCGTATCAAGGGTTGGGCGAAGGGCTTGAACAGGATGCCTATTTGATCCGTGCGTTGGTCAAGGCTAACCAGTCTTTCCTGGTCGCCAATTCGTACTCGAAGATTTTTTCTTTGTATGGCGAACGCTGCGGGAGCCTGAGCATGGTCTGCGCCAATGCTGACGAAGCCGGCCGTGCGCTGGGACAAATGCAGCAGGCCGTGCGTCGCAATTACTCCAGTCCGCCTGCTTATGGCGCCAGCCTTGTGCAAACGGTGCTGAACGATGCCGAGCTGAACGCGCTTTGGCGTAGCGAAGTAGACGAGATGCGTGTGCGTATTCAGTCGATGCGTGAGCGGCTGCATCAGGGGCTGTGCACAGCCCAACCCAATGTCGATTGGGACTTTTTATTGGCGCAGCGCGGCATGTTTGGCTATGCACCAGTACTGGCGGCGCAAATGAACCGTCTGCGCGACGAGTTCGGTGTTTACATCATCGAGTCTGGCCGCATTTGCGTGGCGGGTTTAAATACCGGCAACGTCGATCGTGTCGCTCGGGCGTTTGCTGCTGTGCTATAGACCGGCCAGTTCAGGCGCTGTTGTTTTTAAAAGCCGTTATTTTCCTAGGAATAACCCTGAAAATGACGGCTTTGTCATCAAATTGTCTATAAACAGGGGTAACCTAGGGGTCGCAGTTCTAAACCATTCCGAATAATCGTAATATTTTCGAGAGGTTCCTGATGTTGGTTAAACCGCGCACTCCCACCCCGTTCCGCCCGTTCAAGTCCAGCGTTAAATTGTCGGCCAACCACGAACGCGCCAAACAGGCTTCCGCCCCACGCATCATCAGCATGGGCAGTATTGGTAACGATCGTTACGGGCGCAAGCGAGACAGCTAACATCTGCGTGCCCGCAAGAATTGCACCCCAAGCGCCGGACAACTGTCGGACTTTTGGGGTGCTTTTCATTTGTACTGTCAGTTTTGGCGAGCAAAGCCGGGGGTAATAACCCTGGGGTGAACAGGGTAAAATGGCGTTTTTGACGTTACGCTAATGTGTTACCCCTATGGCTCAATTTCTGGTCGCTGCCCTATATAAATTCGTTCGCCTCGATAACTACCGCGATATGCAGGCGCCGTTGCTTGAGGTTTGCCAAAACAACGACGTTACCGGCACATTGTTGTTGGCACAAGAAGGCATTAACGGCACCATCGCCGGCCCCGAGGCGGGAATTCGTGCTGTGCTCGCTTATTTGCATGCCGACCCGCGCCTGGCAACGCTCACGCATAAAGAGTCGTGGGCCGACAAGCAGCCGTTCTACCGCATGAAGGTCAAGCTCAAGCGCGAAATCGTGACCATGGGCATTCCTAATGTCGAAGCCGAGACCCGCGCTGGAAAATATGTAAAGCCCGAAGACTGGAATCAATTGATTACCGACCCCGATGTGGTCGTTGTTGATACGCGCAACGACTACGAAGTCGCCATTGGCACTTTCAAAGGTGCGGTCAACCCTGAAACCGTCAGCTTTACGCAGTTCCCCGACTGGGTTAAGCAAGAGTCAACCGACGGTGGGGTGCTGCGGCAAAAGAAAAAAGTGGCCATGTTCTGCACTGGCGGCATTCGCTGCGAGAAATCAACGGCTTATCTTAGGTCGCAAGGCTTTGACGAGGTCTACCACCTGGAAGGCGGGATTCTGAAGTACCTTGAAACTGTGCCCGCAGAGCAGAGCTTGTGGGATGGCGAGTGCTTTGTGTTCGACGAACGTGTTTCGGTGGTGCATGGCCTTGATCAAGGCAGCTACGAACTCTGTCGTGCTTGTCGTTATCCATTATCCGACGCCGACAAGCAGTCACCTCAATTTGAGTCAGGTGTTAGTTGCCCGCATTGTCACGATAAACACACCGAGGCCCAAAAGCAGCGGTTTCGCGAGCGTCAAAAGCAAACTGAACTGGCGGCCCAACGCCGCGAACGTCATATCGGCGCCCGTCTGGAAGCGCAAAAAGCTGCCAAGGCTGCCGCTAAAGAAAAGGCCCGACTGGCGGCGCTGGCGGGCCAGAAGGGCAAGTAGCCGTGACCGAGGCCATTCTTGGCGGGCAAGGTGCGGGGCCGATCGAAGGGCGGCTCCCTATTTTGTATTCGTTTCGTCGGTGCCCTTACGCCATGCGCGCCCGCCTGGCCATTGCCGCGAGCGTTACACGTTGCGAGCTGCGTGAAATCGTCTTGCGAGACAAGCCGGCCGCGATGTTGATGGCCTCGCCCAAAGGTACCGTACCTGTCCTGGTCGATACCGACGGTACGGTGATCGACCAAAGTCTTGACATCATGCTGTGGGCCTTGAGCCAGCGCGATCCACAAGGGTGGTTGAACCCGCAGCACCGGGTAGCTATGTTGGCCCTGATCGAAGAGTGCGATACGCAATTCAAGTTCCACCTGGATCGCTACAAGTACCCGCAGCGCTACGAAAATACCCAGCCCGAACCGCATCGTGATGCCGGTATGGCCTGGTTGCAGGGGCTGGAAGCTCGCCTGGAACAAACGCCCTACCTTTTTGGGGCGGAACCTATGCTGGCCGATATGGCGATTGCGCCTTTTGTACGGCAGTTTGTCCATACCAACGCCGATTGGTTTGAACGCCAACCTTTGCCCCAAACAAAACGCTGGCTCAAGGTGTTTCTTGAGTCAGCGTTGTTTGCTTCGGTGATGCACAAATACCCGGTATGGCGTACAGGCGAACCGGGGGTTGTGTTCCCCGATTAATACTGTAGGTCGGGGCGGTTTACTCCATGCCCGGTACAACCGTAGAGAACCCGGCGTCGACGTGGGTGATTTCGCCGGTAACGCCTGCGGCCAGTTCAGACAGCAGAAATGCCGCTACATTACCGACGTCTTCGGTGGTGACGTTACGGCGCAGCGGGGCGTGTGCCTCGACGTACTTCAGAATCGAACCAAAATCTTTGATGCCGCTAGCGGCCAATGTTTTGATGGGGCCGGCTGAAATACCGTTGGCGCGAATGCCCATGGGGCCTAACGAATTGGCCAGGTAACGCACGCTGGCTTCGAGCGAGGCTTTGGCCAGGCCCATGGTGTTGTAGTTGGGGACGACTTTTTCAGCGCCCAGGTAGGTCAGCGTCAATACCGAGCTGTTCCGGCCTTTAAGCAGCGGCAGGGCGGCTTTGGCCAGCGCCGGAAAGCTGTAGGCCGAAATGTCGTGAGCAATCCGGAAGCCCTCGCGCGACAGGCCGTCGAGGAAATCGCCGGCGATGGCTTCGCGTGGCGCAAATCCGATAGCGTGAACCAGGCCGTCAAGACCGTCCCAGCGCTTACCAATTTCGGCAATGGTCGATTCGATTTGCGCATCATCACCTACATCGCAGGGCAACACGATGTCGCTGCCAAATTCGGCGGCGTATTCGGTAATGCGGTCTTTGAAGCGATCGCCGACGTAGGTGAAGGCCAGTTCTGCGCCTTGCTGGTGGCAGGCCTTGGCGATGCCATAGGCGATAGAGCGGTTGGAGATAACGCCGGTGATCAGGATGCGTTTGTTTTTAAGAAAACCCATGATTGAGCCTTTTGTATTGGTAATGATTGGTTGTGTCAGCCGCGAACATTGGTGCCAGGTACCCGTAGGCGCGTGCCCAGCCCCAAGTTGTTGCTTTTTAAGTTGTTAAGCCGCCGTAGCTCTTGTACCGACGTGTTGTAGCGTTTGGCCAATGTATAAAGGGTCTCACCCTTTTTGACGGTATGGGTGCGCGCGCTGGGGCCCCGTTTGACAGTCTTGTTAGCCGGCTTGCCCGCCGAGGGTAGGCGGTTGATGGGTGCCGGTATGGGTAGTGCCGCACCACCGGTTGTGTCCAGAGACGCCAGTTGAACACCGCCTTCGGTTGCGGCAGTCAGTTGTTGATTTTTGTAGGCTTCGAGGTTGGCCTTGAAAATGTCTACCCGATGTGTCGGCAGCAAGATTTCGGGTGCGTCGTCTGCCACGATAATCGACCGATGGAATGAGGCATTCAGAGCCTTGAATTCGTCAAGGGGCATTTCGGCCAGCCGGGCCACATCTTCGACCGCCATCGTTTGGGTTTTGCGAACAGCGGTGAAATATGGGGTATTGCCAACAGGCGGCAGTGTCATGCCGTATTTTTTCGGGTCGGCAATGATGTTTTTAATGGCCTGCAATTTGGGTACGTAGTTACGTGTTTCGTCGGGCATTTTCAGCGACAGGTAATCAGTACCGTCGCCCGCCGCCTCGGCCTTTTCAATGGCGCGGCGCACCGAGCCTTCGCCCCAGTTGTAAGACGCTAGCGCCAGATACCAGTCGCCTTGGAATTCGTACAGATAGGTGAGGTATTCGAGGGCAGCGTGGGTGGAGGCCACAGGGTCGCGGCGCTCGTCGCGCCAGTTGTCTTGTTTTAAATTGAAGTGCAAGCCCGTGCTGGGAATAAATTGCCACAGCCCGGATGCTTTGGCCCGCGAGTAGGCCTCGGGGTTGTAGGCGCTTTCGACAAAGGGTAGCAGGGCCAGCTCGGTGGGCAGGCCGCGTCGTTCGAGCTCGTCGACAATAAAGTAAATGTAGCGCTTCGCACGCTCGCTCATGCGGTAAACCGATTGCGGATGCGAGGCGTAGTAGTTTGTCCAGTGGTCGACCAGCGGGTCGTTAAGATTGGGGATGGCGAAACCGCGACGGACGCGGTCCCAGATATCGGCGGGTGGGTTGGTCAGGTCGATGGTGCGCGATGTGTCGACGGCAGCATAGGGCGAGCGGTCGGATTTTTGCGCACCTTGGTGGGCACAGCCCGCCAGAAGCACCACCAGTAATAACGTAAATAGTCGTGAAAGCATGGGTACTGCGTTAAAAATTGTTCTTCCATTCGCGCAGGCATGCAAACACAGCGACCGCAGAATTCAGCGGTTTGCCTGCATGATTCTGGGCGGCTTCGATAACTGCACTTTGCAGCGGCCGCAGGAATGGGTTGGTTTCGAGCTCGAGGCTGATGGTGGATGGCAGTGTAGGCAAACCTTGCGACCTGGTTTGCTGTGCCGATTCCCAGCGCTTTTTTAACACGGGGTTTGCCGGTTCGACGGCAAGTGCCCAGCGCAGGTTAGACAGGGTGTATTCATGGGCACAGCACACAAGCGTGTTTAGCGGTAATGCTTGCAGTTTCCCCAGGGAGTTCACCATGTCGGCAGGGGTGCCCTCGAAAAGGCGCCCGCAACCTGCGGCAAATAGTGTATCACCACAAAAAACGACAGGCTGGTCGTCGTCGAGATAGCCAAAATAAGCAATGTGGCCCGCAGTGTGCCCTGGGATGTCGAGTACCGAAAGGGTAAGCCCCAGGTGGTCGAGCCCGACTTCGTCGGTTTCTTTCAGGCCGTGATCGCATACCGGGAGCTTTTCGCCGATAGGGCCGTACACTGTGGCGCCGGTTTTTTCTTTGAGCTCGAGTACGCCGCCGACATGGTCGGGGTGGTGATGGGTAACAAGAATGGCATCCAGCGTCAGGTTATGTGCGTTTAATTGTTCGAGCACCGGGGCGGCATCGCCCGGATCGACCACGACCGCGTGGTTGCCTTTGCGAATTAACCAGATATAGTTGTCGGAAAATGCCGGAACCGGAACCAGACGGGTTGTTTTCGGGTCTTGAGTAGTATTAACCATGGCGCAAGGAGCTTGTGTGTTTGAGTTGGACCAACCGCTGATCACCGAACTGGCCGGATGGCTGGAAACGCCGGCCGGCCAGTACGTGCGCAACTGGGAACAGAAAAAAACCAATGGTATGGTGACCAACGCGTTTGGCTACCACGCGGTACAGGTGGGGTTGCCGCACTGGGACTTACTGGCTGCAAACCGCATACCGCACAAGATACACACCCATTCGGGTTTCAGTGAAGACAGCCTGATAGGCGCCAGCCCGGCACTGTATGCCCAGCCCGAGCAGCTGCCCTTCGAAAGTCAGTCCGTCGACTTGCTGATATTACCCCATGTTCTCGAGTGTTCCAATCACCCGCATCAGGTGCTGCGCGAAGCCGAGCGTGTACTGGTCCCTGAGGGGCGGTTGGTGATCTCTGGTTTTAACCCCTGGAGTCTTTGGGGGGCGCAAGCGCGTATTCCGGGCGTCGACCCCCTGGTGCCAGTGCCTGCCCATATGCAGGTGTCTTTGCCTCGTCTGAAAGACTGGTTCAAGTTGTTGTCCCTTGAAATTGACCGGGGGCACTTTGGTTGCTACGCTGCGCCCTGCTTTACTCAGCGCTGGCTGCAACGCTGGTCTTTCATGGACGCCGCAGGCGACCGCTGGTGGCCGGTATGTGGCGCGGTTTATGTGGTGGCAGCCGTCAAACGCGTTGCCTCTGTGCGCCTGGTGGGGCCGGCCTGGAAGGGCAAAAAGAAACGCCGTATGCGCCGGGCCGCCGTTGTGGCCAGCCAGCGTCAGGCAGGCAGTTAGGTTAAGTCAATACAAGGAAAGCATGAGTTTGCAACACATTGCACCGGTCAATATCTGGACCGACGGTGCTTGTAAGGGAAACCCCGGATGGGGGGGGTGGGGCGCATATTTGCGCCAGGGGCGTCACGAAAAAAGCCTGTGTGGCGGTGAGCCCGAAACCACCAACAATCGTATGGAACTGATGGCCGTCATTCAGGCGCTGCGGGCCCTGAAGCGCCCGTGCAAGGTTGTGATTCATACCGACTCGCAGTATG
The DNA here is from genome assembly GCF_003788685.1 of Pusillimonas sp. NJUB218. NCBI lineage: Bacteria > Pseudomonadati > Pseudomonadota > Betaproteobacteria > Burkholderiales > Alcaligenaceae > Pusillimonas > Pusillimonas sp. NJUB218. Next base: position 26,810 of record NZ_NQMK01000004.1, read on the forward strand.
TGCAAAAGGGCATGACGGAATGGCTCGAGAACTGGAAGCGTCGGGGTTGGCGCACGGCAGATAAAAAGCCGGTCAAGAACGCCGACCTCTGGCAGATGCTGGATGAACTTACTCACGAGCACGAGTTGACTTGGCGATGGGTGCGCGGACATGCCGGTGACCCGGGAAATGAAAAAGCCGATGCGCTGGCCAACGAAGGGGTGGAGGTCGCGCGACGCGCCGCGGCTTAAGCGGCTAACCCTGGCCCTGTGACGGTTTTGGGGCCGCACGCTACGCCAGCATGCGCTATTATCGACGTCGGTCTTTTCAGGGCCGGTTTCCACAACCCGCTTATAGATGAACACGCTTTCATGAACAAGAACGTTGCAGGATTTCTGGTCGTATTGGGTTTAGGCGCTGCACTGGGTGTGGCCGGATCGCGGTGGTGGGGGCCGGGTGCAGGTCAACCTGCCCAACCTTCCAGTGCCCCTGCTGCGACGCAGGCGGCAAAATCTACGCCTGCGCCGGCTGCCGGACCTCGGCAGGTGGGGGTCGAAGTGACGCCGGTGGTTCAGGTCAGCATGCCCCGGGAGGTCTCCGCGGTGGGCACCTTGCGTTCTGAAAATGCGGTTATTTTGCGCCCGGAAATTGCCGGCCGAATTGCTGAGATCAAGTTTGCCGAGGGGCAGCCGGTCAAGCGCGGCGAGTTGTTGGTGCGACTGGACGATAGCGTCGTTAAGGCTCAGTTGCAGCAGGCCCAGGCCAACCTCAGCCTGGCCAATACCCAGTATCAACGGTCTCAAACCCTGACTCAGCAAGGGTTTATCAGTAAGCAGGCGCGCGATGAAGCGTTCAACCAGCTTAAAGTGCAGCAGGCGGCCGTGGCGCTGGCGCAAGCGCAACTCGATAAAACTGCAATTTTGGCGCCATTCAATGGCGTGATTGGTCTGCGTCAGGTGTCGGTTGGGGACTACGTCAGTGCCGGTACCGATATTGCGCCCATCGAGTCTATCGATCCTTTGCAGGTCGATTTTCGTGTTCCTGAAGGTTATGTGGATCAGATTACGGTCGGGCTTGGGCTTACCGTACGCTTCGACGCGTTGCCCGGCGAGTCGCGCCAAGGTGTTGTGAAGGCCGTGAATCCGCAAGTTGATGTGGGCGGGCGTTCCGTTTTGGTCCGAGCCGATGTACCCAATAAGGACGGTCGATTGCGTCCGGGCATCTTTGCCCGGGTGCAACTGATGTTCGAGAACACGCAGGTGACTGTCGTGCCCGAAACCGCCCTGCAGTCGGCCGGCCCGGAGCGTTTTGTCTTCCGTGTTGAAGACGGCGTCGCGCGACGGGTTGTGGTCGAGATCGGTCAGAGACGATCGGGGCAGGTCGAAATTTTGAGTGGCTTGCAGCAGGGTGACCAGGTTGTGGTGGCCGGCTTGCAGAAAATTGCCGATGGCACGCCCGTACGTATTCTGACCTTGCCGGCAGCGGCGGGTGCTTCAACTCCTGCGCCGGCTGCCGCCGGTACGCCGACTTCCTGATCCGGGGAACGCACCATGGTCTTGTCCGAAGTTTGCATCAAGCGCCCAGTATTTGCCACCGTGCTTTCCTTGCTGGTGGTGCTGGTTGGGCTGATTTCATACGACCGCCTGACGGTGCGTGAGTATCCGGCCATCGATGAACCGGTGGTGTCGGTCATGACCGACTATAAGGGAGCGTCACCCGAGGTGGTTGAGTCGCAGGTGACCAAGCCGCTTGAAGATCAGTTGTCGGGCATGGAAGGCGTTGACGTGATGACGTCGCGCAGTCGCTCCGAGCGCAGCTGGATCAACATCAAGTTCAACATGGATCGCGACCCGGATGCGGCCGCCGCCGACGTACGCGACAAGGTCTCACGCGCGCGCCGTTTCTTGCCCGACGAAATCGACGAACCGGTCATCAGTAAGGTCGAGGCCGATTCAACCCCGATTGTGTACATTGCCGTCGACGCCGGTAGTTTGAATACGATGGAGGCGTCCGACTACCTTAATCGCTATATCAAAACCCGTTTATCGGTTCTGCCCGGGGCAGCCGAGGTTCGTATTTTCGGTGAGCGCCAGCCGGCCATGCGCATTTACATCGATCGGGCCAAACTGGCGGGCTATAACCTGACTGTACAAGATGTCGAGTCGGCGCTGCGTCAACAGAACGTGCTGATTCCGGCCGGTCGCATCGAGTCGGCCATGCGCGAATTTTCTGTGGTGTCGACCACCGACTTGCAAACCGTGCAGCAGTTTAAAGATGTCATTGTGGCCACCGTCAGTGGCTATCCCGTGCGCCTAGGCGATTTGGCCAATGTCGAGATCGGCCCGGCCGAAGAGCGTATTTTGTCGCGTTTTAATGGTAATGACGGCCTTAATATTGGCATTACCAAGCAATCTACGGCCAACCCGCTCGACCTGTCACGGGCGGTGCGCGCCGAGGTCGAGGAAATCAATCAAAATCTGCCCGACGGCATGCGTTTGAACATTGCGTACGACAGTTCGGTGTTCATTCAAGAGTCCATCAACTCGGTGTACATGACCATCCTCGAGGCCGTGGTGCTGGTGGTGCTGGTCATTTTCTTTTTCTTGCGCAGTGTGCGCGCCAGTCTTATTCCCATTGTCACCATTCCGGTGTCGCTCATCGGTGCATTTGGCATCATGTATTTGTTCGGTTTCTCGATCAATACACTGACTTTGCTGGCTATGGTGCTGGCCATTGGTTTGGTGGTCGATGACGCCATTGTGGTGCTCGAAAACGTATATCGACACATCGAAGAAGGGAAGTCGCGGCTTGAAGCGTCTTTCCTGGGGATTAAAGAAATTGCCTTCGCGGTCATTGCCATGACGTTAACGCTGGTGGCTGTTTATGCACCGCTGGCCTTTGCGACCGGTCGTACCGGTCGCCTGTTCATCGAGTTTGCCCTGACCCTGGCCGGTGCGGTATTGGTGTCGGGTTTTGTGGCACTGACTTTAACCCCCATGATGTGCTCCACCTTGCTCAAGCATCAACCTTCTCACGGCAAGGTATACATGTTTATCGAGCGCTTGCTTGAAGGCATGACCCGCGCTTATCGAAACAGTCTGGGTTTTGCGTTGCGCCATCGCATGGCCGTTGTGGTGCTGGGCCTGGTGGTGGCCGCGGCTAGCGGCGTGTTGTTTAAAACCATAAAAAGCGAACTGGCGCCTCTGGAAGACCGTGGTGTGGTGTTTGGCGTGGTGAGCGCCCCAGATGGTTCCACGCTCGATTACACGCTCGATAGTGTGAAACGTATCGAACAAATGTATGCCGGTATTTCCGAGGCATCGGGCAACCAGTCTATTGTCGGGTTCCCGACGGTGACCGAGGCGTTTGCCATTTTGCGGCTCAAGCCTTGGGGTGACCGCGAACGTTCGCAGCAAGAAATTGCCGCCGGTTTGTTGCCGCAGTTTATGGGGCTGCCCGGCGTGCGGGCGTTTCCAAGCAATCCGCCGTCTTTTGGTCAACGGGCCACGTCAAAGCCGATTGAATTTGTCATCATGAGCCAGGCCCCATACGAAGAGATCGGTCGCCTGGTCGATGGTTTCGTCGAGAAGCTTTCTGACTACCCCGGGTTGCAAAATATTGATACTGACCTGCGTCTGAACACCCCAGAGCTGACGGTGGCGGTCAACCGCGAAAAATTGGCCGACGTCGGCGTTGATGTCGGCACGGTAGGCCGTACGCTCGAGTCCATGCTGGGCGGCCGGCAGGTAACGCGCTTTCGCGATAGTGGCGAGCAGTACGACGTGATTGTGCAGGTCAGCAAACAAGACCGTGCCGATCCGCGCGATATTTCGGATATTTACGTGCGTACTGCCCAAGGGGGCATGGTGCAGTTGTCCAACTTCTTGGACGTGACCGAAAGCGTTTCACCGCAGTCGCTCAATCACTTCAATCGTTTGCGCGCCGTTAAGGTACAGGCGTCTGTGGCGCCTGGGTACGCGCTGGGCGAGGTGCTTGACCACATGTTTGCCGTTGCACGCGATACGTTGCCGGCCACGGTGCAAATCGACCTCGACGGTCAGTCGCGCGAGTTCCGCGATTCGTCAGGTAGTATTTACCTGGTGTTTGTTATGGCGTTGGCGTTTATTTATCTGGTGCTGGCCGCCCAATTCGAAAGCTGGCGCAATCCGTTCATTATTATGCTGTCGGTGCCGCTGGCCATGACGGGCGCTTTGTTGGCCCTGTGGCTTACTGGCGGGACATTGTCTATTTATAGTCAGATTGGTCTGATTACGCTGGTGGGGCTAATTACCAAGCACGGTATTCTTATTGTCGAGTTTGCAACCCAATTGCGTCAGGAAGGCCGTGATGTGCTTGATGCGGTAACTGAAGCCAGTGTGTTGCGACTGCGCCCCATTTTGATGACGACAGGGGCGATGGTATTGGGTACGGTGCCGTTGGCACTGGCAACCGGCGCTGGTGCCGAATCGCGCGAGCAGATTGGCTGGGTGCTTGTGGGTGGCCTTTCTTTTGGTACATTGCTGACCCTGTATGTGGTGCCTGTGGCCTATTCGCTTATTGCTGGTCGGCAGGCGGTCAGGGCCGCTTAAAGCCCTATAGGCGTCGCCCAATGTTGTATTCTGCGCGGCGTCCGTTCTGCCTTTGCCTTGCGTCGGCCCGCTTTCAGGGCCCTCGGCATTGTTAATGTTTTTTATTGTTTAAATTGTCATGCGCCAAATTATTCTCGACACCGAAACGACAGGTCTGGACCCAGCTCAAGGGCATCGTGTGGTTGAGCTAGCCTGTGTCGAGATGGTCAATCGCAGCCTGACGGGCCGTCATTTACATTTATATCTGAACCCTGACCGCGACAGCGACCCCGAAGCATTGAACGTGCACGGGTTGACCACCGAATTTCTGTCTGCGCACCCGCGTTTTCACGAGGTGGCTTCCCAGCTAGTCGACTATGTCGCCGGTGCCGAGGTCATCATTCATAATGCGGCGTTCGACGTCAAGTTTCTAGACGCCGAGCTTGAGCGCGCCGGGCTGGGGCCGTTTCGTTCGCTCTGCGATTCGGTGACCGATTCTTTGTTGTATGCCCGTGAATTGCACCCGGGTAAACGTAATTCGCTAGATGCCTTGTGCGAGCGCTACGGCATTTCTAATGCGCATCGTACCTTGCACGGCGCGCTGCTCGACTCCGAGTTGCTGGCTGAAGTCTGGCTGGCCATGACGCGCGGGCAAGACACCTTGCTGATGGATTTCGACGCGCAAGACGGTCAGGGGGGCGGCGGCTCGGGGCTGACGGCTTTCGACGCGTCGGTGCTTAAGGTTTTGCGGGCTTCCGACGCCGAACTGGTCGAGCATCAGAAATATTTGAAGGTGCTTGACGATGCCGTCGGCAAGCCTTGTCTTTGGCGATCTCTCGACCCCTTGTCCGAACCCTCGGGCACTGCAGTCGAATCCTGACTTTAATTCGTGGTTTTCAATTTTTGCCCGGTGCGGCTTAGCCATGCACTAAGTCGTCGTGCCAGCGTTTCTCCGGTACTCGGTGGCATATAGCATTTCATGAGTGATGGCAGCACGTAAGCGGCTTGGGCCGCTTCGCGTCTGTAACGCGCGTTGTCAGCCAGGGTAGGGCTGCGGTGGTTTGCGGGGATGATTTTCATGTTGAACCTCCGTTCGGAACCTTGAACACGTTTCCAGACCGAGATGCGGCCGGATAATCAAGGGTACTCAAGCAAGATTCGTGCCACGAACATTGCCACAGGCTAGTGGTTTGCACTAATACGACACATTAAGCATACTTACCCCTGATTGCGGTAGGGGTGAGCAGGCCATGGTCGCCCGGATGGTCCACAATGAGTTTTGGGTATTTTGTTACTGGAAGGCATCATGACGCGAATTGTTCTATTCGAAAATATTCACCCCAGCGCCCTGGAAGTGTTCAACGAAGCGGGTTTGACCGATGTGTTTACCTATGCTGCGGCCTTGCCGCCAGCCGAACTGCGCAGCGCGCTGCAGGGGGCCGAACTGGTGGGTATCCGGTCGCGCACGCATCTTGATGCCGAGCTTTTTTCTGCGTTGCCCCAGCTGCGCGCGGTGGGTTGTTTTTGCATCGGTACCAACCAGGTCGATTTGAATACTGCCATGCTTAAGGGCATACCGGTGTTCAACGCACCATTTTCGAACACGCGTTCTGTAGCTGAACTGGTTTTGGGCGAAACTATTTTGTTGTTGCGTCGCATCCCCGAGAAGAATGACCGTGTACATCATGGCCACTGGGACAAAACCGCCGATGGCGCCTTTGAAGCGCGTGGTAAAACGCTGGGCATTGTCGGGTACGGCAATATCGGATCGCAAGTGGGCATTTTGGCCGAGGCGGCCGGCATGCGCGTGGTGTTCTACGATGTTGAAGCCAAGCTGCCGTTGGGTAACGCCCGTGCGTGTACCTCGCTGAATCAGTTGCTTGAGCAGGCCGACGTTGTAACGCTGCATGTACCAGGTGGCAGCGGTACCAAAAACCTTATTAATGCCAAAGCATTGCAGGTCATGAAGCCGGGCAGCATTTTAATTAATGCGTCGCGTGGCACAGTGGTTGATATTGATGCCTTGCATCAGGCGTTGCAAAGCGGGCATTTGTCGGGTGCGGCCATCGACGTCTTCCCGGTCGAGCCCAAAGGGCGCGACGAGGCGCTGCAAAGCCCGCTTATTGGTATGCGTAACGTCATTCTTACACCGCATATCGGCGGCAGCACGCAAGAGTCCCAAGAAAATATCGGTCGTGAAGTGGCCGAAAAACTGGTGCGCTTCATTAAAAGTGGCACGACCAAAGGCGCGGTCAATTTTCCCGAGATTCCTTACCAGGATGCCGGGGGGGCGACGCGTATCTTGCACGTTCACAGAAATGTGCCGGGTGCCTTGGGCACGCTCAGCAGCCTGATGGCTTCGCACGGATTGAACATCGTTCGCCAACAATTGCAAACGCTTGGCGAGGTTGGTTATGTGGTGTCCGATGTCGAGGGCGAAGTTAGCGATGCTGTAATGGCCGAACTGCGCGCCAGCGCCATCACGATTCGATGCGATCGAATTTAACCGGGTGTTCGCCGGCCAATGCATGCGCTGCGGCCGGCGGCGGCAATATATCGGCTAGTGTGTAGCCGTCGAGGTGGTGTAAAAATTGTTCGAGCGCGCCGGCAAAAATGCCGGTCAGCCCGCATTGTCCTGTCAGTGTGCAGGCGTTGCCTGCGTTAAAGCACTCGACCAGGGCAAAATCGTTTTCGGTGTCGCGCACTACTTTGCCCAAGTTGATGTCGTTGGGCGGCATGGCCAGGCGCATGCCGCCGTTTTTGCCCCGTATCGTGTCTATCCACCCGTTTTGTGCCAGGCGATGAGTCACCTTCATGAGGTGGGTTTCTGAAATGCCGTAGGCGCTGGCGATTTCGGCAATGGTACAGAGGCGGTTGGGGTGCTGGCCTACATACATGAGCAGGCGTAACGCGTAGTCGGTCAGGGTCGTGAGGCGCATATCAAATTATGTTTTAGCTGGGCCGTCGTGGGCTGGCTGCTGCACGTAAATTTACCGTTGTTGCGGCCATGGGTTCGGCATTAAAGCGTGGCCGGATCAGCCAGGGTACAAACCGCCAAAGGTACAACGCCAACGATACTACCCAGCACGCCGCTGCTAAATGCAACAAGCCAGGGGCAAGCGACGACGGCCATAATGCGGCAAGCCGCAAGCATACCGCAGCCAGCATGAAACCGTAACTGGCCACCATGCTGCGATCGAGCAGCAGTGGCCGTCCGAGGTGCCCTAGGGCAGTACGCGTGACCATGCCGATAATGAGCACCGAAAAGCCGCCCATACCAATGATGTGTGCCGGCACTGCCGCGCGGGTCAATGCGCCGGGGGTTAAGTCGAGCAACCAGGCACCAGCGGTAATCAGTCCCAGTCCCATGAAGGCATACCCGATGTACAGAATCCATAAAATGGGTTTGCTGCGCACTGCGACTGGTTTCCAGGAGAACAATTGGTACAGGCTGATGAGCCCGGTCAGGGCCAGTGCGATGGCCATGATGCGGGGTAGCCCAACCAGCCCGGCGGCAATAGCGAATAAACCCAGGCCCAGTTGTAGTTGGCCCGTGCCAATGTGCATGGGCAGTTCGAGCCCATTAATGGCCCGCATGGCGAAAAAAGGGATCACCCGGCGTGCGACCAGCAGCGCAATAACCGCCATGTCGACGAGCCCGATATTGAATGCGGTCATCAGGGCGTTGTAGTCGCCTAACCAGGCCGCGTGAATGTACAGCAGGTTGGCGATAGCCAGCCCCATTGCCAACCAGGGTACGCCGTAGTTGCGTCGGCTTTGTGTTTTGCCTATAACCCGCCATAGCGCCAGGGCAGCAATGGCAAAGAATAAGGTTTCGGCCACCACGGCAATGGCCAGCCAAATGGTAGTGCTGCCCAAATAAGCCAGCCGCGCCACCAGCCATAGCCCGAACAGTAGAGCCAGGGGTTTGCCCTTTAGCGGGTTGATGCCTGTCCAGGTGGCCGCTGCGGTTAACAGAAAGCCGACCGCGATGGTGGCGATGAAACCCCAAAGCATTTCGTGGGCATGCCAGGCCAATACACCTATGCGAGGCGACAGCAGGCCCGGTGCATATACCCACAACGCCACCGAAACCAGGGCCCAGAGCACACCGGCCGGGTACAAGGGACGAAAGCCCATTTCGAGGAGGGCATCCCATGATGGTCGGCCGCGCCCTTTTTGTGCGGGTTCGGCAATGTTAAAAATTTCAGGCACGCGCAACCTCACGCAAGGGCGCGTTGGGGGTGTTGTGCAGTTGGTAACCGTACCACAGGCTGCGTGCGATACGTTCGGCAAGGGTTTCGGCCTTTTCGGCCATCGCCCGGTTGGGCAGCGTGGCCAGCGTGCTGTGGAACAGGTCGAGCCAGTGGCCAAACAGTTTCCCGGTCAGGTTGGGCAGGGCAATGTGTTTGGGCATAGGCGTGCCCTCGTAGGTGCCCGTGCCTCGTAGCATCGATGACCAAAATTGCACCATGCGTTCAAGGTGGGTGTCCCAGTCGTGGATGTGATGATTGAAAATAGGCCCCAGCTGTTCATCTTGCCGGATTCGGTCATAAAAAAGATGAACCATTTGCCGTATTTCGTCTTCGGTGCAAAGCGTGTCTCGGGTCGACATGATCGGGCCTTTCAATAAGATAACTATTAAATAAATCTTAGCGGCGGGTCGGTTCAAACGTCAATAGTTTTTTCCGGAATCAATAAACTGTAAACTGGCCGTTTGACCAGCGCAGTATTGTCATTTTTCAGATTATGTCGAGCCTCGAGTCCATTAGTTGTGTTGTACCCTGCCTGAATGAACACGCCAACCTTGGGGTGCTGCTTCCCGGCCTGATCACTGTACTTAAAAAGATGGCGCCGCGCTACGAGATTATTGTGGTCGACGATGGCAGCACCGACGCAACGCCTGAGCTGGTCAACCGGCTGGCGGCGGCACACCCCGAAATCGTTTACCTTCAGCTGTCGCGCAACTTTGGTAAAGAAAACGCGCTTAGTGCCGGGCTCGAGGCGGCGCAAGGTCAAGTAGTGGTCAGTATGGATGCCGACCTGCAACATCCGCCGGCACTCATCCCCGAAATGCTGGCGCGCTGGGAGGCCGGTGCCGATATGGTTTATGGTGTGCGTGCCAGCCGCCACGACGAATCGGCCTTTAAACGTATCGGCACCAAATTGTTTTATCAGCTGATGCGCACGCCCGGTGGCGTGCGTGTGCCCGAGAACGCGGGAGACTTTCGGCTGATGGATCGTTCGGTGGTCGATGCCTTGTTGATGCTGCCTGAACGTAATCGTTTCATGAAAGGGCTGTTTGCCTGGGTGGGTTTCAAGGCCGAGCCTTTTTACTATCACCCGCCCGAACGCCTGCACGGCACAAGCACTTTTAAACCTTTCAAGTTGTTCGGGTTCGCCATCGATGGCCTGACGGCATTCACAACCTGGCCGCTACGCGTGTTAAGCGTTGCGGGCTTTGTCATTTCTTTACTGGCGTTTGCCTTTGGCGCTTTCACGGTGATCAAGCATTTGTTGTTTGGAGACCCGGTGCAAGGGTTTACGACGCTGGCGACGGTTATCTTGTTTTTTGCTGGCATTAATTTGGTGTCGGTGGGCGTGCTGGGCGAATATATCGGGCGTATTTTTGGCGAGGTCAAGAATCGCCCTGTGTATATTGTGCGCAAGCGTCATGGTCATGGGCTCGCGTCTTCGGGTGTCGAACCTGTCAACGAAGTTAAGCGTGGGGCTCGCGAGTCTTGACGACGGCAACGACGATTGTCGCGGGGGCTTAAGCTGTATTTTTTTTCTGGGGCGCTTGTCTGAAAGCCCAGAACCGGCCGGCAACAAAGGTCAAGACGGCGATTGCAATCAATATCAGGGCCAGCAGTACGTCGTAACGTATTGGTGTGGTGTGCAGCAGCAGGGCATAAGCTGCTTCGTTAACACCAAAGCCAACCGCCGATACCGCAAAGAAACGGCGCAGTGCCTGGCCAAGCGGTGCCCCCTGGTGCTTGAAAGTCAGGGTATAGTGCCCGGCAAACGATACACAAAATGCAATCAGCCAACCTGCTACGTTGGCTAGCAACGGGGCCAGCCCCAGTAACGATACCGTGGCCACGACGACCAGCCAATGGGTTGCCGCGGCAGTACAGCCCACTAATACAAACCAGGCCACCTGGCCCATTAATTTTTGCATGACAAGTTCGCAAGACAAGCAGGCCGGCAAGTGCGACCTGAAACCGCTCATTGTATGCGCCGACGACTTCGGCATGAACCCCGCGGCCAATCGCGCCATATTGGCTTTGGCTGATGCGGGGCGTTTGAGTGCAACCAGTTGTCTGGTTGATGGCCCTTACTTCGTGCAAGGCGCGGCGGCTTTGCTTGCCCAACGGGTACAAAAAGGGCTGCACCTTAATTTCACCGACGACTTGGGGCAGCCTGGCCTGCATCAACCGCTAAAGGCGCTTATTCGCGATGCGTATCTGTATCGTCTTGATGTGGCTGCTGTGCGGGCGCAAATCGTACGCCAGCTTGATCGCTTTGAAGCGGTGATGGGGCAGGCGCCAGATTACGCTGATGGCCATTTACATGTGCACCAACTACCGCAAATTCGCGACGAACTGGTGTTCGAGTTATCGCGAAGGTACGCAAACATACCTGGGTTTTGGCTGCGCAGCACCCAAATGCGATCGCAACCCGCTATACCGGCTCGCTTGCGTTTTAAGGCACGCGTCATTCAGGCCTTGGGCGCGGGTGCACTGGTCAGGCTGGCTCACGAAAGCGGTTTTGACACCAACGTGCGTTTCCTGGGTGCCTACGACTTTCAGGGCGGGGAGGCCGCTTACGGGCGTTGGCTCGAGGCGTGGGTGTCGGTAGCCCAGTCGGGCGATGTCATGATGTGTCACCCCGAACAGGCCGATGCAGGTGATACGCGCACTGACCCGCAACGCAATGCCGAATTCAAGTTGTTGAGCGGTCCGGTATTTGCCGATGCGTTGACGCGTTACGGCGTGCGTGTGCAGGTGTAAACTGGAAGGCAAATATTCATTTTTTAGCGGCGTGGGTACGCTGCTGCTGTCAGACGGAGCAAACAAAATGGCTGTACCTGTTAACCCCCTTACCAACAATTTTTCGGTCGCTCCGCAGTTGGCGCCCGAAGACATGGCGGCTGTTGCTGCAGCCGGCTACAAAAGCGTCATTATCAATCGTCCCGATTTCGAAGGCGGCCCCGATCAACCCACCTCGGCCGACGTTATCGCTGCGGCAAAAGCGGCGGGTTTGCAGGTAGAGTATCAACCTGTCGTTAGTGGCGCCATTACAGTCGACGATGTTTCCCGCTTCGCCGAACTGCTTAATACATTGCCCGGCCCTGTATTGGCTTATTGTCGTAGTGGTGCCCGCTGCACCAATCTGTTTCGCGCCGCGAACTCTTGATTCAACGCAAATTACGGCAGAATCCCGACTTTATTTTTTTTACGTCCGTTCGTACCATGGTGTACCTACATTAACCCCTGTAAAAGGCTCAACCCATGTTCAAGAAAATTCTTATCCCCACCGACGGCTCTGCACTTTCGGCACAGGCGGCCAACAAGGGTGTATGTTTCGCCAAAGAAATTGGTGCTGAAGTGGTGGCATTGCATGTATCGCAACCTTTCGCGGCGACGGTCGGGTTTGATGGCATGGCTGCAGCCTATGCCATTACCGACGAAGATTACGACAAAACGATAGCTGAACAGGCTGAAAAATACTTGCAGGCGGTCGCCGATCGCGCTGACACTGCTGGTGTAAAAGTCAGTAAAGTGGCTACGACCAATTTCAATGTGGCCGACGGCGTGGTCCAGGCTGCCGAAGAAAATGGTTGCGATCTAATTTTTATTGGCAGTCACGGCCGTAGTGGATTGTCGCGTTTGCTACTGGGTAGCGTGACGGCCAAGGTGCTCAGTCTGGCTAAAACAGCCGTGCTGGTGTATCGCGTCAAAGAAGATAAATAACCCATCGGCTTGCCGGTACCGCTTGTATCAGGGGCCGGCACTTAGGGTGTTGCCGCTTGTGTGTTCCGTGTTGTACGGGCACAAGCGGCATTTTTATATCTGTTGTCGGGTGGGTGTCAGGCCGTTGTGGCTGTCTTGGGCATCAAGCGGTCGCGATGCTGAGTCAGGGCCTCAAGCGCAATGGCGTTCAGTTCGATGTTCGGGGTTTTGCCATCGGGGTGGGCTGCCAGATAGTCGAGCAATGCTCTACGCATGCGCGGTTCCCAGAATTTCTGGATATGGTTGGTTACCCCTTCAATGCCCTCGGCGCGGTCGGGCATGGCATTGAAGAAGTCGCCAATCCGGTTGGCCAGTTTGATCAAGTGGTCGATATTGTTCACGAGGGGCTTCCTTCGCTGGAAAGATATTCGGGGTGGGCGTATACGGTAAAGCTATTTTGCCGGGTAAAGCCCAGGAGTAAAACATTCAGGTTGTGCGCCATTTGAGTGGCGTAGTGTGTGGGCGCCGATACCGCCACAACGGTGCCGATGCCGGCTGCGGCAGCTTTCTGAACCATTTCGAAGCTGGCACGGCTTGAAATGACGGCAAAACCGTCGGTTGTCTCTTGGCCTTGCTTGGCCAGATGACCGATGAGTTTGTCGAACGCATTATGACGGCCAACGTCTTCTCGGACAGATAGCAGTTGCCCTTGCGCGTCGGCCCAGGCGGCGGCGTGTGTGGCGCCGGTTTGAGCGTGGACAGGCTGGCTGTCGCGCAGGCGGCCCGCAGCAGCCAACACAGCCCTGGGGCTGATGCGTGTACTGGGGTTGGGTAGGGCGGGCAGCTTTCTTTCGACATCGCCCAGGCTTTCCAGGCCGCACAGGCCGCAGCCGGTGCGCCCAGCCAGGTTGCGGCGTCTTTGCTTAAGCTCGTTGATGCAAGCCGATGCAATGGTGACCTGAATGACGATGCCGTTGTCTTGTTCGCGTGTTTCGATGTCGTAGATGTCTGCTGGCCGACGGATAATGCCTTCGGTCAGCGAAAACCCATAGGCCAGGTCTTCGAGGTTTAGCGGTGTGGCCAGCACGGTGGCATGGCTGATACCGTTGTATTCCAGCGCAATAGCCATTTCGTTGGCGAGGACATCGGTTTCGGCGTGCAGTTCGGCTGCGCCGGCGCTGTATCGCCATACGGTAGACGACACCCCACCGCCCGTCGCCGGTGCGGGGGCACCGGTGATGGGGGATGCGGGTGTCGAGGCCGGATGGGTCATGCGGGAGACGATCAGTTTGAAGGCGCAGGTTCTTTGATACGCTTTTCAAGCAGGTCGTGCTGCATGTCGGTAAAGCGCGTCCAGTGGGTCTGCCAGTCGGACGGTTGGGTTACCCGGCGCACTTGCACTGCGGTAACCTTGTACTCGGGGCAATCGGTGGCCCAGTCAGAGCTGTCGGTGGTAACAACGTTGGCGCCCGACTCGGGGTGGTGGAAAGTGGTGTAAACCACACCAGGCTGCACCCGGTCGGTGATTTCGGCGCGCAAGGCCGTTTCGCCCGACCGGCTTTGAACGGCAACCCAGTCGCCCACATTAATGCCGCGTTCTTCCGCATCGTGGGGGTGAATTTCGAGCACGTCTTCGTGGTGCCACATGACGTTATCGGTGCGTCGGGTTTGGGCGCCCACGTTGTACTGAGACAAAATACGCCCTGTCGTGAGCAGCAGCGGGAACTTGCGCGTACTACGCTCGTCGCTGGGTACATACTGGGTAATGACGAATTTGCCCTTGCCGCGCACGAACTGGTCGATGTGCATGATGGGGGTGCCCTCGGGGGCGTCTTCGTTGCAGGGCCATTGAACACTGCCGCCCAGCTCGTCGATCCGTTTGAACGAAACGCCCGTAAATGTCGGCGTCAGGCTGGCGATTTCGTCCATGATTTCGCTGGGGTGTTTGTAGTTCATGGGGTAGCCCAGCGCATTGGACAATGCGCAGGTGGCTTCCCAGTCGGCCAGGCCGGCCTGGGGTTCCATGACCTGACGTACCCGTGAAATACGACGCTCGGCATTGGTGAACGTGCCGTCTTTCTCCAGGAATGACGAACCCGGCAGGAACACATGGGCGTACTTGGCAGTTTCATTCAGGAAAATATCCTGGACGATGATGCATTCCATCGCGCTAAGGGCCGCAGTCACGTGCTGGGTGTTGGGGTCTGACTGGACGATGTCTTCACCCTGACAATACAGTGCCTTGAATGACCCGCTGAGGGCGGCATCGAACATGTTGGGAATGCGCAGACCGGGTTCGGGCTGAATGGTAACGCCCCAGGCCTGTTCGAACTGGCGCCGTACTGTGTCGTCGGACACATGGCGGTAGCCCGGCAGCTCGTGAGGGAATGAGCCCATATCACACGAGCCCTGCACGTTGTTTTGTCCGCGCAGCGGGTTGACGCCCACGCCTTCGCGGCCGATATTGCCGGTGGCCATGGCCAGGTTGGCAATGGCCATGACGGTAGTGGAGCCCTGGCTGTGTTCTGTCACGCCCAGACCATAGTAAATGGAACCGTTACCGTGCGTGGCGAACAGGCGGGCCGCGCCGCGCAAGTCGTCGGCATTGACCCCAGTGATCTCGGCCATAGCCTCGGGCGAGTTTTCGGGGCGCGACACAAACTCACGCCATTCGTTGAAGGCCTTGGTCTCGCAACGCTCGGCAACAAAGGCTTCGTCGATGAGGTTTTCGGTGGCAATAACGTGTGCCATTGACGTGAGCAGGGCGGTGTTGGTGCCCGGCCGAACCGGCAGGTGGTAGTCGGCCTTGATGTGCGGCGAGCTGACCAGCTCGATGGTGCGTGGGTCGATGACAATAAGTTTGGCGCCCTGACGCAGACGGCTTTTCAGGCGCGAGGCAAACACTGGGTGCGCCGCGCTGGGGTTGGCGCCCATTACGATGACGACGTCCGTGTGCATGACCGAGTCGAAGGTTTGTGTGCCGGCCGATTCGCCCAGCGTGGTCTTAAGGCCATAACCGGTGGGCGAGTGGCAGACGCGCGCGCACGTGTCGACGTTGTTGGTGCCAAAGGCGGCTCGCACCAGTTTTTGGACCAGGTAGGTTTCTTCGTTGGTGCAGCGCGACGATGTAATGCCGCCGACCGAGTCGCGGCCGTACTGGTTCTGGATGCGGCGAATTTGCGATGCCGCGTAGTCAATGGCCTCTTCCCAGCTGACTTCGCGCCAGGGGTCGGTGATCTTCTCGCGAATCATGGGCTTGAGAACGCGGTCTTTGTGCGTTGCGTAACCCCACGCGAAACGGCCTTTAACGCATGAGTGGCCGCGATTGGCTTTGCCGTCTTTCCAGGGCACCATCCGAACGACTTCCTGACCTTTCATGTCGGCCTTGAAGGCACAGCCTACGCCGCAGTAGGCGCAGGTTGTTACTACCGAGTGCTCGGGTTGCCCCATCATGATCACGGTTTTTTCCATGAGCGAAGACGTTGGGCAGGCTTGTACACAGGCCCCGCAAGACACGCAGTCGGATTCCAAGAAAGTGTCCTTCTGGCCGGCAGTAATGCGTGATTCGAACCCTTTGCTATCGATAGTGAGCGCAAACGTGCCCTGGATGTCTTCGCACGCGCGTACGCAGCGGCTGCAGACAATGCACTTCGAGGGGTCGTAGGCAAAATACGGGTTGGAGGCGTCGGTTGCGTCGTTTAAGTGATTGGCGCCGTCGTAGCCGTAACGGACATTACGCAGGCCCACAACGCCGGCCATGTCTTGCAGTTCGCAGTCGCCGTTGGCGGGGCAGGTCAGGCAGTCGAGCGGGTGATCTGAAATGTACAGCTCCATGACGTTGCGACGCATGTCGTTGAGCTTTTTGTTTTCGGTGATGACCACCATGCCTTCTTCGACGGGCGTGGTACACGACGCGGGGAAGCCGCGTCGGCCTTCGATGTGTACCAGACACAAGCGGCATGAGCCAAAGGCTTCGAGCGAATCAGTGGCGCACAGTTTGGGGATGTTGATGCCCATTTCGGCGGCGGCACGCATGACTGAGGTGCCTTCGGGTACCTGAATGGTCTGGCCGTCGATAGTGAGGTTGACCAGTTGGGTGCTGACCCGGGCGGGTGTGCCGAAGTCACGGTCGCGTTTGGCAATGGTTTCTAGCATGATTGGCTCCGGTATCAGGGGTTGGCAGGCGCAGTTGCGTCGAGGCCAAAGTCTTCCGGGAAATGGTTTAGCGCCGAAAGGACTGGGTAGGGTGTCATGCCGCCCAGGGCACAGAGTGACCCGCCCAGCATGGTGTCGCACAGGTCGCGTAGCAGGTGTACTTGCTGTTCGCGCTGGTGGTTGGCCCGGATTTTTTGTATGACCTCGGTGCCGCGTACGGCGCCAATACGGCACGGGGTGCATTTGCCGCACGATTCGACAGCACAGAATTCCATGGCGTATTCGGCCAGTTGAGACATATTGGCCGTATCGTCGAAGGCGACCAGGCCGCCGTGGCCGACCATGGCCGATATGCCGATGTAGGCTTCGTAATCGAGGGGGACGTCCCATTGCGATTCGGGCAGGTAGGCACCCAGCGGGCCTCCGACCTGAACGGCTTTGAGCGGCCGCCCACTGGCGCTGCCGCCACCGAAGTCGTAAAGCAGTTCGCGCAAAGTAATGCCAAATGCGCGCTCGACCAAGCCGCCTTGCTTGAGGTTGCCTGCCAGCTGGAAGGGCAACGTGCCCATGGAGCGGCCCATGCCGAAGTCGCGATAGTAGTTGGCGCCTTTGGCCAGAATGATGGGTACCGTGGCCAACGAAATAACGTTGTTGATGACGGTGGGTTTGCCGAAAAGGCCCTTGATGGCGGGTAGAGGCGGCTTGGCGCGAACTAGCCCACGCTTGCCTTCAAGGCTTTCAAGCATGGAAGTCTCTTCGCCGCAAATGTAGGCGCCGGCACCGATGCGCACTTCGAGGTCGAAGTGGCGACCGCTGCCGCCAATATCGTGGCCCAGCCAGCCGACGGCGCGCGCGTTGTCGATGGCGCTGTTCAGTGCTGCCGCCGCGTGGGGGTATTCGGAACGCAGGTAGATATAGCCCCGGGTTGCCCCGACCGCCAGGCCGGCAATAGTCATGCCCTCGATAAGGGTATAGGGGTCTCCTTCCATGATCATGCGATCGGAGAACGTGCCCGAATCGCCTTCGTCGGCGTTACAGGCAATGTATTTTTGGTCAGCCGGTGTGTTGAGCACCGTTTTCCATTTGATGCCGGTAGGGAAGGCCGCACCGCCACGGCCGCGAAGACCTGATTGCGTGACTTCTTCGACAATTTCAGCCGGTGTCATGGTTATGGCGCGCTTGAGGCCTTCGAAGCCGCCGTGCGCCTGGTAGTCTGACAAGCTGAGCGGGTCGGTGATGCCCACGCGTGCAAAAGTAAGACGCTGCTGGTTTTTGAGGTAGGGGATGTCTTCTGTCAGGCCATGACAAAGGGCATGATCGCGCTGGCCCAGGTGCCAGCCGGCGTCAAACAGCCCGGCGACATCGTCGGCTTCGACAGGGCCGAATGCAACGCGGCCTTGCGGGGTCTCGACTTCGGCCAGGGTTTCGAGCCAGAGCAGGCCACGCGAGCCGTTGCGCACCAGTTCGATGTTGATGCCACGGCGGTCAGCCTCGGCCTGGATGGTGTTGGCGACGGCGTCGGCGCCAACGGCAAGTGCAGCGGCATCTTTTGGGACGAAAATTTTTACGATAGTTGTCATGATCAGGCCCCCTGTTCGGCCAGCAGGCGATCGAGCTTGGCGGGCGTCATGCGGGCGTGCGGCTTGCCATTAACCATGACGGCCGGCGATTGGGCGCACAGACCAAGACAATATACCGGTTCAAGTGTGACCTTGCCGTTGGCGCTGTTTTCGTGGAAGTCGCAGCCCAGTTGTTCACGGGCGTGGTCGATGAGCGATTGTGCGCCCATGGCCTGACAGGACTCTGCCCGACACATTTCGAGGACGACACCGGCCGGCGCTTGAGTGCGGAAGTGCGGGTAAAAACTGATAACGCCATGGATCTCGGCCCGCGACAATTGCAGTGCCTGAGACAGCACCGGAACGGCTTCGTCGGGAATGCAGCCCAGATCGTGCTGGATGGCGTGAAGAATGGGCAGCAGGTTACCGGGTTGGCCGGCGTGGGCGTCGAGTGCGCGTTGCGTGGCAAGACGGACCGGATCTTCTGGGGATGACATGGGGTGTGTCCTTTGCAAGGGGCAGATGCTTTATTATGTTTATTGGTGCATAATAAAAAACGTTTATTTGCAATAATCTACCGCGTTAGTCCCCCTGATTCAATATGAAATAAATGACATATAAATTTCAAGCGCGTCTGAACTCGGAATGGACGCTCGAGTCGCCCGACGGCGCCCGGTTTCCACTGGGCGACATTTTGCGCTTGCTGGCCGCCATCGAGGCTACCGGCAACATCGCCGGCGCGTGCCGCGAATGCGGTGTGTCGTATCGTCATGCGTGGGGGTTATTGCGGCGTGCCGAAGGGGTCTTCGAGGCCGGGTTGCTGGAAACCAGTCGGCGGCTGGGGACGAAGCTGACCCCGTTTGCACACCATTTGTTATGGGCCAACCGGCGCATGGAGGCCCGGCTGGCGCCAACGTTGCAAAGCATGGCGTCCGAACTGCAAGAGGCGCTGGAAAGTCTGCATCCGGAAATCCGCCCGCGCTTACGTTTGCATGCCAGTCATGGCTTCGCCGTCGAGGGTCTGATTCAGCAGGCCGGTGCACACGAAATGTTGTCTATCGAGTTGCGTTACCGTACCGCAACCGAAGCGTTGGCCTCATTGACGCGTAACGAATGTGATCTGGCCGGGTTTCAGGTACCTGTGGGTGAGTTCGAGCACGCTATTCTGGAGCACTACAGCCCGTGGCTGGACGCCGACCGGCATTGCCTTATTTATCTGGCGCAGCGTGATACCGGCATGTTCGTGCAGCCCGACAACCCTAAAAACATTCATAGCATTGCCGACCTGATCAAACCCGATGTTCGGTTCGTCAATCGCCAGATTGGTTCCAGTACGCGTTTGTTGGTGGGTTTGATGCTGCGTCGGCTTGGCATTGACCCGCGACAGGTCAACGGATACGACAGCAGCGAATTTACCCATATGGCCATTGCAGCGCATATCGCCAGCGGTATGGCCGATGTCGGTATTGGGGTCGAGACGGCAGCCTGGCGATGCGGCCTGTCGTTTATCCCCTTGGCCAAAGAGCGTTACTTTTTTGCCGTCAACCGCGACAGCCTGACGTCGTCTTCCATGCGTCAGTTGCTGGCATTACTGAACGGCGCGGGGTATCGTAAATTCGTGTCGGGTCTGGTGGGTTACGACGCGAGACATATGGGCCAGGTCATGACCTTGAAAGAGGCGTTTCCTGAATTGGCAGGAAAGGCGGCCTAAGATCATGAATAACAACCACAAAGACAAAGCAATGAGTAAAGTCATTTTTATGGCCAAAGGCGTGCCCGACGTGCAGGGCGAACTGCCGTATATCGACTGGCAGCCGGGGCAGGCCCTGGTCGATACCCGGCAACGGCCCCTGCGCGACTTGCGTATTTCGGTTACCGATCGCTGCAACTTCCGGTGCACGTACTGCATGCCGCGCGAGGTGTTCGACACCGACTACCCGTTCATGCCGCATTCGTCGCTGCTCAGCTTCGAGGAAATTACCCGGGTGGCGCGTGTGGCTGTGGGGCTGGGTGTACAAAAAATCCGGCTGACCGGCGGCGAGCCTTTGCTGCGCAAAGACATCGAAAAGCTAGTGGCGATGCTGGCTCAGCTGAAAACGCCCGAGGGCAAGGCCCTGGAGCTGACATTAACGACCAACGGTACGCTGTTGCGCAAGAAGGCCCAGGCGTTGAAAGACGCGGGCTTGCGACGCGTCACTGTCAGTCTCGATGCGCTCGATCCGACATTGTTCGAGCGCATGAGTGATAGTCAGGTGTCCGTCGACACGGTACTCGATGGCATCGAAGCTGCTGCCGAGGCCGGCCTGGCGCCAGTCAAGGTCAATATGGTCGTGCGCAAGGGCCTGAACGATGATCAGATCATGCCGATGGTCCGTCACTTCCGTCATAGCGGACATACCTTGCGGTTTATCGAGTACATGGACGTCGGCTCAACCAACGGTTGGGACTTGTCCGAAGTCTTGACCGGGCGGGAAATGCTCGATCGCATTGGCGCCGAATTTCCATTAGCGCCTGTTCAGGCCGATTACGTTGGCGAAGTCGCCGAACGCTGGCGGTATCTCGACGGTGCGGGCGAAATTGGTGTCATTACCAGCGTGTCTCATCCGTTCTGTGGCGACTGCTCTCGCGCCCGCATGTCGCCCGAAGGCAAGTTGTTCTTGTGTCTGTTTGCCGATCAGGGCTACGACTTGCGTACGCTTGTGCGCAGTGGTGGGTCCGATGCCGAGCTGGCCGGGCATATCGCCGGCATCTGGACGGGGCGGACAGACCGCTATTCAGAGGTGCGCGGCAAAGCCGGTACGACGCGTGCCAAAATCGAGATGAGCTATATCGGTGGCTGACACTGCACCGCCTGTATTGGCCAATATCACCGGCCTGATTCTGGCCGGCGGGCAGGCTTCGCGTTTTCAGCGCCCAGGCGAACCCTGGGTAGACAAGGGTCTGGCTCTGTTGAAGGGGCGGCCGCTGGCGTCTTACGTGTACGACTACCTTGCCCCCAGGGTGTCGCAGGTGTGGGTCAGCGCCAATCGCAATGTCGAGGTTTACGCGGCCTATGGCGATGTGGTGGCCGACGACCCCGTGTATGGCACAGATGCGGGCCCGCTGGCCGGGGTGTCCAGCGCGCTGGCAGCCTTGCAAACGCCCTGGATGCTGGTGCTGCCGGCCGATACGCCGTGTGTGCCCGAACAGTTGGCAGCCGTGTTGGCCGATGCGGCAACCCGGCATGCTGTGCCGTTAGTTAGCGCACGTACGCCTTTGCAATCTTTTCCGTTGTGTATGCTGGTGCATCGGTCGTTGGCTGCGTCGTTGCATGCCTACTTGCTGGGTGGCGATCGCAAGGTGCGGTTATGGCAGCAGCAGGCCGGCGGGCGCGAAGTGTGCTTCGACGCTCAGGCGTACGAATTTTTGAATATCAATACCCCCGAGTCGCTGGCGCAGGCTGACCCGGGGTAAAAGGCTCAAGACAACCAGTGGGCAAAGTCGTAGTAGGCCACGATGTCGTCATCGCCTACAACCGTATTGACCGGGATACGCGCCAACCCCGAAGCCCAGGGCAGGGCGCTGATAATGGCCGAGCCTTGCAGCGCGTAAGGTACCAAGACCGGCATGCCTTTGGCGTTGGGTTTGCATTGCACACGTAAAAATTCTTCGCGGGTTTCGTGAAACTGGCTGTGTGTGCGCAGCCGCCCATAGCCTACAGGCGGCAAGACATTGGCGCGCCCTTGCAGGCGACGAACCAGCGGCGATACCAGTAAGGCAAACACCACAAAAGCCGACACAGGGTTGCCGGGCAGGCAGACCACCGGCTTGTTTCGCGCCGTGGCCAGTGCGACAGGTTTGCCGGGTTTCATGCAGACCTTCCAGAGGTCGAGCTTGCCGCCCAGCAGTTCTAGTGTGGGCTTGACGAGGTCTTTTTCGCCGACCGAGACGCCGCCCACCGTTAATACCAGGTCGCAGTCTTCAAGCAAGGTCTGAAATGCGGCTTCGATGGCCTCGTGGGTGTCGGCCGCATGCAGGGTATGAACGACATCGGCGCCCATTTGCTGCACCAGGCCGGACAGCATGGCGCCGTTCGAGTTGTAGATTTGTGCAGGGCCCAACGGTTTGCCGGGGGCGACGAGTTCGTCGCCCGTGGTGAGAATGCCGACACGCAGGCGTGGCCAGACCTGAACTTCATGGATGCCCTGAGAGGCCAGCATGGCCATTTCGGGAGCGCGCACCACAGTCCCCGCAGACAGTACGACCTGATCTTGCTCGACATCTTCGCCGCGCAGACGGACGTGGGCGCCCTGGGCCGGCGCGGTCGTGATGGTCAGGGTATTGTCTTGTTCCAGCGTGTCTTCTTGCATGACTACGGTGTCGGCCCCTTCGGGCATGACACAGCCGGTAAACAGGCGAATGGTTTGCCCAGGTTTGAGCGCTTGCGGCGATTCGCCGGCAAAGCAGCGCTGTTGTACAGGGAATGCTTTGCCGGGAGCGTAGTCGGCGTAACGAATGGCGTAGCCGTCCATCGCGCTGTTGTCGGCAGGGGGCAAGTCGACGCGGGCAACGATGTCTTGGGCGAGTATGCGGCCAAATGCGGCAGGCAATGGGCAAGTTTCGGCCGATGCAGGCGCACTGCCAGCTTCAGAAAGGCGGCGCTGGGCTTCGTCGAAGTCAAGCATGGCGTTATTCATGACTTGTTTCCGGGCTTAAGGTAATGAGTGGCAAAGTTGCAGGGGCGGTGCGTGCTGTCGAGCTGTTCTTTGATGATGCGCTCCCAGGCGGTGTGGCAGGCGCTGGTCGACCCCGGCATACAAAAGATAAGGGTATTGTTGGCGGCTCCGGCAAAGGCGTCTGACTGCAGCGTAGATGTGCCGATGTCAAGATACGACAAATGGCGGAACAGTTCGCCAAACCCGGCAATGGTCATGTCGAGCAACGGCGTAATGGCCGCACCGGTTGATTTTTGATGAGAAAACCCCGTGCCGCCGTTGGTAAGAATAATGTTGATGTCGGGATCGGCGACCCAGTCGCTGATAATTTTGCGGATATGGTAAATGTTGCCGCTGCTGATGTCGCGGCGCACACAATGGTGGCCAGCTTCAGTCAGGGCATGGTTAAGGTAGTCGCCCGACGTGTCGTTGTCTGGTGTACGCGTGTCGGAAATGGTCAGCACCGCGCAGTTCAGGGCCACCTTCGGGGCTTGGGTATCGGTTTTACTCACGATGACTCCTTGGTGTTGTGTGGTGTGTCGTGCGCCCATTGGGCAGTTTTGTCGGCGTCGGACTCGCGCTGTTGCACCCAGAAACGTTCTCCTGAGGCAAGTGTTTCACGCTTCCAGAATGGCGCGCGGGTTTTCAGGGCGTCGATAATGAATTCGCAAGCCCGAAACGCATCGCCGCGGTGTGCGCTGGCAACGCCCACGTACACAATCTGTTCGCTGTTGTGCAATTCGCCAACGCGATGTACGACAGTGGGTTCGGGAACCTGCCAGCGTTCGACGGCCTGTTGGCATATGTCGGCAATTTCGCGCTCGCACATGCCCGGGTAGTGCTCAAGAAACAGCGCGCGCGTGCCTTGGTCTTCGGCGTAGTCGCGTACATAGCCGGTAAACGTTACCAACGCGCCGGCCTGGCCGGCGTTGCGGGCGCGCAGCGCTGCTGTGAGTTCGGCTGCGTTGAAATCTTCGGTCTGGACAATAACCATATCAGCCCCCTGTAACGGGTTCGAACACCGCGACCTCGTCACCTGGATTGATGATGACCGAATGCTTGACATGAAACTGGTTGACGGCCAGTTTGAGGCGTTGGGTCGGTGCCAATTGAGGGTATCGGGCTTCGAGTTGTTCGAGCCATTGGGTGCCCGAAATCGCTTCTGCCAAGGGCCAGGACTCGAGGCGGGTGCCAGTTAGTTCGGCGACCTGAGCGAAATAAAGAACGTTAATTGCTGTGCCACTCACCGCTTTTTCCTCCGGATTTATGAATCAGTCTGATGGTTTCCAGAATGATGCCTTTGTCGGCGGCTTTGCACATATCGTACACCGTTAGTGCCGCAATGCTGCAGGCCGTCATGGCCTCCATTTCGACGCCGGTTTTAGCGTCGGTACGGCAGGTGGCCGAAATGGTAATAGTGTGCGTTGCATCGTCTAGCGAGAAGTCGACACCGGCAAAACTGAGGGGCAGGCTGTGGCAAAGCGGGATAAGCTCGGCGCAGCGTTTTGCCGCCAGGATACCTGCAACCCGCGCCGTGTTCAGGACTTCGCCCTTGGCGTTGTCTTTGGCGGTGAGCAGGGCATACGCCTGTGCGCTCATTTTGACGCGGCCCTGCGCGGTGGCGCTGCGTTGGGTGGCGGCTTTGTTGCCGACATCGACCATTTTGATCTGGCCGGATTCGTCGAGGTGGCTCAGGGTGAGCGCTTCGTCTTTGTTCATTGTCTCGGGATTGCTGTCTTTATAAAAGACTAATGATATACGCAATGCCGATACCCTTCGACGGCTCGGGTGCTGCTTTGAACGCAGGGTGCGTTCTGTGTTAGTTTGGGCTTAGCGCGTCGCAGATTTTGGCGTAGTCAATGACTTTGTCATGATGAAAGCCACGAAGCAGATGGTCGTGACGCGGCACGATGATCGCAGCGCGCCGCTTGACGAGCGTCTGGCCTTCAATAACCCCCCGTTCGAACAGTGGGTCAAACTCTTCCAGCGTCAAATCGTGCTCTTCGGCAAATCGCGTAAAGTTTTGTCGGGCGGTCATCCGATGCAGATTGGCGTCGGGCAGGTCGGCGCCAAACACGCAGGCCGCGCCGTTGGTGGCGCCGGCCATAACGACCCATTGTTCGAACGAAATGCACAACTGGCGATCGGCGGCGGCATAGGCCGACCCGTAGGTGGCCATCGATAAAATGGCTGCAGAAATCTTGGGCAGAATCATGAGTGTCGTCCGGTTGCAATAACGGGCGTGTATGCTTTTCAAGACCACGATTCTGGCAGGGTTGCGTTACAAGGCCATGACGTGCTGGTATTAGAATGTTTATTTTCTCAATGATTTATCTCGGAGACCGCTATGACTATCAAAACCGGTGACACCCTTCCTGAAGGCACACTTACCGAATTCATCGAAATCGAAACGCAGGGTTGCAGCCTGGGGCCTAACGCCTTCAAGGTTTCCGAACTGGTTAAGGGCAAGAAAATTGCCGTGTTTGCGGTGCCTGGCGCGTTTACCCCGACATGTTCCGCCCAGCATGTGCCCAGCTACCTCGAACACCACGATGCATTAAAAGCAAAAGGCATCGATGAAATCTGGTGCGTTGCCGTTAACGATGCTTTCGTCATGGGCGCATGGGGCCGTGATCAAAAAGTCGACGGCCGTATCCGCATGATGGCCGACGGCAGTGGCCTCTGGACGCGCGCTCTGGGCTTGGAACTTGACCTGGTCGAGCGGGGCCTTGGCGTGCGCTCGCAGCGCTATTCCATGGTGGTCGACAATGGCGTTGTTACGCAGCTGAATCTTGAAAATGGCGGTGGCTATGCGGTAAGTGATGCCGCCACCATGCTCAAGCAACTTTAATCGCTTTTTTTTAAGGTAGGCATGATCAACACGCAAGGAATCATCACGGCATGATGGGTGCCGTTGTCTCGTTTTTTTCGTTGTATCTTGCAACGCTGTTGCTGTTGCTGGGTACAGGTTTGTTCAACACCTACCTGGGCATCCGTCTGGCCGAAGCTCAGGTGTCCGAAGTGTGGGTGGGTGCCCTGATTGCGGTGTACTACCTGGGCTTGGTACTGGGGGCCCGAAACGGCCACCGACTCATTGGCCGGGTAGGGCATATCCGGGCATATGCGTCGTCGGCTGCCGTGGTCACGGTGGCCGTGTTGGCGCAGGCACTCGTCGACAACCTTTGGGTTTGGGTAGGTCTGCGCTTTCTGGCGGGGCTGGCGATGGTGACGCAGTTCATGGTCATCGAGAACTGGCTGAACGAACAAACCGACAATGCTTTGCGTGGTCGTGTCTTTGCTTTTTATATGGTGTTTTCGGGGTTGGGTACTGTGTTGGGGCAGTTCTCGCTCACGCTGTTCCCCAATCTCGACTATCAGCCGCTTATCTTTGCGGCGATGTGTTCGGCCTTGTGTTTGTTGCCGGTGGCCCTTACGCGGCGGCTGCACCCAGCTATTCTCGAGCCCGCGCCCATCATGCCGCGCTATTACTTGTCGCGCGTGCCCATGTGCCTGGTCGTGGTGTTTCTTACCGGTGCGCTAACCGGCGCGTTTTATGGGCTGGGGCCGGTATTTGCCTACAAACAAAACTTGTCCGGCGATCAGGTCGCCATGTTTGTAGCTGCTGCGGTAGCCGCAGGCCTGGTGTCGCAGTGGCCCCTGGGGTGGTTGGCCGACCGAATGAACCGGGCTTCGTTGTTGCGTTTCAACGCCATGGTTCTGTTGGTCGTTAGCGTGCCGTTGTGGGGTTGGTTTGTGCTGCCTTATTGGGCGTTGCTGGTTATCTCGGCAGTGTTCGGCATTTTTCAGTTCACCCTGTATCCCATCGCATCGGCATTTGCCAACGACAACGTCGAACCCGAACGTCGTGTAGGGCTGAGTGCCATGCTGCTTATGGTGTACGGTATGGGTGCGTGCCTGGGGCCGCTGGTTGTGGGCGGCATCATGCGCGAAATCAATCCCAACATGTTCTTTGTGTTCGTGGCGGTATGTTCGGCCATTCTGGTGTTGTATGTTCGGCCGCAGTCGGTGACCGGGCAAAACCTCAGTCAAGATGCGCCAACACAGTTTGTGCCCATGACCGATCTGGAAACAGCGCCGGTCGTCGCGGCGCTCGACCCGCGCGTCGATCTTGAAACGGATATTTCGCACACCAGCATTGACGTGACTGAGCCCGGGTCAGGCCCGGAACAGAACCCAGACAGCACCGATAGCAAGCCCAATCCCTAGTTTGTTTGGCGTCGTTAACCGTTCGCCGAATAGCAGAGCGCCGGTTAACGTTCCCAAAACGATAACGCCGATATTCATCGATGCAAACACCAGACTGGGGTTCTCGGGAAACGTCTGGTGGGCGCGAATATAAAAATAAATATTGCCGAAATTAAGCAGGCCCAGTGCCGCGCCGCCGCCTATGCCGGCCAGCGTCCAGCGGCTGCGGCGCAGTGCCAGCCCAGCAAACATGATGACACCGGCCAGCACGAACGCACCCAGAAGGGTTGTAGAGAACGCCTGGCCTTGCTTGGCCAAGGCTTTGAACAGGATGTCGATGGCCCCGTAGCCTACCCAAACACCCAGCAGGCAGACAATGGTGGGCAGGCCGCGCGTAAATTGCCCTGCAGGTCGCAGTAATAGCCCCGCCAGTGCGGCCAGGGCCAGCATCACCCCAATCAGTTTTGTTGTGCTTAAAGGCTCGCCAAACCAGACAAATGCCGCCAGCAGCGGCACAATCAATGACAGCCGTTGCGCGGCGTCGCTTAGCACAATGCCGGCATGCCGAACGGCTGACGCCATGATTAAAAATACCGCGGGCAGCACAACCCCAAGTGCGACGAGCAGCAGCCAATGGCTCGAAGGCACGAGCAGTGCGGACACAGAGGGCTTGAGCAGTGCCAGGCACAGCACCGAAGCCACCACATAGTTGACGGCGATGGCTTGCCCGATATGGATCCCGCGGCTGCGGGCCATTTTCAGCAGCACAGAGACGGCCACACTGCAGCAAATGCTCAGGGCAAGGGTGTACATGGTGTTTTATTGCAGTGCGAAGCCTGGCGCCGGACCAGTGCATCTTGCGCCGCCAGGTGTTTGAGATGACACGCCGCGCGGTGCAACATACGAGGGTTGTGTTTAGTTGTGCTGGTGCGTGTGGTGAGTGTCGGCGTGCAAGCCCAAACGTTCGAAGAGCTTCTGGTCTTCGACGAATTGAGGGTTGCCTGTGGTCAGCAATTTTTCGCCGTAAAAAATGGAATTGGCGCCGGCCATGAAACACAGGGTTTGCATGGTGTCGCTCATTTCTTCGCGCCCTGCCGAGAGGCGCACGTAGGTTTTGGGCATGGTGATGCGAGCAATGGCGATGGTGCGTACGAATTCGAGCGGGTCGATATCGGGAGTGTTGTACAGGGGCGTGCCCTCAACCTTGACCAGGTTATTGATGGGGACGGAGTCGGGGTAGGGCGACATATTGGCCAGCTGCACAATAAGTCCGGCGCGTTCGCGACGCGATTCTCCTAAGCCGACAATACCACCGCAGCAGACGTTGATGCCCGCGTCGCGTACACGCTCCAGGGTATCGAGACGGTCTTGGTAGGTACGTGTGGAGATGATCTCGCCGTAGAACTCGGGTGATGTGTCGAGGTTGTGGTTGTAGTAGTCGAGGCCGGCTGCTTTGAGCTGTTCGGCCTGGCCGTCTTTGAGCATACCCAGCGTTACACAGGTTTCCAGGCCAAGCGCCTTGACCTGCCGCACCATGTCGGCGACGGCATCAATGTGATGGGCTTTGGGCGATCGCCATGCGGCGCCCATGCAGAACCGTTGTGCGCCGCTGGCTTTGGCTTCGCGCGCCGCTTGCAATACTTCTTCGATTGGAAGCAGGTCGTCTTTTTCGACGGGGGTGTCGTAACGCGAAGACTGCGGACAGTAGGAGCAGTCTTCGGGGCAGCCACCGGTTTTGATGGACAGCAGACTGGACAGTTGCACGGCACTGGGGTCGTGGTGCTGTCGGTGCACGGTTTGCGCCTGATACATCAGTTCGGGAAACGGCAGCTCGTAAAGCGCAAGTACCGACTTGACCGTCCAGCGGTCTGTTGTGTCGTTTGCGCCGACGGTTTCGTTACGGGAAATGGCGACTGCTTCCATGGATATCCACACAAAAATAATTAACCGGACTGTATGGTAGTAAGGACCCGAGAGGCAGGCAAGGGGGGTGATTTTTTAAGTTCGGCTAATTTGTCTTGAAAATAAATTAAATTCAATCAAGTTCATTCATTTTTCATTTAGTTTGGGCTCGAACGCGCGTGGATCGGCTTGCTTGCCTATTGGTAAATAAATGTAAAAATGACGTCGGGCAAAGTTACCCGCTATCATCATGCCTTTTGCCTGGCGGAGATTTGACGCATGAGTTTGTACACGAAAGAGGTCACCATCGAATGGGGTGATTGTGATGAAGCCGGAATCGTGTTTTATCCCAACTATTTTTACTGGTTCGATTGCACGTTCCAGGGCTTGCTGCGTAGTCGTGGCTTAAGCCAGCGCGACATCCGCCACAAGCTCAAGGGCGTTACACCGTTGGTCGACGTCGGTGCCCAGTTCCGTTCGCCCGGCGCGTACGACGATGTAATTACGATTGAGGCTGGCGAAATTGAATGGGCCGAGCGCCGTTTTCGTGTGCCCTACACCGTCAAATGCGGAGACCGCCTGGTAGCCACGGGCCACGAACTGCGCGCGTGGGCCCAGTACACCGAAGATGGCGGCATTAAGGGCGCTAGCGTACCTGACGAATTCAAGGCCTACTTTAAATAGGCCGACGTAGGGTCCAGCCGGGTGACGGGCGCGCACAAACATTGATGGGGCGGCCATGGCCCGGTGGGTAGGTAAATTAGAGTCGGCTGATCCCGTTCAGGCGGCTAGCGCATCGGCCCATGGCCGCGCTGGCGCTTGAATGGCGGCCATTAGCTGGTCGACTTCGGGCAGCAATTGCTCGACGTAAAACCGCGCGGTCTCGATTTTTGCCTTATGCCACAGGCTTGCAGCAGGGGCCTGGGCTGCGGCGACAGCGTTGCGCGCCCACACATAGGCCAGAACGCTATGCCCAGCCAAGCGCAAATAAGCCACACTGGCTTGCAAAGTCAGTTCGGTATCCTCGCTGTAGCGCGTTGCCAGCAGCTGGGTCGCGGCTTCGAGTTTGGCGGCTGTATTCAGGGCCGCTTCGGTAAAGCAGGCATGCTCGGGAGCTTGTGATGTTGCCCAGTCTCGAATATTGTTTAGTAGTAAGCCCAGCCGACGGCCGTCGTCGGCCAGCACTTTGCGCGTCAGCAGGTCGTGCGCCTGAATGCTGGTTGTGCCTTCGTAAATGGTCGTTACGCGTACGTCGCGCACCAGTTGCTCGATACCGGTTTCGGCAATAAAGCCATGCCCGCCGAACACCTGTAGCGCGTTGTAGGTACAGGTTTGTGCGTTTTCGGTCAGAAAGCCTTTGATGATGGGCGTGAGTAGCCCGACCAGGTCGGTTGTGTCTTGGCGGGTTTGGGCGTCGGTGGCCCAGTCGGCCTGGTCGATAAGCAAGGCCACCCAGTGTACAAAGGTGCGCCCACCCTCGATAAATGCCTTTTGCGTGAGCAGCATACGCTGCACGTCGGGATGATGAATGATGGGTGCGGGTTGGCCTTTGTTTGCGGCGCGACCTTGTCTGCGATCTTGGGCGTAAGCTAGCGCGTTCTGAAAAGCCAGGTCGCTGATGCCCAGGGCCTGAAGGCCGGACAGCAACCGGGCTTCGTTCATCATGGGGAACATCGCGGCCAGCCCTTTATTGGGCTCGCCGACCAGCCAGCCCTGGGCCGACTCGAAACGTAAGCTGCATGTGGCGCTGCCGTGCAACCCCATTTTGTGTTCGATGCCATCGCAAAAAATGGGGTTGGGTTGGCCATTGTCGAGTATTTTAGGCACCAGGAACAGGCTGAGCCCACGTGACCCGGAAGGGGCGCCAGCGATGCGAGCGAGTACCAGATGCGCAATGTTTTCGGTCAGATCGTGGTCGCCGCCGCTGGCAAAAATTTTCTGTCCGGAAATTAGGTAGCTGCCGTCTGGCGCAGGCTCTGCGCGCGTTGTTAGTAGCCCGATGTCGGATCCGGCGTGAGGCTCGGTCATGCACATGGAACTGGTGACTTCGCCGGTGGCCAGCAAGGGCAACCAACGGCGTTGCAGGCTTTCGGTTGCGCTATGCCGCAGGCAGGCCGATGCGCAATGATGGATGGCCGCATACATGACAAAAGCATGACTGGCGGCCGAGAGGATTTCGTTGGTGATACTGAATACCAAACGGGGTAAGGCTTGCCCCCCGTCGGCTTCGTCGGCGCACATCGAGGGCCAACCCAATTCGCAATATTTAGCATAGGCCTGTTTAAAGCCCGGGGGCGTCTGCACTTTGCCATTTTCCCAAGTGCAACCCGATTGGTCTGCGGCGTGGTTTAACGGCAGCACCTGCTCGGCGGCAAAACGCCCCGCTTCGTCGGCAATTTGCAGCAGTACGTCGGTACTTACCCCGCTGTAACGAGGAAGCGCCGATAGTACGGCATTGGCGTCAAGAACATCGTTCAGTATGAAGGCGAGGTCTTGCGAAGGGGGCGTGTAGTGCAGCATGGTTAGCGTGGTGCCAAACGGGTTGCGCCGTCGAGGCGGATGACTTCGCCGTTAAGGTAACGGTTGCTGATGATGTGGCTGGCCAGATCGGCAAACTCGGAGGGTTGGCCCAGCCGATGCGGAAATGGGATGGAGTTAGCCAAAGATTCCTGGACCTCGGGGCTGGCGGTGTAGAGCAACGGGGTCAGGAAAATGCCGGGTGCAATCGACATGACACGCACGCCAAACTGCGCGAATTCGCGAGCCAGCTGGATCGTCAATGACACCAGGCCACCCTTGGAGGCCGCGTAGGCAGCCTGACCGATTTGCCCTTCGTAGGCCGCAACCGAAGTGGTGAACAGGATAACGCCGCGCTCTTCGCCAATGAGGTCGCTGGCGATCATGTCGGCCGCCACCAGGCGTGTCATGTTGAAGCTGCCTACCAGGTTCAGGTTGACGATTTTGGTGAAGTCTTCAAGCGGCATGGGACCACTCTTGCCGACCACACGTTTGCCCGTCCCGGCGCCGGCGCAGTTGACGAGCACGCGGGCCACGCCGTGTTTCGAGCGGGCTTCGGCAATAGCGTCTTGTGCGCTGTCGGGGCTGGTGACGTCGCATTCGATGGCCAGGCCGCCTAAGCGAGTGGCCACGTCGCGAGCGCGATCCATTTGAATATCAAGAATGGCGACTTTGGCGCCTTGCGCGGCTAGGCGTTCGGCAGTGGCCTCGCCTAAGCCCGACGCGCCACCGGTAATTAGTACAGGGGTATCTTTCATTTCCATGGTGTTTTTCCTTAGCAGCAGCCGTCTTGAGTAGGCGGCTTGAGGCGTGCGTAGCGGCCATAGACCGGGTCTTTGTCCAGACCCAGCAGGCGCACGGCGTTGTCACGCAAGATGAGAGGTTTGACTTCGTCGCGGATGCCGATCTTGTCGAAGTCTTCGAGCCAGCGATCGGGCGTCATGACGGGGAAGTCGGAGCCGAACAACATTTTGTCTTTCAGGATGGTGTTGGCGTATTGGATCAAAATGGGCGGGAAATACTTGGGCGACCAGCCGGACAGGTCGATGTAGACCTGAGGCTTGTGTGTGGCCACAGCCAGCGCGTTTTCTTGCCATGGGAACGAAGGGTGGGCAATGACAATCGGCATGTCAGGGAAGTCGACAGCCACATCGTCAAGGAACATTGGGTCGGAATACTTCAAGCGTACGCCGCCACCGCCACGCATGCGTGCGCCGACACCTGTTTGACCACTGTGGAAAATGGCGGGTAGTCCGGCCTCTGCAATGACTTCGTACAGGTCGTAGGCGGCGCGGTCGTTGGGGTAGAACTCTTGCGCCGAGGGGTGAAACTTGAAACCGCGAATACCATAGTCGTCGATAAGGCGACGGGCTTCGCGGGCCCCCATTTTGCCGCGCATCGGGTCGATACTGGCAAACGGAATCAACACGTCTTTGTGCTTGGCTGTTTCTTCGGCGATTTCTTCGTTCGAGATACGGACCTGACCGTTGGCCCGCTCGGTGTCGACCGTGAAAATGACCGCCATCATGTTGCGTTCACGGTAGTAGGCTGCCGTTTCTTCGATGGTGGGGCGGGGCATTTTTTCTTTGAAGTACTCGGCCATGGCCTTGTCGAAGGCAATGGCCACTTCGTCGGGCGGGTTGCGGGTCGAGACTGTTGCGTGGATGTGGATATCGATCGCAACGAGGGGCTTCTGCTCGGTCATACAGCGTCCTTTCAGGCAGTTACAGAATGGGGTTGAGCCAGCATGACTTGGTCGTCGTCAGGCTGTGTAGCATAAAGTTTTTCGACCAGCGCAGCGCGGGTTTTAAGCATGGTGCGCTGGTTGATCGACCCTTTGTCGGTCATTTCGCCCAGCTCCATGAGGGCTGGGTCGCGCAGCAGCAGTGCTCGCACAACGCGGTTCGAGCTGCCGGTACCTTGTGCGGCAAGCTGGTTTAGCAAGTGTTGGGCCCAGGCCTTGACGTCGGGGTTGTCGGCAATTTCGGCCAGTGGCGCACCCTCGGCCAAGTTTGGCGACAGCGCCGAGGCGGTGGGCAGCAACAAAATCATCATGCCCAACTCGTCGCGGTCGTGGCCGGTAATGACGGCGTCGTGAATATAGGGCGCACCGGCGGCGATGATTTGCGAGCGCATGGCCCCGACGTTGACCCAGGTACCGCTGATCAGCTTGAAGTCTTCGGCAATACGGCCATTGAAACGCAGGCCGGCGCTGGGGTTGCTGTCGTCGATCATGATGGCGGCATCGCCGCTGCAGAAAAAGCCTTCGTCATCGAAGCTTTCGGCGGTCAGGTCGGGCTGACGCCAGTAACCCGGGGTAATGTTGGGACCGCGGTAACGGACTTCGGTTTTGTCGCCGCAAGGGGTCAGTTTGACGTCGCACCCCGGTGCCGGAATGCCAATGACGCCGGCCTGCCAGTTGGGCACGTGCGCCGAAATGGCAAACGGTGCGCTTTCGGTCATGCCCAGACCTGTGGTCATGGGTATGCGCGCCCCGACGGTTTGAATGGCCAACTCGTCGATGGTTTTCTTCAGCGGCGCGGGCAGGGCGGCGCCGCACGGGAAGATCAGGCGCATTTTGCGGAAGAAGCACTCGCGCAGCACCGGATCGCGTTTCATTTCGTGGGCCAGTACTTCAAGCCCTTTGGGCACCGAGTAATACATGGTTGACGGCACTTCGCGCAGGTTGCGCAGCGTTTCGACCATGCCGTCAGGCGTAGGCTTGCCTTCGTCGATATACATCGTGCCGCCGTTGTAAATGACGACGCCGATGTTGTTGTTGCCGGCGGCCGTGTGGTGCCAGGGCATCCAGTCGACCAGTACCGGGACTTCTTCGCGCAGGAAGGGGTAGCACTGCAGCAGCATTTGCTGGTTGCTGGTGACCATGCGCTGGGTGTTGATAACCGCTTTGGGCAGCTTGGTCGATCCTGAGGTAAACAGAAATTTGGCGATGGTGTCGCCGGTGATGGCCTGATGCGCGGCGTCGACCTGATCGGTGACGTCGGTGGCCTCAAGCGCGCTGAACGGTGTGCATTTGCGGCCTTCGATGCTGCCTTCAACAAAAATCAGTTCGACGTCTTCGGGGATGGCGATTTTAATGGCGTGTTCGTAGCGGGCGGCATCGTAGGCGAAAACTGCGCCGGGCGTGAGCAGATCGGCAGCATGTCGGACGCGCTCGGCGCTTTTCGACAGCAGCGAATAGGCGGGTGAAATGGGCGCGAACGGAATGCCAACGTGTTGTGCGGCCAACGCCAGCAGGCCGTGCTCGATGCTGTTTTCGGACAAGATCATGAGCGGTCGTTCGGCGCTCAGGCCCCGGTTGATCAAGGCCTGACCCAGATGCTGCATACGTTTTACAGCGTCTTTGTACGTTAAATGGCGCCATTGGCCCTGCTTGTCGCGCTGCGCCAGCAATGTGGCGTCGGGGCGCTCGGCGGCCCAGTGCAATAAAGGTTCGGTGTAGCAGCGCGGGTAATCTTGCAGCGGGTCGGTGCTGCGCATGATCATGCTGCCGTCAGGGCGCTGTTCGAGACTGGCGTCGTGGGGCCCCAACGAAAGGGCGCGAAATGCTGCGTTATCTGTGGTCATGGTTTGTCTCCTCGTCCTGCTTAACCCAGGCTGACTTTGGCGGCGCGTTTCTCAAGAAAGGCATTGACGCGCTCTTTGGCCTCGGGGGCCCCTTGCGTGATCGAGGCCATCAGGGCCTCGGTGAACAGTCCATGCGACATGGGTTGCTCGGCAATAAGGGGTAAAGCATTCATGATAGCGAAATTTGACAGCGGTGCGTTGCTGGCTATTTTGCGGGCAAGTTCGCGCGCCTTTTCCATGGCCTGGCCCTGGGGGGTGACGTAGTGAGTCAGGTTAATGGCCAGACCTTCTTTGGCGTCGAGCACGTGTCCGGTCAACATCATTTCGGTGACGCGTGAAAAGCCGATGAGCTTGGAGACACGTACGGACCCGCCGCCGCCCAGGAAAATACCGCGCTGTCCCTCGGGCAAGCCAAAGTAGGTGGTGTCGTCAGCGACGCGAACGTGGGCGGCTGAAGCCAGTTCCAGCCCTCCGCCCACGACGGCACCCTGCATGACGCAAATCACTGGGAATCGGCCAAACTGGATCTTTGAAAAGGCGTCGTACCATTTGAAAGAATGCTGAACGCCTTCTGCGGTTGTGGTTTCAGAAAGCTCCGACAGATCAAGGCCGGCGCAAAAATGCACCCCTTCGCCTGCCAGAATGGCGACCCGAATGGAGTCGGGCAGGCTTTCGAACGCTTGACGCAGTTGTTCGACAACGCGCAGGCTCAGGGCATTGCGTTTCTCCGGACGGTTCAGGGTTAGGGTGGCGATCTCGTCTTCGATCTGGACTTTGACCAGGACTTCGGGGTTAGTATTTTGAGTCATGAGGTTTTCCTTTAAATGAGTTTTACGCCGTGGCCGACGTGGCATTCTTCGAGGCGGATATGCCCAGGTAGCTTTCGGCGATTTTCGGATTGTTGGCTAATTCGTTGGCATTGCCTTCTAGCACAATGCGCCCGTTCTCAAGTACGTAGCCGTAATTGGCCAGTCGCAATGCGGCGCGGGCATTTTGTTCGATCAGCAGGGTTGAAACACCGTGTTCGCGCAGGCTGCCGACCACTTCCAGCACCTCTTTGACGATTCGCGGTGCCAGGCCCAGGCTGGGTTCGTCGAGCATGAGCAACCGGGGCTTGCCCATAAGCGCGCGCCCGACGGCCAGCATCTGGCGCTCGCCGCCCGAAAGCGTACCGGCCAGTTGGCTGGCACGTTCGCTAAGCCGGGGAAATAGCGAAAATACCCAGTCGAGCTGATCCATGGGTTGGCTTTCGCGTGCGCGGTAACGCCGGAAGCTGCCTAGTTTCAGATTGTCGAGTACGGTCATGTCGGCAAACAGCGCGCGCTGTTCAGGCACCAGTGACATCCCGCCCATGACGCGCGCCTCAACGTTTTTGCGCGCCAGCGACTGGCCTTCGAAATGGACGTCTCCGGTGCTGCGAATGACGCCCATGATGGCGTTGAGCAAGGTGGACTTGCCGGCCCCGTTGGGGCCGATGACCGTGACGATGCTGCCATGGGACACCTTGAGCGAGACGCCGTGCAGTGCCGTGACTTTGCCGTAACCGGCATTGAAGTTGCTGACTTCAAGAATGGGCGTCGTTGTGTTCATTCGACACCTCCCAGATAGGCTTCGAGTACGGCGGGGTTGGTTTGTATCGTAGCTGGCGGGCCTTCGGCAATTTTTTGCCCAAACACCATGACCACGATGTGGTCGGTTAACTGCATCACAAACTCCATGTCGTGCTCGACGATCAGTATGCCCATGCCTTCGTCACGCAGGCTGGATAGCAGTTTGGCCAGCGCTTCTTTTTCGAAGGCGCGCAGACCCGCCGCCGGCTCATCAAGGAGCAACAACACCGGGTCGCAACACAGGGCCCGTGCAATTTCAAGCAAGCGTTGCTGGCCCAGTGCCAGGCTGCCGGCTTCGGTGTACATATGCGCTTCCAGGCCGACACGCTTCAAGGCATGAGCAGCCTCTTGCAGAATGGAGGCTTCGGTACGTCGATCGGTGTGCAAGGTTGCCGACACTACACCGACATTGGCACGCAGATGGGCGCCCAGGGCGACGTTGTCGAGCACCGTCATGTTGGGAATCAGCTTGACGTGTTGAAACGTGCGAGCAACGCCCATGGCGGCAATTTCGCGCGAGGTTTGCGCTTCGATACGCTGCCCCATGAACGATACGGTACCTTCGTTGGCGTGCAGCAGGCCGGTGACGAGGTTGAAGGTTGTTGACTTGCCCGCCCCATTGGGGCCGATCAGACCAACGACTTCGCCGGCTTTAACCTGGAAGCTGACGTTGTCGACGGCGACCAGGCCGCCAAATTTTTTACGCACCCCTTGAACGTCGAGCAGCGGCGTGCCTTTGGCTGTGGGCGCCCGACGTGGCAGGGTGGGGGCTTTGGCCAGCGGGGGCGGTGTCTTGCGTGGCAGCAGGCGGGTAAACCAGGGCCACATGCCGTCGGGGGCAAAGCGAAGTAACAAGATCAGGATCAGACCAAAAACCAGCCATTCGAAATTACCGGCGGTGCCGAA
Source organism: Pusillimonas sp. NJUB218 (assembly GCF_003788685.1). NCBI lineage: Bacteria > Pseudomonadati > Pseudomonadota > Betaproteobacteria > Burkholderiales > Alcaligenaceae > Pusillimonas > Pusillimonas sp. NJUB218. The sequence continues at coordinate 64,449 of NZ_NQMK01000004.1, forward strand.
CAGGGCGGGCATAAGGACTTGTAGTTGGTCTTGCAACAACTTGACCACACCGGCGCCCAGTATGGCGCCCCACACGCTGCCAATCCCGCCAACGACCAGCATGATGACGTATTCAAGGCTGAAGGTCAGCCCAAAGGGCGTGGGGTTGATGGCGCGTTGCAGGTGAGCAAACAACCAGCCCGACACGGACGCAAACAGGGCCGCAATGACGAAAATAGTGATTTTCATGCGGGCAGTGTTGACGCCCATGGACTCGGCCATTTGCACGCCGCCTTTTAAGGCGCGGATGGCGCGCCCCGGGCGGGAGTTCAGCAGGTTGAGCATGGCCCAGCAGCCGATACCCAGGCACGCCCAGATCAGCCAGTACATGGCACGCCCGTTGTCCAGATCGACGCCAAACAAGGCGATGGAAGGCAAGTTGGCAATGCCATCGTACTTGCCCAGCCCTTCGACGCTGCCGAACAGGTAATACAGCGCAATGCTCCAGGCGATGGTAGCCAGTGGCAGATAATGGCCGGACATGCGTAAGGTAATGGCGCCAATAATGTAGGCGCTGCCCCCGGTAATCAGCAAGCCGGCGATCAGCGTAACCCAGGGCGACAACCCATACTGGGTCGAGAGTACCGCGGTTGCGTACGCCCCGATACCTACAAAGGCCGCCTGGCCAAACGACGTGAGGCCGCCAATGCCGGTAAGCAAGACCAGTCCAACAACGACCAGGGCATACAGGCCAATATAGTTCGCTTGCGTGATCCAGAAGTCGGGGACGGGCAGGAAGGGCACACTGGCAATAAGCAGCCAGATCAACAGAGTAAGGCGGTTCATTAGTGATCCTCCTCGTGAGTACCGCTGCGTAGTGACAACCACAGCAGCACGGGGACGACCAGCAGGAAAACAACAGCTTCTTTATAAGCACTGGCCTTGAACGACGAAAAAGACTCGACGATGCCTATGCCCAGTGCGCCGACCAGCGTCATGGGATAGCTGACCAGCCCCCCAAAAATCGAAGCGACGAACCCCTTTAGGCCAATGAGCAGGCCTGAGTCGTAGTAGATGGTGACGATGGGGGCGATGAGCATGCCGCACAGCGCACCGATAAAGGCGGCAATGGTGAAGGACAGCTTGCCCGAAAACGAGACTGAAATGGCCAGTAACCGCGCACCGACGTTATTTGAGGCCGCGGCACGCAGCGCCTTGCCCCACAGGGTGCGGCTGAACACAACCGCTAGTGCGATGATCAGTAAGGTCGCGACGGCCACGACGATGACGTTTTGGCCGTTCATGCGCAGCCAGCCCAGGCTGATCGAGCCATCCCAGAATACCGGCGTACGATAGCCTTCGACGCCGAAGAAAATAAGAGAAAAGCTGACCAGAACAAAGTGGATGCCAACCGAGACAATCAGCAGCACCAGGATGCTGGCGTTGGCCATGGGTTGATACACCAGGCGGTAAATAAGCGGACCCAGGGCGGTCACAATGATCAGCGCAATCAGGCACTGAAAGAAGAAGGGCAATTGGCTGGATGCCGCCCATACGGTAAGCGCTGCCAGTGCTAACGGGGCAACCACGTGCGACAGTGCAATCCGCCCGATCTGGCGGTAGTCGCGGTCGCGATGTGCTTCGAGGGCGTCGAACAGGCCGGCCAGCAAGGCCATGCCAACCAGCAGCCACACCGTGCCGGGCACTTTGCCGGTGTTAAGCCACGCTAAAGACAACGCGCCATAGACGACGAATTCGCCTTGCGCAAAAAACATGACGCGCGAAACGGCAAAGACCAGGACCAGCGCCATACCGAGCAGCGCATAGATAGCGCCCGTCGTGATGCCGTCCTGAATCAGAATTGCGCTGATTTGGAAGGAGTTCATGGTGATACCAGGGAGGATGTTGCTGAAATACCCCGCACAACACCATGTGTTGCGCGGGGTTAGAAGAAGCGCAGACCTCGGGTTTTAGTTGGACAGCTTCCAGTCGTTGCCATTGGGTGTGATGATCACCCGTGCGTCGGGCCCAAAGCCCCAATGGTCTTGAGGGGTGTACTTGAGCATGCCTTTGGTAGTGGCAATTTCGCCATAGTTTTCGAGTGCGTCGCGCAGCGCCGTGCGGAATTCTGGCGTGCCGGGCTTGGCGGTTTTTAGCGCGACAGGTACAACTTTTTCCAGGATCAGGGCGAAGTCGTAAACGTGAGCAGCAAACTGGGTGCGGGTGCCGGCACCGAACTTGTCTTCGTAGGTTTTCACGAACTTAACGGCGTTGGCCTTGCCGGGGTGGCTGTCGGGCAATTGCTCGGCGACTTGTTCGGGACCGGAGCTGACCAGAGCGCCCTGGGCGTCTTTGCTGGCAAGACGCAGGAAGTCGGGCGAGACGGACGCTGCGGTGTGATAGATTTTGCCTTGGTAGCCGCGTTCTTTCAGTGCTTTTTGGGGCAGTGCAGCACCGCCGCCTACGGCAACTACCACGACCGCATCGGGGTTGCCCGCGACGACGCTCAGGGCCTGGCCGGCCACGCTGTTATCAGCGCGTGTGAAACGTTCGATGGTGGTTAGTTTGATACCAGCGGCCTCTGCCTTTGCTTTAAAGGCTTGCAGATACGATTCGCCATAGGCATCAGACAGCCCCAGGAACGCAAGGGTCTTGACTCCGTTGGCTTTCATGTGTTCGAGCAAGCCGTCGGTGTAGTATTTGGCGTGCATCACGACGCGGAATGTCCAGTAGTCCTTGCCTTCGGGTAGTTCGGCGGGCGCGGGCGACAACTGGGGTACTTTCGCCTCGTTGGCCACTTGAGCCAGTGCAATGGTGGCCGGTGTATTGGCCGCGCCCACCATCAGGTCAACCTTGTCTTCTACAAAGCGCCAGCCGTTCTTGGTGGCCGAGGTCGGGTCGCCGGCATCGTCCAAAATGGTCACCACGAGTTTTTCGCCGGCAATTTCAGCCGGCCATAGCGTGGTGGCATTACGTACAGGTACGCCCAACGATGCGCCGGGGCCCGTCAGCGATGTGCTGACACCGATATTGATGTCGGCCAAGGCGGCCTGCGACAAAAATGCCGAGGCAAGGGCAACCGCGACTGCGCTTTTGAGTTTCATGGTTTGTCTCCTGGTGCTGTTTTTATGTGGGTAAAGCGGTATATTGTTAATGCGGTTAACAATGAACTTATGTTATATATTTGACGAAATCTCTTCTATAAGTGCAAACCCTTGGTTAACGACAATATCTCCAATGACGGCGCGCCAACGACCGAACTCGATCCGCCGCTCACGTACGTTGATTTGCAACGCGATTCGCTGGGCTATGCCATCAAGCGGGCGCAAGTACGTTCTTACGAAGTGCTGTTCCGGGTGCTCGGTCCAGACTCCCTTACACCCGGCCGCATGACGGCGCTAAGTATTGTGGCCACACAGCAGGGCATTAACCAAACGGTGCTGGCCGAAATGCTGGGTATTACCCGTGCGGGTGTGGTGAAAGTGATCGACTCGCTGGAGTCGTTGGGCTATGTCGAGCGACAGGCCATACCCGAAGACCGACGCAGTTATGCGCTGGCAGTCACGCCAGCAGGGTATGCCGAGTTGAGTCGCCTGAATACGCTGACGCGTGGCTACGAGAAAATGATTGCTTCGAAGCTGACGGCGAATGAGCGCAGGTTGTTGATGACGTTGCTGGATAAGGTGGCGACCGATTAGTCGCTGGCGCGGAACGCTCGAAATCGACCAGCCCCAGGTTGGTCGAAAACGCTTCGCGCAAACAAAAAGCCCTGCATTTTTCAATGCAGGGCTTTGGAATTTTTTGGCGGAGCGGACGGGACTCGAACCCGCGACCCCCGGCGTGACAGGCCGGTATTCTAACCAACTGAACTACCGCTCCGCAGCGGTTTGGTGTCTAACCAATGCCAAAAAATTTTGGCGTCCCCTAGGGGATTCGAACCCCTGTACTCACCGTGAAAGGGTGATGTCCTAGGCCTCTAGACGAAGGGGACAGGACGTTTTTAGCGTTGCGCAGTATAACATAAAATTTTACTACGCGTTCTTTGCGGGTTTTTGGTGGAGGTAAGCGGGATCGAACCGCTGACCTCTTGCATGCCATGCAAGCGCTCTCCCAGCTGAGCTATACCCCCTAAAACCGGTCAGTACTTTGTTTAACTTTCGTTAGAACTTGGTGCTGTCCTGCAAAGAAGTGAAATTATGCACGAGTTTTTTTTGTTGTGCAAGTCGATTCGCTAAAATTTTTTAAAAAAGCGTTATTTTTTTCGTCGAGGCCAATATTTTTGGCTCCGTCTGAGAGAAACCTCTGTTTCGAGAGCGGCGGATCTTTATGGCGCTAAGTACAGCTGAGAGCGACTGGGTATCAGGGCGACGATGGTGTTGTCACGGTGGTTTTGCTTGGGGCGGGAATTTGTTTGCATATGCGTTGATCAATGACAAGCGAATGAATCATTACTCCTTCATAATTAAGGGTTAATCTTTCTGTTTCTCCTGGTTATGTCAGAGCTACTTATGCAGGTGCCCCCCACGTGTACCGACCCGCTGTCTGAAGAAGGCTCCCTTTTCAAAGGGCTGGCCGAAAATGCCATGGTGGGCGTTTACGTTGTTTATCAGGGTCGGTTTTTATACGTCAATGCCAAGTTGCTCGATATGTTGGGGTATGCGCGTGCCGAAATGGTGCAGCGTATGTCGTTGTTCGATATCGTGGCCCACGACGAAAAGCACTTGGTCGAGGCCCACCTGAAGCGGACGATGTTGGGCGATATCTCGCAGTTTCACTACGAGCGCAAGGCACTGAAAAAAGACGGCTCTTTTATTGACGTCGAGGTGTATTGTTCGCGCATGGTGTTTGGCGGGCAGGTGGCATTGGTCGGTTTGATGCTTGACATCACTCAGCGCAAGGCAGATGCCGAATCGGCGCATCTGGCGTCGTTGGTGTACAAGCACAGCAGCGAAGCCATGGTCATTACCGACTCTAATGGCGTCATCATTACGGTTAATCCGTCGTTTACCGACATCACCGGGTACTCCCTCGACGAGGTCTTGGGGCAACGGCTCAATATTCTTAGTTCCGGTCGTCACCCCGAAACCTTCTACCGCGAGATGTGGGGGCACTTGGCTAAAACCGGCAAGTGGCGGGGGGAGATCTGGAATCGCCGTAAAAATGGCGAAGAATACGCTGAAAGTCTGGTGATCAATACGTCTTACAACGACGATGGTTCGGTACGGTGTCGTATCGGTGTTTTTTCCGATATCACCACCAAAAAAGAGAACGAGCAGTTCATTTGGCGCCAGGCTAATTACGATTTCCTTACGGGGTTGCCTAATCGCAAGCTGCTCGAAGACCGTCTGGCCATCGAGTTGGCCCGGGCGAATCGTTCAAAAACAGAGGTCGCACTTATTTTCCTTGACCTGGATTTTTTCAAAGAGGTCAACGATAGTATGGGGCATGCCATGGGCGACGAGCTTTTGCGGCAGGTAGCCCGTCGGCTGACGCAGTGTGTGCGGGAAGCCGATACAGTCGCGCGTTTGGGCGGGGACGAGTTCGTCATTATTACCGGTGGCCTGACCGACCGCGCGGTAGTGCGCCGTATTTGCGAGCAGGTGCTGCAGTCGCTGGCCAAGCCCTATCGCCTGAAAGACCAGTTGGCGTATGTGTCGGCCAGTGTGGGGGTGGCTTTTTACCCTGGCGATTCAAAAGACCAGGAACAACTGATGCAGCATGCCGATCTGGCGATGTACGCAGCCAAAGATGCGGGCAGAAGCCAATTTCGTTTCTATGACGTCAAGATGCGCGAAGCAGTGCGCGAACGTTGGCAGTTGTCGCGAGATCTGCTTGGCGCGCTTGAAACAGGGCAGTTCGAACTGCATTATCAGCCGGTTATTGACTTGGCGACGGGTCGCATTGCGAAAGCCGAGGCGCTTATTCGCTGGCGTCACCCCGATCGCGGCTTTGTCAGTCCGGCCCAGTTCATCCCGTTTGCCGAAGACAACGGAATCATTATTGGCATTGGCAACTGGGTGTTCGACGAGGCGACTCGCCAGTTGGTTGCCTGGCGCAATCTGGGGTTCGAGGACTTCAATGTGGGCATCAACGTATCGCCCGTACAGTTGCGTGGCGAAGGGCTCGATCACCGTCAATGGTTGCAGCGTCTACAAGACCTGGGCTTGCCGCCTGGCCAGTTGGTGGTTGAGCTTACCGAAAGGGTGCTGATGGACGTAGCACCCATTGTTACCGAAAAGCTTCTGGCGTTTCGCGATGCTGGGGTTCAGGTTGCGCTCGATGACTTCGGTACCGGCTATTCGTCGCTGTCATACCTTAAAAAATTCGACATCGATTACCTGAAGATCGATCAGTCATTTGTGCGCAACTTGGCCGAAGGTTCTGAAGATATGGCGTTGTGCGAGGCCATGATCATGATGGCCCATAAATTAGGCCTGCAGGTGATTGCCGAAGGTGTCGAGATGGCTCATCAGCGCGATTTGCTTAAAGGCATCGGTTGCGATTTTGCCCAGGGGTATCTGTTTTCTAAACCCGTACCTGCCGCCGCATTCACCGAACTACTGAGTTCTGGCCTTGCGAGCAATTAATGCGGCGGTAGCCAGGCTCAAGAGTGCCAGCAGCAGGGCCGGAATGTTGCCCCAGCGTACATAGGGCGTTAGGCCCTGAGTACCCTGCACCTCAACATCAAGTACGCCAGGTTGTAGTGGTGTCAATACGGCCCTGACCTTGCCGTCAGGGTCGATAGCTGCAGTCATGCCGGTGTTGGTGGCGCGCAGCATGGGGCGCGCCGTTTCAAGTGCCCGCATACGGGCAATTTGAAGGTGCTGCTGCAATGCCCACGACTGGCCAAACCACGCCAGGTTGCTGACATTGACCAGTAAACTGGCGCCCGGGTCGGTGCCGTTGATCGATCGTACGCCTTCGATAATTTCTTCGCCGAACACGTCTTCGTAGCAGATGTTGGGCGCAATACGTTGCCCCGCAAGACTGAACGAGGATTGTCGGGTTTGGCCCCGGTTGAAGTCGCCCAACGGAATATTCAAGGCGTCGACAAACCAGCGGAAGCCGGGTGGGATGAACTCGCCGAACGGCACCAGATGATGCTTGTCATAACGATAGCTTGCCGTGCCCGCCTGCAGGCTGGCCAGCGGTGTCGAGCCGTTGAATGCAATGACGCTATTCGTGTAACGATCTTCACCATTGTTGGTGTGTAGCGGAATCCCCATTAACAGTGTGGCTTGTCGAGCGTTGGCGACGTCAAGCCAGCGCTGCCAGGTTTGTGGCGCGATGCGGTTCTGAAACAAGGGTATGACCGTTTCGGGCAAGATAATCAGGGCTGGGTTGGCACCGGCTTCTTTTGGGGGCAGGCCCGCCAGTTGAAGGTAGGTGTCTATACCTTGCTGCAAATGATTCGGATCAAACTTAAGCGATTGCTCGATATTGCCTTGCACCAGCCTGACCAGCATGGGGTTGCCCAACGGTTGCCACCAGCGGATTTGCGCCAGGCCAAGGCCTCCGATGACCAGCCCGATGGCGCAAACGACCGTCATGGCCGCCGGCGATTCGCTGGGCGATTTTTGGGCTTGCATCAGTAAGGCGATGGCTCCTGCAGTAAATGCTGCGACCCAGGCTACGCCGTAAACGCCAAGTACCGACGCCCAGCCACTAAATGGGCCATCGGCGTGGGCGTAGCCGATGTTCATCCAGGGGAAACCGGTGAACAAGGTGCCACGCAGCCATTCGGCGAGCATCCAGAGCGAGGCCCAGGTGGTTGCTGTTAGCAGGAACGTCGAAAAGCCGGCGGGGGCCGCAAGCGCGGGCGCTTCGGCTTGTTGTGGCGCTGCGGCGTCGGGCTTGGCGATGACCGTGTTTATGCGCGGTGCCGCCAAGCGTGCAAGAAACGGACGGCAAAATTTATAGGTAAGGCCAGTGACCAGCGCAACGAATACCGCCTTGCCGGCGGCCATTACCAAGACCGCCACTCCTGACAGCACAGGATGCAGGCCGCCATATGTATGCAGGCTGATGTAGATCCAGTAAAGCCCCAACGCGAAGTTGCCCAGGCCGAAAAGGAATCCGCTGAGGGCAGCCTGACGGACCGTGCCCGAACGCCATACCCATAATGCCAGAAAGGTAAGGGTCAGCACTTGTACATACGGCAACAGCCAGGCGGGCAGGGGGCCGTCGGAGAAACTGAAGGCATGTGCCGCGCCAATAAGTAGCGGCTGCAAGGTGCGCCGGGCGTGATTCAGCCCGGCGAAAAGGTTACTGCGCATCGGAGGGGGTCAGCAGGGAGGTTTCGTCGTGTTGGATGTTAAGCCACAGAACACGCTTGGCGTCGGCGCCTACCACGGTGATGTTCAGGCCTTCACGGTTGATGGTGTCGCCCCGGCGGGGAATATGCCCTAGTTCTGCCGTGATCCAGCCGCCCAAGGTGTCGTAGTCGTCGTTGGGCAGGGTGGTATTGAATGCCCGATTGAAGACGTCGATTTCGGTGATCCCCATGGCTCGCCAGTTGTTGCTGCCTGTCTGGAAGATGGTTTTTTCGGCCTCTTCGTCGAACTCGTCTTCGATGTCGCCGACGATCTGTTCCAGTACGTCTTCCATGGTAACCAGCCCTGCGGTACCACCGTGTTCGTTGATGACAATGGCCAGGTGGTTGCGGTTGTTGCGGAATTCGTGCAACAGTACATTAAGCCGCTTTGACTCGGGGATAAACACGGCCGGGCGCACAAGGGGGCGCAAGTCAATAGACGGGTTGGTGATGGTGAGCAACAAATCTTTAGCCAGCAAGATGCCGACAATGTTGTCGCGATCGTTCTCGTAGATTGGAAAGCGCGAGTGGCCGGTTTCGATGATTTCGGGCAAGAGCTCGGCCAACGGTTTGCTGATGTCGAGCATGTCCATTTTAGAGCGCGGCACCATGATGTCGCCCGCTGTCTGGTTGGCTACATCTAGCGCGCCGGAGATCATCGAAAACGAGTCGTCGTCGATTACGTGACGGTCGTGTGCAGTTTCGAGCAGTGCACGTATGTCTTCGCGGTTTTCGGGTTCGGGACGGATGCGTGAGACCAGTCGGCCCAGCAAGGATTTTGACGCCGGTTTACCCGGTCGGGGTTCTGTATCGGGAGGTTGTGAGTCTGACATTGTCAGGAAGACGAGTTGATCAAGCCCCTAGCATAACGGAAATTTGTGACGATTTCAGGCGGCGTGCGTCTTAGGTGTTATACGGGTCCGGGATGTTCAGGCGCGCCAGCAGCCGGGTTTCGAGGGATTCCATTTCGTGGGCTTGTGCGTCGTCGAGGTGGTCGTAACCCAGGGCGTGCAGCACGCCGTGAATGGTCAGGTGCGCGGCATGATGTAGTACGGGCTTGCCATGTTGCCGGGCCTCGTCGAGCAGCACGGGGTGGCACAACACAATGTCTGCGCGCAGCGTGCCCTCGGGGTCAATGCCGTACTCGAATGTCAGTACGTTGGTGGCATAGGCCTTGTCGCGAAACTGGTGATTGAGCTCGCGCCCTTCGTCTGCGTCGACAATCCGCAGACTGAGCTCGACGCGCTCGGCGTCGGGCTCGACCCACTGGTAGATATTGTTGAGCGCGCTTCTAACCCAGTTGCGCAAACGCCAGCGGGGTAATTCGGGTGCGTTGGTGCCGTACTGTACCGACAGGCTGAAATCAGGGTGTGGATGGCTTGTCATTGGCTTTTTCGTAGGCGTCGACGATGCGAGCGACCAGCGGGTGACGCACAACGTCGCGGCTGGTGAAGCGTGTGGTGGCAATGCCCTGCACCGATGTCAGTACATCGAGCGCATGTGTCAGGCCGCTGGGGTGCCCTTTAGGTAAATCGATTTGAGACGGGTCGCCATTGATGACGGCCTTGCTGCCAAAGCCGATACGCGTCAGGAACATTTTCATTTGTTCTGGCGTTGTGTTCTGGGCTTCGTCGAGAATGACAAACGCATGGTTCAGCGTGCGGCCGCGCATATAGGCTAGCGGGGCGATTTCGATGGTTTGCTTTTCGAACAGGCGTTGGACTTTTTCGAAACCCATCAGGTCGTAAAGGGCGTCGTAAAGGGGCCGCAGGTAAGGATCAACTTTCTGGGCCAGATCGCCTGGCAAAAAGCCCAATCGTTCGCCCGCCTCGACCGCGGGGCGGGTGAGCACCAGGCGTTGTACTGATTCTCGTTCGAGCGCGTCGATGGCACAAGCCACGGCCAGCCAGGTTTTGCCCGTACCTGCGGGGCCGACACCAAAGGTGATGTCGTGCTTGAGAATGTTGTTGAGGTATTCACGCTGGCGGGGCGTGCGCGGCCGTAGGTCGGTGCGCCGGGTACGCAAGACCAGGTCCGAGCTCAGGTCGTCGACAGGCGGGATCTCGGGTAACGGCTCGGGCGGCTCGGGTTCGGCAGGCAATTGTGTTCGGCCTGCGCCCAGTTCGACCAGACCCAATTGGATATCATCAATGGTCAAGGCTTTATGCACGGCCCGATCATGAAACCATTGAACGGCTTTGGCTGCAGTCTTGGCTTGCTCGCCTTCGACGGTGATTTGACTGCCGCGACGGCTCAAGGAGACATTCCAGCCCTCGGCAATTTGACGCAAGTTGTCGTCGAGCGGGCCGCACAGATTGGCGAGGTGCATATTGTCGCCGTCGAGGCGCAATGTTACGGCCTTGCCGCGTCGGGTTTGTGTCATGAGTGCAGTTCGCCTTTAAGCGTATTGGTGTTGGTTTGTGTGACTTTGACGTCGACCATCTGGCCAATAAGCGCCGCCGATGCGGGGAAGTTGATGATCCGGTTGTTCTCGGTGCGGCCCATCAGTTCGTTCGGGTCGCGACGCGAAGGCCGTTCGGCAAGGACGCGCTGTACTGTGCCCACCATGTCGACACTGATAGCGGCGGCATGTTCGTTGATCAGCGCCTGCAAACGGTACAAGCGCTCAAGTTTTTGTTCTTTTGTGGTGTTGTCTTCGAGGTCGGCGGCAGGCGTGCCTGGGCGACGCGAATAGATGAACGAAAACGATTGGTCGAAGCCCACGTCGCGGATGAGTTTCAGGGTTTGCTCGAAGTCTTCTTCGGTTTCACCGGGGAAGCCCACAATGAAGTCGGACGAGAGCGTCATGCCCGGACGTGCAGCCTTCAGGCGACGCACAATAGACTTGAATTCGAGACCCGTGTAGCCCCGCTTCATGGCGGCCAGGACGCGATCGCTGCCTGCCTGAACGGGCAGGTGCAAAAAGGGCACCAGCTTGGGCAGCTTGCCGTGCGCCTCGATAAGGCGGGTGGTCATCTCTTTGGGGTGCGAGGTCGTGTAGCGGATGCGCTCGATCCCGGGAATATCGTGGATGTATTCAAGCAGCATGGCGAAATCGGCGATGTCGCTTGTGTCGCCCATAGGGCCTCGGTACGCATTGACGTTCTGCCCCAGCAGCGTAATTTCTTTAACGCCCTGGTCGGCCAGGTCGGCGACTTCGGTCAGCACATCATCGAACGGACGGGAGATTTCTTCGCCGCGGGTATAGGGCACGACGCAGAAAGTGCAGTATTTGCTGCAGCCTTCCATGATGGACACAAATGCCGTCGGGCCCTCGATGCGGGCGGGCGGCAGGGCATCGAATTTTTCGATTTCGGGAAAGCTGATGTCTACCTGTGAGCGCCCGGTACGGCGACGTTGTTCGATGAGCTGTGGCAGGCGGTGCAGGGTTTGCGGCCCGAACACAACATCGACATAGGGCGCGCGATGCACGATAGCTTCGCCTTCTTGACTGGCGACACAGCCGCCTACACCGATGACCAAGTTGGGGTTTTGCTGTTTCAGATGCTGTACGCGGCCCAGGTCTGAAAAAACTTTTTCTTGTGCCTTTTCGCGCACCGAACAGGTGTTGAACAGAATGACGTCGGCTTCTTCGGGGTTTTGGGTAATCTCCAGACCGCGATCGCCGCGCAGAACGTCGGCCATTTTGTCGGAATCGTATTCGTTCATCTGGCAACCGAAGGTTTTGATGAACAGCTTGCGCGGGCCAGTGGCGCCGTCGGCTTTGGGCGGGTTAATGCGCTTGAGGGGAGTTTCTTGCATGATTTTAGCCGTGACGGGTGTTTATCCCGGGGGCATTAATAGTGGAAAACCCTTTATTTTAACGTGTACCGGATTTTTTCAGGCGATTTGGTTGACCAAACCTATGTCAGCGGCCCTGTCATTGGTTTCGCAGGGTCGTTGATGTCACCCATTGTGCCTATAATGTTCCGGATCCATCATGGAAATAAGCTAATAACACCAAGATATATTGAGCTGGTGTGAAGGTTTTCCCGATTTACACAAGGAGGTTGTCATGTCTGAACAAATCAATGTGCCGCGTCGTCGCGTTATGGCCGCAGCAGGTGCTGCGGCTGCTTGGGTGGGGGTAGGCGGTGTGGCCCGCGCTGACTCTACCGAACCGGCCTCGCAATCGAATCCCGGCCCAGTGTCGGCGGCTAAGCCGCTGCCCGACTACGCCAAATGGAAAAACGCCGATAGCCTGATCGTACATAGCGCCAACACTATTGAAACGCGCCGCGATGCGTTTGGTAGCAGTGTGGTTACCCCGCTCGACCGTCTGTTCATTCGTAATAACGTCAGTCCGCCGCCCGAGTCCATCATGGCCGACCCCGACGGCTGGACACTTGAGGTTAACGGCGTGGGTAAGCCGGCTAAATTAACCGTGGCCCAGCTTAAAACGCTGGGGCTTCAGGCGTTGCCCATGGTGTTGCAGTGTTCGGGTAATGGTCGCGCGTACTTCCAACACAAGCCCAGCGGCACGCAGTGGCAGGTTGGGGCTGCTGGTTGCGTTATCTTTACGGGTGTACCTGTGGCCGCCGTTGTCGAGGCCTTGGGTGGTGTAACCGATGGCATGGTCTACATGACGGGTACAGGCGGTGAAGAGATCCCCGCCGGGCTCGACCCCAAGACGGTGCAAGTAGAACGCTCGGTGCCGCTAGACGCCATGAAAGACGCCATCCTGGCCTGGGAAATCAACGGCGAGCCGCTGCCTTTGGCGCATGGCGGCCCATTGCGGTTGATTGTGCCCGGCTACACCGGCGTAAATAACGTCAAGTACCTGAAGCAACTGGCTTTTACCAAAGAGCAGTCCCCTGCCAGCATTCAGCAAAACAGCTATCGCATGACCGATATTGGCGTCAAAGGCGGCCCACAGTTTCCCGCCGTCTGGGAAATGCCGCCCAAGTCCTGGGTTACATTGCCTTCCGACCCTGCTAAGCCCATTAAGGCCGGTAAAGTTGTCATTACGGGTTTGGCCATGGGTGGTATCGATGCAGCCACCAAAATCGAGGTTTCGGTTAACGGCGGTAAAGACTGGCAAGAGGCACGGTTTGTCGGCCCCGACCTGGGTAAGTATGCTTGGCGGCAGTTTGCCCTGACAGCAGACTTAAAACCCGGCAGCTACAATATTGCCAGCCGCACCACCAACGCCAAGGGCGAAACGCAACCAGCCGACCGTGTTGAGAACAATCGTGGCTACAACAACAACAGCTGGCGTGACCATATGGTCGCCATCAAGGTCGTTTAATAAGGAAACACAATGAAATTTGCAGCATTAGTTGCCGCTGCTGCGTTATCCATGGCAGGCGCGCCTGCCATGGCCGACGATGCGCAGTTGGCTCGTGGTAAAGAACTCTTCATGAGCAAGGCTGTACCGGCCTGTGCGGTTTGTCATACATTGGCCGATGCCGGTGCCAGTGGCGCCATTGGTCCTAACCTCGACGAGCTCAAACCTGACGCGGCTCGCGTTATGAAGGCGCTTAAAGAGGGCCTGGGCACCATGCCGTCGTTTGCAGCAACGCTTAACGCCGCTGACATGGAAGCCGTTACGGCCTACGTAGTGCACGCTACGTCTAAGTAAGCTTGGCCTGAAACGCCAATAAAAAAAATGCCCCGGTTTTTGTTAACCGGGGCATTTTTTTGTGTAGTGGTACGCGCGGCGTCAGAACATGCGTAAGCGTGTGTGGCCGCACATTAAACTGAGCGGCACACGACCATAAGAATTAGCCTTCTTCGATTTCTGCTGCAGGGTCGTCTTTTTTGACAGGCTTGACCAGGTCTTCGCGCTTGACGCCCAGCCACATGGCAATAGCGGCTGCCACAAAAACCGACGAATAAATACCGAACCAGATGCCAATGGTAAGCGCCATCGCAAAATAGTGAAGGGTGGGGCCACCAAAAATCAGCATGGAAATCACCATGATTTGCGTCGAACCGTGGGTGATGACGGTTCGGGAAATCGTCTGGGTGATGGCGCCGTCGATGACTTCGCTGACGCTGGCCTTGCGTTGTTTGCGGAAGTTTTCGCGGATGCGGTCCATGATGACGACTGATTCGTTGACCGAGTAACCCAGTACGGCAAGGACACCAGCCAGAACAGCCAGTGAGAATTCCCATTGGAAGAAGGCGAAGACCCCGAGAATAATAACGACGTCGTGCAAGTTGGCGACAACGCCCGCCAATGCGAACTTCCATTCGAACCGCATGGCCAGGTAAATCATGATGCCGATAACCACGCACAGCAGCGCCATAAGACCATTGTTGACCAGTTCCTGGCCGATTTGCGGCCCCACGAACTCGACGCGACGCAATTCGACGTCGGGGCTTTGAACCTTAAGTGCCTCGAAGACGCGTTCGCTTTGTTGGGCGGTGTTCTCGCCTTCGCGCAGGGGCAAGCGTATCAGGACGTCTTGCGACGTACCGAAGTTCTGGACTTGGTAGTCGGTGTAGCCTAGGTCGTTCAGGCTACCGCGGATCTGGTCAAGCTGGGCGGCCTGCTGGTAGTGTGTTTCCATGACTGTGCCGCCGGTAAATTCGATGGACAGATGAAAGCCACGCGTGGCGATAAAGAACACGGCCAGCAAGAATGTGATCAAACTGATGGCGTTCAGCACCAACGCGTGGCGCATGAACGGGATGGTACGGTGAATGCGGAAAAATTCCATGGTGTCGTTGCCTGATACTTAAGTTGCTGGGGGCGCTTAGTCTTGTTTCGGCTTCCAGATTTGGCCGATGGAAATGCTTTGCAGCTTGCGTTTGCGCCCGTACCACAGGTTGGCCAGCGCACGTACGCCCACCACCGAAGAGAACATTGACGTCAGAATACCGATGCAGTGAACGACGGCGAACCCGCGTACCGGACCCGAGCCGAAGGCCAGCAGGGCCAGACCCACGATAAGGGTGGTCAGGTTGGAGTCGAGAATTGTTGCCCAGGCGCGTTCGAAACCTTGATGAATGGCCTGTTGCGGCGGTAGCCCGGCCCGAAGCTCTTCGCGGATACGTTCGTTGATAAGTACGTTGGAGTCGATAGCCATGCCTAGCGTAAGGGCAATAGCCGCAATACCGGGTAGGGTTAGCGTAGCTTGCAGCATCGACAGCGCTGCCAGCAAGAGCAATACGTTGAAGGTCAGGCCTAGCGTAGAGAAAATGCCGAACAGGTGGTAATAGACCATGATGAACAGGGCCAGGGCAATAAACCCGTACAGGGTCGAGTAAAAGCCCATCTTGATGTTTTCGGCACCGAGGCTAGGGCCAATGGTGCGTTCTTCGATGATGTTCATGGGCGCTGCCAGCGAGCCGGCGCGCAGCAGCAGGGCTATGTCGGCCGCTTCCTGGGCATTCATGCTGCCGGTAATTTGTACCTGACCCCCGGGGATTTCGCTGCGAATGACGGGGGCGGTGACGACCTGGCCTTTGCCTTTCTCGAACAGCAGAATGGCCATGCGTTTATTGATGTTGTCGCGGGTGACATCGCGGAAAATACGCGCGCCCTTGGCGTCGAGCGTCAGGTTGACTGAAGGCTGTTGCGTTTGCTGGTCTCGGCCAGGCTGGGCGTCTTGAAGATTTTCGCCGGTAAGAATAACCTGGCGGCGCAGCAGCAGAGGGCGCCCGTTGGTGTCTTCGAAGCGTTCTAGCCCGAACGGTACAGTACCCGCAGCAAGTGCGTTTTGGGCCGACTGC
This sequence comes from Pusillimonas sp. NJUB218, assembly GCF_003788685.1. Classification (NCBI taxonomy): domain Bacteria; kingdom Pseudomonadati; phylum Pseudomonadota; class Betaproteobacteria; order Burkholderiales; family Alcaligenaceae; genus Pusillimonas; species Pusillimonas sp. NJUB218. The sequence goes on from NZ_NQMK01000004.1 coordinate 80,422, forward strand.
GAGTCTTCAACCATACGGATTTCGAGTGTTGCTGTGCGACCCAGGATTTCTTTGGCCTTGGCAACATCTTGAACGCCGGGCAACTGAACAACGATACGATCGGCGCCTTGTTGCTGAATGACCGGTTCGGCCACACCCAGTTCGTTAATACGGTTATGTAGCGTGGTGATGTTTTGCTTTAGGGCGTTGTTCTGAACTTCGGTAATAGCGGTTTCGGTCAGGCGGCCGGTCAGCACTTCGGTGCTACCGGCAGTAGAAGCCGTGAAGGCCATTTCTGGCAGACGGCTGCGCAAGGTCGTCAGGGCGCTGTCGCGCGCCTGGGCGTTGGCAAAACGTGCAACAACCGACAGGCCTTCGCGCTCTATGCCGGAGTTTTCGACGCGATTTTCGCGCAAAATTGTACGTACGTCGTTTGACAGGGCATCGTAGCGGCCGGTCAGGGCGCCTTGCATGTCGACTTGCAACAAGAAGTGCACGCCACCGCGCAGGTCGAGGCCCAGGTACATAGGGTTGGCGCCCAGGGCAGTCAGCCAATCGGGCGATGCAGACAGCAAGTTAAGGGCGACGGTGTAGCTGGGGTCGGCTGGGTTGGGGTTAAAGGCTTTTTCCAGGACGTCGCGTGCCTTGAGCTGGGTGTCGGTCGAATCGAAGCGGATACGAACGGCCCCCACCGGGCCATTTTGTTCGAAATAGGCGCCCGTGGCGTTGATGCCCTCGGCGCGCAAGACGTCTTGGGCCCGCTGAAGCGTACCCATATCGACTTTCACCGATGTTTTCGCACCTGCAATCTGGACGGCCGGAGATTCACCGAAAAAATTGGGCAGCGTGTAGATAAACCCGATGATGACGGCGGCCAGGACGATCAGGTACTTCCAGAGAGGATAGCGATTCATGGTGAGTCGGTGATTAAGACATGAACGAGCCCCGGCGCATTAAAGAATGGCCGGGGCGACGATAGGCGCAATGCGCTTAAAGCGATTTGATGGTGCCCTTGGGCAGCACCGAAGTGACGGAGGCTCGCTGCAACAGTACTTCGACGGGCTTCTCGGCCAACGAGGAGACTTCGATGGTGATATAGCTGTCGGTGACTTTGGTGACTTTACCCAGCAGGCCGCCGGACGTGATGACCTCGTCGCCTTTGGCCAGATTGGCCACCAGGTTGCGGTGCTCTTTCTGACGCTTCATTTGGGGGCGAATCATCAGGAAGTACAGGATCACGAACATCAGGATGATGGGCAGCATACCCATCAGGGCGTTACCTTCGGCGGGGGCCTGGGCGATGATCTGTACAAGTGTGTCTGTGGCGGACATTCAATGACTCCTGGGAATAAAGTTAATTTTCTATTGTAGCGATATCTGGCTAGCTGATGCCCCGGGCACGATCTTCGTGAAATTTCGCTTTCCATTGGGCAAATGTACCGGCTTCTATGGCTGCTCGCATTTCGGCCATTATCTTTAAGTAAAAGTGCAGATTGTGCAAGGTGTTCAAGCGGGAACCGGTGATTTCATTTGCTTTTTGCAGGTGGTGCAGGTAGGCGCGTGAAAAGTGTGTGCAGGTGTGGCAGTCGCAGCTGGGGTCGAGCGGGCGGGTGTCGTCCCGATAGCGGGCATTACGGATCTTAATGTCGCCGTAGCGTGTGAACAGCCAGCCGTTGCGAGCGTTACGGGTGGGCATGACGCAATCGAACATGTCAACGCCCTGGCTCACGCCTTCGACCAGGTCTTCGGGTGTGCCTACGCCCATCAGGTAGCGCGGCGCGTTTTCGGGCAGCCGCGGGGCGACGTGCGCCAGAATGCGCATCATGTCTTCTTTGGGTTCGCCGACAGACAAGCCACCAATGGCATAACCATGAAAACCGATGTCGACCAGCCCGGCTAAAGACTCGTCGCGTAACGACTCGAACATGCCGCCTTGCACAATGCCGAACAGCGCATTGGGGTTTTCGAGCTGATTGAACGCATCGCGTGAGCGTTTGGCCCACCGTAAAGACATGCGCATCGACCGCGCAGCTTCTTCTGCCGTGGCGGGGCGTCCGTCAATGGTGTAGGGGGTGCACTCGTCAAACACCATGGCTATGTCGGAGTTGAGCGAGCGCTGGATGCGCATGGACTCTTCGGGGGTAAGGAATAGGCGCGCGCCATCAATGGGCGAGGCGAACTTCACCCCTTCTTCGGTAATTTTGCGCAAGCCGTTCAGGCTGAATACCTGAAACCCACCCGAATCGGTCAGGATGGGCTTGGGCCATTGCATGAATCCATGCAGGCCACCGTGCTTTTCCATGATTTCGGTGCCCGGGCGCAACCACAAATGAAAGGTGTTGCCCAGCACAATCTGCGCGCCGATGTCGTCGAGCTCGTGCGGCAGCATGGCTTTAACGCTGCCATAGGTGCCCACGGGCATGAAAATTGGGGTCTGAACAACCCCGTGGTTAAGCGTGATTTGGCCGCGGCGTGCCTGGCCGTCGGTGTGGAGCAGTTTGAAATTTAGGCCGGTCATGAGTGTGGGCTTTCGATGAGCATGGCATCGCCGTAGCTGAAGAAACGGTAACGCTGGGTGACGGCGTGCGCATACGCCTGACGGATAGGTTCGATACCCGCCAGTGCCGACACCAGCATCATGAGCGTCGAGCGCGGCAGATGGAAGTTGGTGATCAGGGCGTCGACCAGTTGAAAGGTGTAGCCCGGCGTGATGAAAAGATTGGTGTCGCCGGTCAGGCTGTTGTTGTGGCGGTCTGACGCCAGCAGTGCAGCGGCGGACTCGAGCGCGCGGACACTGGTAGTGCCTACCGCAATGACGCGTCCCCCCTTGGCTCGTGCCTGGCGTATGCGTGCAATGACGTCTGCGTCGACACTGAAGCGTTCGTAGTGCATGACGTGTTCGCTGATTTTGTCTACCCGTACGGGCTGGAACGTACCCGCGCCGACATGAAGTGTGACGTAGCACTGCCCGATACCGGCGCTGGCCAGCTGGTCGAGCATGGGTTGGTCGAAGTGCAGCCCGGCGGTTGGTGCCGCGACGGCGCCAGGTTGCTGGGCGTACACCGTTTGATAGCGCTCGTCGTCTTCGTTGTCTGCTGCGTGCTCGATATAGGGGGGGAGCGGTGTCGCGCCGTAATGCTCAAGCAGCGTTAGTGCGTCTTCGGGAAACTCGACTTCGAAAAGCTCGCCTTGGCGACCCGTTACTGTCATGGTGAACGCGTCGGCGATGCGCAGCCGGGTGCCCGGCTTTGGCGACTTGCTGGCTTTGATGTGAGCCAGTCCCCGGTTGATGTCTGTGATGCGTTCAATCAGCAGTTCGACCTTGCCGCCGCTTTCTTTGTGGCCGCGCAGCCGGGCCTTGATGACTTTGGTATTGTTGAATACCAGCAGGTCATTGGGGCGCAGCAAGTCGGGCAGGTCGGTAAATTGCCGGTCGTGCAGCTGGCTGGCTTTGTCGAGGTGCAGCAAGCGGCTAGCGGTGCGTTCGGCCGCCGGCTTTTGGGCAATCAGTTCGGGGGGGAGCTCGTAATCGAACGCCGCCAGGTCAAGGTCGTGTGTCACGTAATGGCGCAAAGAAAAGCGTTGTTTTTAATACCGGGGCAAACCACGGGGTGGGGTGTGTGCCGGGGCAAGGGTAACCCACTATTTTAAGCGCTTGTGTCAAAATTGCAGTTGGGCCAACTGGGCGGTTAGTTCCGTCGGTTCGCATAAGGGTAAAACCGGCTCGGTTTTATGACGGTGGGGTATCAGGCATGGTTTCAGGGGTAGTCATGGCGAGTTCAGCCAAATGGCGTGGTTTTCGATCGGTGTCTTCATGGGCAGGGGCGCTGGCCTTGGCGCTTATGGCTGGCGCGGCCTTCGGGCAGGGGCTGCCGCCCGAGCTCCAGCAGGCGTGGCGTGCAACGCGGCTTGCCGAAGCCGAAGTGTCCATTGTGGTGCAGGAACTCAATGGTCCGCGGTTGGTATCTATTAATGCTGATCAGGCTCGCAACCCTGCGTCGGTCATGAAAATGGTCACGACCTGGACAGCGCTTTCAGGATTGGGGCCCGAATATCGCTGGCGCACGGCGTTTTTTGCTGATGGCGACGGCCGGCCCGACGCCCAAGGTACCCTCAAAGGGCCGCTATATCTCAAAGCGGGCGGTGATCCTTTCTTAACTGTCCAAGAGCTTTGGTCACTGTTGCGCGAGCTTCGGCTGCGCGGCATTAAAAACTTGTCGGAAGTCGTTGTTGATCGATCCCTGTTTGGCCGTGTTGCCATCGATACCGGCGCCTTCGACAATGCACCCGATCGCCCTTACAACGCCAGTCCAGATGCGTTGATGGTGGGGCTGGGCGCGGTCCGTTTGTCGTTCCAGCCCGATCCGGTCGCTCGGAAATGGGTGACGGTAATCGATCCGCCTTCTCGCGACATCCGGGTTGTGGGAGAGGTCGCATGGACAGATCAAGTGTGTCCGGGCTCACCTCGCGTGGGGGCGGTTGTCGTGCCTGCCGGTAACGGGGCCACAATCCAGGTCTCGGGCGCTGCAGCCGGCTCGTGTGGCGAGTTCAGTGTGTACCGCGTTGCGCTCACGCAGCCAGCGCACTTCGAAACCTTATTCCGGTCATTGTGGTCCGAGCTTGGCGGCACTTTGGGTAAAGGGTTTCGAGATGGCGTTACGCCATCCCGCGCGGCATTGGTGGCATGGCATGACTCCGAAACCTTGTCGGACACTATCCGGCATGTGAACAAGTACAGCAATAATGTGATGGCGCGGACGCTGCTACTGACTCTCGGAGCCGAACAGTTGGGCAACGGGGCGACACCCCAACGCGGGGCCCAGGCCGCTGAGGCCGTCTTGCGCGAACAGGGTGTCGATACGCGCGGCTGGCTGATCGACAACGGCGCGGGCCTGTCGCGCGAGGCCCGGCTGACGGCCAATGGTCTGGCGCAAATGCTGACGGCTGCCTGGAATTCGCCCATGATGCCGGAGTTCATGTCGTCGCTGGCTATTGTCGGTGTTGACGGTACGGTGCGACGCCGTTTGCGGTCCGACGAAGCCCGGGGGCGTGCCCATCTGAAAACCGGCACTTTGCGCGACGTGCGAGCGGTGGCGGGTTATGTTCTGGGGGCCAGCGGTAAGCGATACTTAATAATCAGCATGGCCAATGGCGAGCGCGCTACGGCTATCCGGCCGTTCGACGATGCGTTAATCAGTTGGCTCAGCGAACGGTGATCAGGGCATCGTCCGATCGATTTGCCCTTCGATATTAGTGATGGGCTGGGGTGGTTGCCAACGGTCGCTGGTAAACGCATTAAACTTTCACAAAACGATTACCGATATTTATTGCAGGAAGCTGTTATGCCCATCCATGAAATTCGCCACCCCCTGATTCGTCACAAACTGGGCTTGATGCGTCGTGCCGATTTAAGCACTAAAAATTTCCGTGAAATGTCGCAAGAAATTGCGGCGCTGCTTACCTACGAGGCGACCAAAGATCTGCCCCTGGAGCCTAACCAGGTTCAGGGGTGGTGCGGCGAAATCGAAGTCGAGAAACTTGCCGGAAAAAAAGTGACCGTGGTCCCTATTTTGCGCGCGGGCATCGGTATGCTCGATGGCGTGTTAACGCTGGTGCCGGGTGCGAAGGTCAGCGCTGTGGGCATTGCCCGCAACGAGGAAACCCTTCAGGCGCAAACTTACCTTGAGCGTCTGGCCGGCTCTCTTGAGCAGCGCCTGGCACTGATTGTCGACCCCATGCTGGCCACGGGCGGTTCGATGGTGGCCACCATCGATATGCTTAAAAAGGCGGGTGCGGTCAATATCCGTGCTCTGGTGCTGGTGGCGGCCCCCGAAGGCATCAAGGCCGTCGAAACCTCCCACCCCGACGTGCATATTTACACCGCGTCCATCGATAGTCATCTTAACGAAGATGGCTATATTATTCCGGGCTTGGGCGACGCCGGTGACCGCATTTTTGGCACTCGCCAGAAAGAAGACTGACGCCAAAACACGGGTATGACAATTAAGCTTTTTTGCCGGCCTTTAACAATTGTCAATTTTTTGCGGCCCGATTGCGTTAGTATGAAGACTGATACACAACCTTTCCAAGGAGAGTTTCATGGCTAAGAATGATTTGAAAGCGCAAGAAGAAGAGTTCATCGACAGCGTCAAAGACAGTCTCGACGACGCTGAAAAATTGCTGCGCGAAGCTGCGCAGGCAACCGGTGACAAGGCCACCGAATTGCGTGAGCGTGCCATGCTCTCGTTGCGTCGCACCCGCGAAGCCCTTTACGACACTCAAGATGCCATGCTCGAACGCGGCCGCCGTGCTGCCCGCGTTACCGACGAATACGTTCACGACAACCCCTGGCAGGCTATTGGTATTGCCGGCCTGACTGGCTTGCTGATCGGCATGCTCATCAGCCGCCGCTAAGCCGGACGTCGCGCCTTATGGCATTACGTCAGTCCGTCAGCGATCTGTCCGTAACGTTTCTTTCGGCAGTTCGCACCCGCCTCGAACTTTTTTCCCTCGAGGCGGCCGAACAGCGCGCCCGTCTGGTCAGCATGCTGGCCATGGCGTTCGGCGCGCTGGTGTGTCTTACGCTGGCCTTATTTGTTTTTACGTTGCTCGTAGCGCTGTATTTTTGGCCTACCGAATACCGCTACATGGCCCTGGGTGTGCTGGCGCTGCTTTACGCTATCGCCGGGGGCGGTCTTTTGTGGGCGGTACGTCATGCGCTGGTTAATGGTCCGCCGCCTTTCTCCGCCACCCTCGACGAACTTCGCCGCGATGCCGATTTGCTGGTTCGGGTGCGTGAACCCGCCCGTACTTCGACTGACAGCGACACCTCCGACCGTTTGCAGGGGGGGCTATGAGCAAGCGTATGTCTCGCGCCGAGGCCCGTGAATTACGTATCGAGCTCTTGCGTGCGCGTGCCGCTATCGAGCGTCAAAATTTACGCAAGTATTCGGCGGGCTTGGTCAACGATCTGTCGCCGGGCAATTTGGTGCGCGGTGTTTTGCCGCGCGGCCTGGGTGAGGGCGGGGCCAGTAACCTGCTGATGCAGGGAGTGGGGCTGTTGACGCGTTATCCGTTTCTGGTGTCTAGCGTTACAGGTCTGTTGTCGGGCCGCGGGCGTGGCAAAGCTGGCAAGCGGCTATTCCGGGCGCTGTTGGGCGGCTTGCTGGGTTGGCAAGCCTTGCGCATGGCCCGGCGCAACAAAACGTCGGGCGCTGACTAATTACAGACCCAACTGCCCCCACATGGCGTCGACCCGTTTTTTTACATCGTCATCCATGGCAATAGGTACGCCCCATTCGCGCTGGGTTTCACCAGGCCATTTGTTGGTGGCGTCCAGGCCCATTTTGCCGCCCAAGCCCGATACGGGCGAGGCAAAGTCCAGGTAATCAATCGGTGTGTTTTCGACCAGGACCGTGTCACGTACCGGGTCCATACGCGTGGTCATGGCCCACACTACCTCTTGCCAATTGCGGGTGTCGATGTCCTCATCGACCACCACAATGAATTTGGTGTACATGAACTGACGTAACACGCTCCACAGGCCAAACATGACCCGTTTGGCGTGGCCAGGGTACTGTTTACGTATCGACACCACCGCCAGACGATAACTGCAGCCTTCAGGCGGCAAATAAAAATCGACAATCTCGGGAAGTTGGCGTTTGAGGAGCGGTACGAACACTTCGTTCAGGGCGACGCCCAATACAGCTGGCTCGTCTGGGGGTTTGCCGGTGTAGGTGCTGTGGTAAGTCGGGTTGCGCCGCATGGTGATGCGCTCGACGGTAAATACCGGAAACCAGTCTTGTTCGTTGTAGTAGCCGGTGTGGTCGCCGTAAGGCCCCTCGAGTGCCATTTCGTAGGCGGCGCCTTTGGGTGGGGTGACGCCGTCTGGAACAGACAACGGCATGGCATCAGGGTGGTCGGCCGGCAAGATGTGACCTTCGAGCACAATTTCGGCGTAAGCCGGTACCGACAGATCACTGCCAATGGCTTTGGTCAGCTCGGTGCGCGACCCGCGCAACAGACCCGCAAATTGATACTCTGACAGGCTGTCAGGTACCGGCGTCACGGCCCCCAGGATGGTGGCGGGGTCTGTGCCCAGCGCTACGGCAATCGGAAACGGTTTGCCTGGGTTGGCCAGGGCGTGATCACGGAAATCGAGGGCACCGCCCCGGTGCGATAGCCACCGCATAATGAGCTTGTTGCGTCCGACGAGCTGTTGGCGGTATATACCCAGGTTTTGCCGCTTGGCGTTAGGGCCCCGGGTAATGACCAGCCCCCAGGTTAACAATGGGGCAACGTCGCCTGGCCAGCAGTGCTGCAGGGGGATGTCGTTCAGGTTGACGTCTTTGCCTTCCAGAACAATGTCGTGGCACGGAGCGCCTTTGACATTTTTGGGGCTCATGTCCCAAAGCGCCGACTTGAGCATCGATACCTTAGCCAAGGCGTCTCGCAGTCCTTTAGGGGCCTCGGGCTCGCGTAGCGATGCCAGCAGTTCGCCAATATCCCGCAGTGCGCCGACGTCTTCAGCACCCATGCCCAAGGCTACCCGACGGGGTGTGCCGAACAAGTTGGCCAGCACCGGCATTTTGGCAGGTGCATTGTTGTGCGTTGCGTTTTCGAACAGCAAGGCTGGCCCTTGGTCGCGTAAAACCCGGTCGCTGATTTCCGTCATTTCGAGTTTGGTGGAAACAGCAGCCTTGATGCGCTTGAGTTCGCCATTGGCTTCCAGTTGCGTTATAAAGTCGCGTAAGTCACGATATTTCAAAAGACTCTCCAGGCAAGGCCCATGGTGCAAATCAATTCGGGTGCGGCGCTTGGCCGTGCGTTTCGAAGTTTACGACATCAGCTCAGCGAGCTGGTGCACGTGTGCGCGGTTTATTTGGGTCTTGCTGCACTGGTTACGTTTGCGCTTAGCATGACGGTGCCCGCGTTGCGCGAGCAAACCCGGCAGGTACACACCGCGCTGTTGTCCAGTTTACGTCCGGCCGCCTTGCAAGACGACCTGTTGGCCGAGCCCGGCCGCGTGTTTTCCGTTGATCGTTTGTTAGGGCAGTATCAATCTGGCGAAGCTAAGCCGCCAGTTGTCGACGGCGAGGTTGCGGCGCAGGGGCCGGGCCAACCCTCGATCGATCAGCCGTTTTCCCAGGTGTTGGCCGATGTCGACTCTTATGCCATTCCTGGCGTCAGCCGCGCTCAAAGTCAGGCACTGCGCAGCTACATAGCGCGTAAGTATCGTATTGCCCATAAGGCGGCAGGGGTACTCATTCAAAATGTTTTCAGTGTGGCTCGCGAACTCGACCTCGACCCTCAGTTGGTGCTTGCAGTCATTGCCATCGAGTCGCGCTACAACCCGTTTGCCGAAAGCCACGTCGGGGCGCAAGGCCTGATGCAGGTCATGCCAAGGGTGCACAAAGACAAATTTGAAGAGTTTGCCGAGGGGGTTGATGCCGCCTTGAATCCGTTGGCCAATATCCAGGTCGGTACCAAAATCTTGTACGACTGCATCAAGCGTCGTGGTTCGGTGCAAGGCGGGTTGGCGTGTTATGTGGGCGCTACCGGCCCCAACGATGGTGGCTACGGCGCCAAAGTACTGGCCGAACGACGTCGAATCGCTCTGGCTTCGGGTATACCCGTCGAACAGTAGTGCCACCGCACCGGCCCGGCGTGAATGCCGACCGATACGGCCGGTGCCGCGCCTGGGTTAACCCAAAAACTTCCGCATCCGGTCGACGGCTTCCTCAAGGCGATCGAGCCCCAACGTATACGAAAACCGCAGCATACGATTGGCATGAAACGGTCCGAAGTCGCGCCCGGGTACGGCGGCGACGTGCGCCTGTTTTAAAAGGCGCTGAGAAAAGTCTTCGCTGTCGGTGCTGTGCTGGCTGATATCGGCATAGATATAAAACGCGCCATCAGGCGTTACCGGCACATGTAGCCCCAGTTGTTCGAGCTGTGGCAACAGGTAATCGCGTCGCTGCTGAAAAGATAGGCGGCGGTTTTCGTAGATGTGCATGACGTCGGGCTCGAAGCAGGTCAGGGCTGCATGTTGCGCCAGACTGGGGGCGCAGATGGTCAAGCTGGCCGCCAGGCGGTCGACGGCTTCGATCATGTCGGGCGGGATAATCATCCAGCCCAGTCGCCAGCCGGTCATGTGAAAATACTTCGAAAAACTGTTGATAATGATGATGTCGTCATCAAGCACTAATGCACTTTGCGGACGATCGCCGTAATACAACCCCAAGTAGATTTCATCCATGATGATGAATCCGCCGTGGCGGCGCACTTCGGCGACCAGTGCTTTCAGTTCGTCGGGTGCGATGCGCGTGCCGGTGGGGTTGCTGGGTGATGCGATCAGTACACCACGTGTGGCCGGCCCCCAATGACGGCGGACATCGTCAGCCGACAGCTGAAAACGTTGTTCGGGGGTTGAGGGTATCAAGCGCGGAATACCGCCAGCGCTGATGATGAAATTCTGGTTGGCCGGGTAGGACGGGTCGGGCAGCAACACCTCGTCGCCCGGGTTGATCAGCGCCATGGCGGCCAGCATTAGTGCGCCCGATGCGCCGGCGGTAATGACCACGCGCGATGCGTCGACAGGCGCCCCGAAAGCGGCGCCGTAATATTGCGCAATGGCTTCGCGTAGCGCGCTCAGGCCCAGCGGCGGTGTGTACCCCGAAAGCCCGGCCGCTGAAGCGCGGTTCAGCGTGTCGAGTACTGGGCCGGGTGCGGTGAAGTCGGGCTCGCCAATGCCCAGACTGATAACGTCGTGCCCTTGGGCATTAAGGGCGTTGGCTTGCTTGAATAATTCGACGGCGTAGAATGGCAAAACTGCGTTGCATCGCTGGGCCAGATGAGGCATTTTGGGTCTCTGTAGTAGGCGCTGAATCGGGTCAAGGCATTATTAAATCTCATAAAGCGGTACAAAGGAAATCAGCAATGGAGTCTTCATCCCGTCGGGCATTTTTTACGGGGCGTCGTGTTGCAAAAACGGCCTGGGGCCAGTTCAGTCAGCGTTTGCGCCGGGTGGTGGGCGGTACGTTTTACGACGATGGCGAATACGACGGTTATGGTCGGGGGCGCCTGGTGGTTCAGGGTGTGGCCGATGCGCGTCATGCGCGCGAGCTTTGCGCCGAGTACGGCATCATCATGGTGCTTGATGGTATTGATTACCCGACGTTGCCGGTTGGCCAGTCCGTATTGCGCATCGACCCCGGCCGCGAAATGACCCAATGTCAGCCCATGCCCGACGCGCAGCACCTGTGGTTTGTTCAGCCGGGTTGCTTGGTGGGCGAGTTACAGCAAGCGGGCTTGCGACAGTTCGATTCGTTTCCCAGTTATTTGTCGGTCGCGGCGTGTATCGCCGACCGCACCCTGATGAACTGGCCGACAGGCCAAACCTGGCGATCGGGCCTGTCGTTGGCATCAGTGGTGCTTGCCGATGGCACCACCGGGGTGCTCGGGCCTTTTGGTGCCGACAACAAACAGCCGCTGGGCAGTCTGACGCTGCAAAGCCTGGTGCCGCAGCTGTTTCGTCTGGCCGCCGACGCGCCTGCCCGCGAATGCGCCGAAAGCCAATACTGGCCGGGTCGGTATCGTCTTGATGCGCTCATGCCTGAGCCGGGGCGGGTATTGAATTTGTCGCACTTGTTGTTGGGGCATGGCGGCGACCTGGCGTGGGTCGACTGGATGGTCTTCGAGGCGTTGAGCGACCCGGTTTCTCCGCCGGTACTTAAAGACTGGGGCAAACAAGCCGGCGAACCTGGCGATCATTGGTATACCGCGCAGGGGCTTGATCTTCAGATCAAAGGCATGTTCGACCCCTGTGGTATTTTTCCCCATCCGGGTCAGGACCTCTGATATTTTTATTACGGGTTCTGCGTAATAATCCTCGCCAACGCCCCGGCGTCGCGAAAGCGGGGCTAGAATGGGAACCCGTCATTCTTCGTTCATTCTGGTAAAGATCTATCATGGAAGAAAATCTGCGCAAAGCGGCCCTCGAGTACCACGAGAAAGGTCGCCCCGGCAAAATCGCTGTCACACCCACAAAACAGCTCTCAAACCAGCGCGACCTGATGCTGGCTTACTCGCCGGGGGTGGCTGCCGCCTGCGAAGAAATCGTAGCCGACCCGCAAAATGCGCATCGCTATACGGCGCGTGGCAATTTGGTCGGGGTCATCACCAACGGTACTGCGGTGTTAGGTTTGGGCAATATCGGTGCACTGGCGTCCAAGCCGGTCATGGAAGGTAAAGCCGTACTGTTCAAGAAATTTGCCGGCATCGATGTCTTCGACATCGAAATCAACGAATCCGACCCAGACAAACTCGTCAACATCATCGCTGGTCTCGAGCCTACATTTGGTGGCATCAACCTTGAAGACATCAAGGCGCCCGAATGCTTCGAGGTCGAACGCAAGTTACGCGAGCGCATGAGCATTCCGGTGTTTCACGACGACCAGCACGGTACAGCCATTTGCGTCGCTGCAGCCTTTATTGGCGCGCTCAGCGTGGTAAACAAAAAGATTGATCAGGTCAAGGTCGTGGTGTCCGGCGCTGGTGCGGCCGCGCTGGCCTGTCTCGATCTGATGGTCGACCTGGGGCTGCCCGTGTCCAATATCTGGGTGTCCGATATCGAAGGCGTTGTGTACAAGGGCCGTACCACGTTAATGGACCCCGAAAAAGCGCGGTACGCGCAAGATACCGATGCTCGTAAATTGGGCGATGTCATTGGTGATGCCGATGTATTTCTAGGTTTGTCGGCCGGGGGCGTACTTAAGCCCGACATGGTCAAACGCATGGCCGCCGACCCCATTATCCTGGCATTGGCCAACCCCAATCCCGAAATTCTTCCTGATGACGCGCACGCAGTGCGTGACGATGTCGTGATGGCTACCGGCCGTTCCGACTATCCCAACCAGGTCAACAACGTATTGTGCTTCCCGTATATTTTCCGGGGGGCGCTCGATGTCGGTGCCACAACCATTACCCGCGGCATGGAAAAAGCCGCGGTGTATGCCATTGCGGCCTTGGCCCAAGAAGAGCAAAACGACGTCGTGGCAGCCGCTTATGGCACCTATGGCGTGTCGTTTGGCCGCGAATACCTCATTCCCAAACCTTTCGACCCACGCCTGATTTTGCGTATTGCCCCTGCGGTTGCCAAAGCAGCGATGGATGACGGTGTGGCTACGCGCCCCATCGAAGACTTCGAAGCTTATGCCGAGCAGTTGCAACAGTTCATGTACCGCTCAGGTTCCTTCATGAAGCCGATGTTCTCGGCGGCAAAAGCCATGGTGCGCGACGGTGGCAAGGCGCGCATTGTCTTTACCGAAGGCGAAGACGAACGCGTGTTGCGTGCGGTTCAGATTATTGTCGACGAGAAACTGGCCAAGCCAATTTTGGTGGGGCGTCCCGACGTGCTCGAGGCCCGCATCAAGCGGTTTAACTTGCGGCTCAAACTTGGCGAGAATGTCGAAGTCACTAACCCCGACTGGGACGAGCGCTTCCACACATACTGGACAGCTTACTGGGAAATGATGTGTCGTCGCGGTGTCAGCAAAGAAATGGCGCGCGTCGAAATGCGTCGCCGCCTGACCCTGATTGGCGCCATGATGGTTCGTATGGGCGACGCCGACGGCATGATTTGCGGCACAGTGGGCTCGTATGCCGATCACCTGCGTTTTATCGATGAAGTCATCGGGAAGGCGCCGGGGGCAAATACCTACGCGGCCATGAATATTCTGCTGTTGTCCGAACGTACGGTCGCTTTAGCTGATACGCACGTCAACGACGATCCAACAGCCGAGCAGATTGCCGAAATCACGATCGCGGCGGCCCAGCAGATGCGTCGTGTCAATATCGAACCTAAAATCGCGCTGTTGTCGCGGTCTAATTTCGGTACGGGCAGTTCGTCGTCAGGCGGCAAAATGCGTCGTGCGCTCGAACTGGTCCACGAACACGCGCCCGATCTTGAGGTCGATGGCGAAATGCATGGCGATTGCGCGCTTGACGAGTCTCTGCGCGAGCGTATTCTGCCGTCCACAACCCTGAAAGGGGCAGCCAATTTGTTGATTTGTCCCAACGTCGACTCAGGAAATATTGCTTACAACTTGCTGAAAACAGCGGCGGGTGGCAATGTGGCAGTAGGACCGTTCTTGTTGGGTGCAAATGCACCGGTTCACATCCTGACATCAAGCTCAACTGTTCGCCGTATCGTCAACATGACGGCAATGGCCGTTGTCGATGCCAACACCCGGGGTTTGACTAAGTAATGCGTTTTAACTATTTGTCAGAGGCGCACTCATGACTCAGACCGCGTTGGAAAAAAAGCTGAAAAAGGGCGGCCAGTTTGACGCTGCTACAGTCACCCAGGAAGCGCTTGCCGATCAGGCGCAAGCCTTGGGGCTGAACTGGTGCGTAGTCGAATGTGACCGCGCACGCAGTCGCTCCGCCGTATTGCGTGCCGTGGTCAAGGCGGTCGATTTCCCCGAGTTTTTTGGTAGCAATCTCGACGCCCTTTACGATTGTTTATGCGACACCGTTATCGACCAGAAGGCGGGTATGGTGTTGTGGTTCCACAATCTGCACTCGGGTGATCCGGCCTTGGCTGACGATGCCAAAGCTATTGCCTCGGTCTGTGAAGACGTGGTCGAGTATGCCGCCAACAATGGGCGTATTTTTGCTTTTGCCATCGAGCATGCGGGTAAGCACCCCGACCCTGAACCGGGCGTTTCGCCCATGCCGTATTCAGGCAGTTAGTCTTTTTAAGCCGGGCTCGCCCCGGCTTTTTTGCGTGCGCCTGGCTTGTTGGCGCATATCGGTGGGTGTCTGGGCGGTTAGTGCCAGCCCAGCAGGGCGCTAATGGCCGAAATCATCGCCAGTCCTGCGGTCTCGGTACGCAGTACGCGGGCGCCAAAACTGATCTGCGTCGCGCCGTGCTTCAGTGCCGTGGCTGTTTCTTCGTCGGACCAACCGCCTTCTGGTCCGACAAGCAAGGTAATGTGGGGTGTGGTCAGGCCAGCAACGGCCTGAGCCAGCGTTGTAGATGACTGCGGGTGACACAGTAGGGTCAGGCCCGCTGTGCCACTAGCCAGAAAATCGGCCAGTGAAACCGGAGCGGTTACCGTGGGCAGACGGTTTCGACCACATTGCTCGCAAGCCGACTGTATGGTTTTTTCCCAGTGTTGCAGGCGTTTTTCGGTACGTGACCCCGATAGTTGCAGTACGCTGCGGCGGGCCGCGATAGGCACAACCCGGGTGGCACCAAGCTCGACGGCTTTTTCGATGATCCAGTCCATTTTGTCGCCGGACGCCAGGCCTTGCGCCAAGGTGATGTGGCCCGGCAACTCACGCTCTATCGGGTCTTTGTCACCCAATTGGGCGAAGGCGTGCTTGCCGTCGATGTGCAATATGGCCTGGTATTCTCCCCCCGTCCCATCGAACAGAGTGATAGGGCTGTTGTTTTTTAGCCGCAATACGCGTACGGCGTGATGCGCCAAGGCGTCGGGCAGCGCCATGGTGTGCTGCGCGGTTAACGGGGTGGGGCAATAGAAACGTGGCATGAATGTGGGTGTTGTCAGGTGATCAAAAGCGATGCGGATGCAGAAATCGCAGGCTTTACGTCGGTGTCGACAAGTGTATCGGGTTTGGCCGTAACAAGTTAATTCTTACCACGGTGTTAAAATGCCGGGCTTTACAACGCTAATTTATTGGGGTTTGCCCTAGTGTTTTGCGGGCATGCCCACGTTTTGCGAGTACTAAATGAGCCAATCGCCCACTCAAGATTCATCTCTGGCCAATGCCGTCCGAGCCCTGGCCATGGATGCAGTCCAGCAAGCCAAGTCGGGCCACCCCGGCGCCCCTATGGGTATGGCCGATATTGCCGAAGCCCTCTGGACGCGCCATTTGCGTCATAACCCGGCCGATCCGGCATGGGCCAACCGCGACCGTTTCGTATTGTCCAACGGTCACGGCTCCATGCTTATTTACGCGCTGCTGCATTTAAGTGGCTACGATCTTCCCATCGAAGAACTCAAAAACTTCCGGCAGCTGCATTCTCGTACGCCGGGCCACCCCGAAGTGGGTATTACCGCTGGCGTTGAAACCACAACCGGCCCGTTAGGCCAGGGTGTGAGCAATGCAGTTGGCATGGCGCTTGCCGAGGCCCTGCTGGCCAAAGAGTTCAACCGTGACGGTCATAATATTGTCGACCACTTCACGTATGCCTTTGTGGGCGACGGCTGCCTCATGGAAGGCATCTCCCACGAAGCGTGCTCGCTTGCCGGTACGCTTAAGTTGTCCAAGCTGATCGTTTACTACGACGACAACGGTATCTCCATCGACGGTAACGTCGAGCACTGGTTTGGCGACGATACCCCGGCGCGCTTTGAAAGTTATGGCTGGAATGTGATCCGTAATGTAGACGGGCACAACGTGATGGCGGTTGACCAGGCCACCGAACAGGCCAAACAGAATGCAGCCCAAAACAAGGGCCCCACGCTTATTTGCTGCCGTACGGTGATTGGCAAAGGCGCGCCCAACATGGAAGGTTCCGAAAAAGTACACGGAGCGCCATTGGGGGCCGACGAAATTGCTGCCACTCGTGCCGCCCTGAATTGGCCGCACGCGCCGTTCGAAATTCCGGCTCACATCTATCAACGTTGGGATGCCCGGGTCAAGGGTCAGCTTTGGCAGGGCGAGTGGGACACAGCCTTTGACGCATATGCCCAAGCCTATCCGCAACTGGCGGCCGAATACCAACGCCGCATGAAAGGCGACTTGCCCGACGGGTTCGAAGGTCAGGTTCAGGCATTCATTCGCGCTACCGCCGAGCGCGCCGAAACCGTGGCAACGCGCAAGGCTTCGCAGCTGGCCATTACTGCGTTGGTCGACGTGCTGCCCGAATTGCTGGGCGGCTCAGCCGATCTGACCGGTTCAAACTTTACCGACTGGAAGGGTGCCCAACCTGTCCGTGCCACTGAAAACGGTCTGCAGTTCGGCCGTCACATCAATTATGGCGTGCGCGAGTTCGGTATGGCTGCCATCATGAACGGCGTTGCCCTGCACGGTGGCTACCTGCCTTTCGGCGGCACGTTCCTGACATTCTCCGACTACTCTCGCAATGCGCTTCGCATGGCCGCGCTCATGAAACAGCGCGTGGTTCATGTGTTTACGCACGATTCTATCGGTTTGGGCGAAGACGGCCCCACTCACCAATCGGTCGAGCACGCCGCCAGCCTGCGTCTCATTCCAAACTTGCATGTCTGGCGTCCTTGCGACACCACCGAAACAGCCGTGGCCTGGGCGCAATCAGTATCTCGTCCGGCCAGTATTGGCATGAATGTTCGTGCAGGTGGGCCATCAGCGTTGTTGCTGTCGCGTCAAAATCTGCCTTTTGTCCAGCGTAACGACGACACGATCGCCGCGATTGCGCGTGGCGGTTATGTGTTGTCCGATGCCGATGGCTTCAAGGCGGTCATTATCGCCACAGGCTCTGAAGTCGAACTGGCATTGGCGGCACAACAGCAACTGGCCGAAAAAGGCGTGGCGGTGCGCGTTGTGTCCATGCCGTGTACCGAGCTTTTCGATGCACAAGACGCGACCTGGAAGGGTAGTGTTCTGCCTGCAGGTATTCCGCGTGTGGCGGTCGAAGCCGGCGTCACGGCAGGCTGGTACAAATATGTTGGCCTTGAAGGCGTCGTTGTCGGTATCGACACGTACGGCGAATCGGCGCCGGCAGGGGTGTTGTTCAAGCATTTCGGTCTGACTGCCGAGCGTGTTGTTGCGGCCGTCGAACAGGTTTTATAAACAGGAGATTTACCATGGCAATTCGCGTAGCGATTAACGGATACGGGCGTATTGGCCGCAACATTTTGCGTGCTCACTACGAAGGCGGCAAAAAACACGACATCGAAATCGTGGCCATCAACGATTTGGGCGACCCTAAAACCAACGCTCACTTAACGCGCTACGACACCGCGCACGGCAAGTTCCCAGGTACGGTCGAAGTCGACGGCGATCACCTCGTCGTTAATGGCGACAAAATCCGTGTTTTGGCTAACCGTAACCCGGCCGAATTGCCCTGGGGCGAACTGGGTGTCGACGTCGTGCTCGAGTGCACCGGCTTTTTCACCACCAAAGAAGCGGCTGGCGCGCACATCAAAGGCGGCGCTAAAAAAGTCATTATTTCGGCCCCCGGCGGTAAAGACGTCGACGCGACTGTTGTCTACGGCGTCAACCACGACGTGCTGAAGGCTTCCGACACCGTTATTTCGAACGCTTCGTGCACCACCAACTGCCTGGCCCCGCTGGTATTGCCACTGCACCAAAAACTGGGTGTTGTGAACGGCCTGATGACCACGATTCACGCTTACACCAACGACCAGGTTCTGACTGACGTCTATCACTCCGACCTGCGTCGCGCTCGTTCGGCTACCTCCAGCATGATCCCCACCAAAACCGGTGCGGCGTCTGCGGTCGGTCTGGTGTTGCCCGAACTGAACGGCAAGCTCGACGGCTACGCCATGCGCGTGCCCACTATCAACGTGTCCATCGTCGATCTGTCGTTTGTTGCGGCACGCGAAACCACGGTTGAAGAAGTCAACGCCATCCTCAAAGAAGCTGCAGCTTCCGGCCCGCTCAAAGGCATCCTCGACTACAGCGAAGAGCCTCTGGTGTCGGTCGACTACAACCACACTGCCGCATCGTCTACTGTCGACGCTGGTCTTACTAAAGTGTCGGGCAACCTGGTCAAGGTTTGCTCGTGGTACGACAACGAGTGGGGTTTCTCGAACCGCATGCTCGACACCACAGTGGCCTTGATGTCTGCCAAGTAAGCTGTTGGTTCTTTTGCAAAGGGCGGGGACTCCCCGCCCTTGCGCTATCTGTCAATTTCGTTTTCCCCGCCGCCCATGTCCAACGTCCAAACTCTTTCCGCCCTGGTTAAAGCCAATCAGCTGTCCGGTAAACGCGTGTTTATCCGCTCCGACCTGAACGTTCCCTTCAACGACAACCGCGAAATCACCGAAGATACGCGCATTCGTGCGTCTATTCCCGCCGTGCGCATGGCCCTCGACGCCGGCGCCGCCGTCATGGTGACCTCGCATTTGGGTCGCCCCACCGAAGGCACTGTCACAGCCGACGACTCTTTGGCGCCTGTGGCGCGCCGTATGTCCGAATTGCTGGGTACAGAGGTCAGGCTGGTCGCCAATTGGGTCGAAGGCGTTGACGTTGCACCGGGGCAGGTGGTTATGCTCGAGAACGCGCGTTGCAACGTGGGTGAAAAGAAAAACGACGAGGCCTTGTCGCGCAAAATGGCCGCCCTGTGCGACGTTTACGTAAACGACGCCTTTGGTACGGCTCACCGCGCCGAAGCTACCACGCACGGTATTGCGCGTTTTGCGCCGGTGGCTTGCGCAGGTCCCTTGCTCGAAGCCGAGCTCGACGCGCTGGGCCAGGCCCTTGAGCAACCCAAGCGTCCTATGGTGGCGATTGTGGCCGGCTCAAAAGTATCGACAAAGTTGTCCATTTTGCGTGCACTGGCCGACAAGGTCGACCAGTTGGTGGTGGGTGGCGGTATTGCCAACACCTTCATGCTGGCCCAGGGCTTGCCTATCGGCAAGTCGCTCGCCGAACCCGATCAAGTCGAAGAGGCCCGCGCGGTCATTGACATCATGCAGAAGCGCGGGGCGGGTGTGCCGATTCCTACCGACGTTGTCTGCGCAAAGTCTTTCAGCGCCGATGCCCAGGCGACGGTCAAGGCGTCTGCCGATGTCGCCGAAGATGACATGATTTTGGATATTGGTCCCGATACGGCGCAAACATTGGCCAACATTCTCAAACAGGCCGGTACCATCGTCTGGAACGGCCCCGTGGGCGTGTTTGAGTTTGATGCTTTCGAAAACGGCACCAAAGTGGTGGCGCAAGCCATTGCCGATTCCGCCGCGTTTTCAATTGCGGGCGGTGGCGACACCCTGGCGGCTATCGCCAAGTACAACATTGCCGACAAAGTTGGCTATATCTCGACCGGTGGCGGTGCTTTCCTCGAGTTCCTCGAAGGCAAGGTACTGCCCGCTGTGGACGTTCTGCAACAGCGCGCCGCCGGCTAAAGTCGATAAGGAGCTCTGCTATGACGACGGCGAAACGACTGGTTCGTACCCATCCTGATCAATTGTTGGTGGGCCTTGTGTCCATTTCCGATCGCGCGTCGTCGGGCACCTACGAAGATCAGGGTATCCCGGCGCTTCAGGGTTGGCTTGAAGGGGCGCTGGTCAACGGGGCGCAATTCGAGGCCCGTCTGATCCCAGACGAGCAAGCGCTTATTTCGAGTACGCTGGCCGAACTGGTCGACGAGGTCGGTTGCGACCTGGTGTTGACCACCGGGGGTACTGGTCCGGCGCGTCGCGATGTCACGCCTGAAGCCACGCTGGCTGTCGCGACAAAAACCATGCCGGGTTTCGGCGAACAAATGCGCCAGATCAGCCTGAAGTTCGTGCCCACGGCCATTTTGTCGCGGCAAGTTGCCGTCATTCGCGAAACGGCCGATCATGCGGCACTTATCATTAATTTGCCCGGTCAGCCCAAAGCTATTCGCGAAACCCTCGAAGGCCTGAAAGACGATCAGGGCAACACGCAGGTTGCAGGCATATTTGCCGCCGTGCCCTACTGTATCGACTTGATCGGCGGCCCCTACATCGAAACCCATGAGCACGTCGTGAAAGCCTTCCGTCCGAAGTCGGCTGTTCGGGTAAAATGACAACCATTCTTTATTCAATCTGACAGGAGTCTTTCCATGGCCCTCGTTTCCATGCGTCAGCTGCTCGACCACGCTGCCGAAAACGGTTACGGTATCCCCGCATTCAACGTCAACAACCTTGAGCAGGTTCAGGCCATTATGGAGGCCGCCGACGAAACCAACAGCCCGGTCATCATGCAGGCTTCGGCGGGTGCGCGTAAATACGCTGGCGAAGGCTTCCTGAAGTATCTTATTCAGGCGGCTGTCGAAAGCTACCCCCATCTGCCCGTTGTCATGCACCAAGACCACGGTCAGTCGCCCGCCATTTGCCAGGGCGCTATCAACCTGGGCTTCACCAGCGTCATGATGGACGGCTCGCTCAAAGAAGACGGCAAAACGATTGCCGACTACGACTACAACGTCGATGTCACCCGTAAAGTGGTCGACATGGCACACAAGCTGGGTATCACAGTCGAAGGCGAACTTGGCTGCCTTGGCTCGCTTGAAACCATGCAAGGCGACAAAGAAGACGGTCACGGCGCCGAAGGCAAACTGACCATGGACCAGCTCCTGACCGACCCTGAGCAAGCAGCCGATTTCGTACGCCAAACTCAGCTCGACGCCTTGGCTATCGCTATTGGCACGAGCCACGGTGCCTACAAGTTCTCGCGCAAGCCCACTGGCGACATCCTGTCTATCGCCCGCATCAAAGAAATCCACCAGCGCTTGCCCAATACGCACTTGGTTATGCACGGTTCGTCCAGCGTTCCCCAAGAACTCCTCGCCGAAATCCGTCAGTTTGGCGGCGACATGAAAGAAACTTATGGCGTGCCTGTCGAAGAAATTCAGGAAGCCATCAAGTTTGGCGTTCGCAAAATCAACATCGACACCGATATCCGTCTGGCCATGACCGGCGCCATCCGTCGTTTCATGGCCGAGAACCCCGGCAAGTTCGACCCGCGCGAATACCTCAAGCCTGCCCGTATTGCCGCCAAGCAAATTTGCTTGCAGCGCTACGAACAATTTGGTTGTGCCGGCAACGCCAGCAAAATCAAGCCGGTTGCGCTCGACGAAATGGCACGCAAGTATGCGGCCGGTGAACTTGCCCAGGTAGTTCAGTAAATGTCAGCCTTGCTTCAGTCGTCTATTCAGTCCTTGCCGCTGCTTGCGCGCGGCAAGGTGCGCGACATGTATGCGGTCGGTGACGACAAGCTGCTTATTGTTGCTACCGACCGCATCTCGGCGTTCGACGTCATTCTCGACGATCCTGTGCCCGGCAAAGGTCAAGTGCTCACCGACCTGACCGAGTTCTGGTTGAAAAAGCTCGCGCACATTGTGCCTAACCACAGTACCGGTGTCCGGCCCGAAGATGTCGTTCTTCCCGAAGAGCGCGATCAGGTAGTCGGACGCGCTATGGTGGTCAAGCGGCTCAAACCCGTGATGGTCGAAGCTGTCGCTCGTGGTTATCTGATCGGTTCGGGCTGGAAAGACTACCAGGCTACCGGTGCCGTATGCGGCATCGCCTTGCCGGCAGGGCTTAAACAGGCCGGTCGTTTGCCCCAGCCTATTTTTACGCCTGCAGCCAAAGCCGAAGTCGGCGCACACGACGAGAACGTCGACTTTGCACACGTCGTGCGCGAAGTTGGCCAGGAGATGGCCGAGAAAATCCGCGACATCACACTGCGCTTGTACAGCGAAGCCTCCGAGTACGCGGCGACCAAAGGCATTATCATTGCCGACACCAAATTCGAGTTCGGTCTGGATGACCAGGGTGTGCTGCATCTGATGGACGAAGTCCTGACGCCCGACTCGTCTCGTTTTTGGCCTGCCGCCGATTACGCCGAGGGCACCAGCCCGCCATCGTTCGACAAGCAGTTTGTGCGCGACTGGCTCGAGACCCAGGTGTGGGACAAAACGCCGCCCGCGCCGCGTTTGCCGGTCGATGTCGTCGAGAAGACGGCGGCCAAGTATCGCGAAGCCCTGACACGCCTGACGACCTGATCATGACCACAGCCAACACTGCCTCTAGTCAGCCCGTTGTGGGCGTCATCATGGGTTCATCCAGCGACTGGGATGTCATGAAGCACGCAACCGATATGCTTGATGCGTTTGGTGTGGCTTACGAAGCCCAAGTGATTTCGGCGCATCGTATGCCGACCGACATGGCCGAGTACGGCGCAGCAGCCCGGGCGCGTGGTTTGCGCGCCATTATTGCCGGTGCAGGCGGCGCAGCCCACTTGCCCGGCATGATGGCGGCCCTTACGCCGGTCCCGGTGTTTGGCGTGCCCGTGCCCTCGCGTTATTTGCGCGGTGAAGACTCGCTTCTGTCTATTGTGCAAATGCCGAAAGGTGTGCCTGTGGCGACCTTTGCCATTGGCGAGGCCGGCGCAGCCAATGCGGCATTGCACGCCATTGCCTGTCTGGCCACAACCGACAAGGCTCTGGCCGATCAACTCGATGCCTTCCGTGCCCGCCAAACCCAGGCGGCGCGCGATATGGTCGTTCCACCCGTTTAATAATTTTATGACTGCACTTCAGCATTCCATGCCTGTGCCGCCCGGTAGCTGGCTGGGTATGGTAGGCGGCGGCCAGCTGGGTCGCATGTTTTGCCACGCTGCACAAAGCCTGGGTTACAAGGTGGCC
This sequence comes from Pusillimonas sp. NJUB218, assembly GCF_003788685.1. Classification (NCBI taxonomy): domain Bacteria; kingdom Pseudomonadati; phylum Pseudomonadota; class Betaproteobacteria; order Burkholderiales; family Alcaligenaceae; genus Pusillimonas; species Pusillimonas sp. NJUB218. The sequence goes on from NZ_NQMK01000004.1 coordinate 103,772, forward strand.
GTGCTCGACCCCGCAGCCGGCTGCCCCGCCGGGGTCGTTGCCGACCGCCATATTCAGGCCGCTTACGACGATCCTGCTGCGCTCGAGTTGCTGGGTAGTTTGTGCGCCGCGGTTAGTACTGAATTCGAAAATGTTCCGGCCGACAGTCTTCGTCGCTTGGCCAGACATTGCGCCGTCAGCCCCTCGGGTGATGCCGTCGCTGTGGTGCAAGACCGCATTCTTGAAAAGGCGTTTATTACGCAAGCCGGTGTGCCTGTTGCACCGTATTGCGCCGTTACCGATCGCGCACATATTGTCCAGGCGCCCGACAATTTGTTCCCGGGCATATTGAAGGCAGCCCGGTTGGGGTACGACGGCAAGGGCCAGGCCCGGGTAAGCTCGCGCGATGCAGCGCTTGAAGCGTTTGATGCCTTTGGCGGCGTGCCTTGCGTACTCGAAGCCATGTTGCCGCTGGCCGATGAAATTTCTGTGGTCATGGCACGGGGTTACGATGATGCCTGTGTGGTCTATACCCCAGCGCACAACGAACACCGTGATGGCATTTTGGCCGTTTCCACCGTCGACCCAGTAGCCGTCCAGTCGCGCCAGGCGCTGTATGCACAAGCGGCCCAGGCCGCTCAGCGCATCGCGGGGCAACTCGATTACCGTGGCGTTTTGTGTGTCGAGTTCTTCATTCTTGAAGACGGCAGCCTGGTGGCCAACGAAATTGCCCCACGTCCGCATAACAGCGGTCACCATACCATTAACGCCTGCGTATCCAGCCAGTTCGAACAACAAGTCAGGGTCATGGCAGGCTTGCCCTTGGGTTCGGCGCATAGTCATAGTGCGTCGGTCATGCTCAATATTTTGGGTGATTTATGGTTCGATGCGGCTGGTAATATGCGCGAGCCCGATTGGGCCGGTGTTTTGGGGTTCGATCATGCTCACTTGCATTTATATGGCAAGGCCGAGGCCCGCAAAGGCCGGAAGATGGGCCATATCACTGTAACTGGCGCAACGCTCGATCAGGCCCGGGAACAAGCCGCGGGCGTCGCTCGCGTGTTGGGTTTAGCCTATTCATGACGCTAGCTGCCGGCCCTACCGATATCGATGCCGCGGCGCGTCGGCTGGTCGCTGGCGGGCTGGTCGCCTTTCCGACTGAAACGGTTTATGGTTTAGGCGCCGATGCTGAAAATCCCGCTGCCATTGCGGGTATTTATGCGGCTAAAGGCCGGCCCTCCGATCACCCTGTCATTGTCCATCTTGCACCGGGGGCCGACCTTGCCTATTGGGCAAAAGACATTCCTGACGTCGCCTATGCGTTGGTTGAGGCGTTCTGGCCAGGTCCGCTGACGCTTATTTTGCCGCGCGCCGATCGCATCCCCGATGCCGTCAGTGGCGGGCAAGACACGGTTGGTTTGCGGTGTCCGTCGCACCCGGTAGCGCAGCAGTTACTGGCGCAATTTGCCCGACTTAAAGGCGGGCAGGGCGGGGTCGCTGCACCATCGGCCAATAAGTTTGGACAGGTGTCGCCCACAACGGCCGATCACGTCCGTGCCGAATTCCCCGAGCTGGATGATTCCCGTCTGCTCGTACTTGATGGCGGCGCCGCCCAGGTGGGTATCGAGTCGACCATTCTGGATGTATCGCGGTTAGGTAAGGGTGTGCCGCCGGCGCTGCTGCGGCCGGGGCATATTAGTGCCGCCCAAATTGCCGATGTCATCGGCGTCATGCCGTCATTGCAGGCAGGCACCGATGCGCCGCGCGTGTCGGGTTCATTGAAAGCGCACTACGCGCCTCATACGCCTTTGGTGTTGCTGGGGCGCGATGAGATCCAGACAGCAGCTCAGCGCTTGGTTGCTAAAGGTTCATCGGTCGTGGCCGTGGGCTTTGGTAACCCACCCGTCGGGTTTGTCCCTGCCGATACGGCGCTGCGCCACGCAGAGAAAAACGAAGGCGCCCGTGACCCAGGCATCGATTTTTTAGGTAACGCCCGCTTGCTGTGGGTGCAGGCACCAGAAGACCCGCACGCTTATGCGCATGCGCTTTACGCACAGTTGCGCGCCATTGACGCGCTGGGTGCAGACCAGATCATGCTGGAGCGCCCGCCGGAAACCGAGGCGTGGCGCGCTGTGAATGACCGTATCGGGCGCGCCGCCGCCGCGTTTGGCGGCTGACGCCCGATATCATTTAGATGGCGGTGAGATGTACCCCCGCCGTGTTGACCCAGACGTTTAAACGCCCAGATACCGCGTCAGCAGGTCGGGTTGGTTAATCAACGTGGCGCTTTCTTTTTCTTCGACTACCACGCCTTTTTCAAGTACGACGCAACGGTCAGTGTTGGCCAGTACCTTGCGATAGTTGCGGTCGACAATTAGCGTGGCTACGCCGGTGTCTCGAATGGTGCCGATAATGCGCCAGATTTCGGCGATGATCAGCGGCGCCAGACCTTCGGTGGCTTCATCAAGAATCAGGATGTCGGGGTTGGTCATCAGGGCGCGACCGATAGCCAGCATTTGCTGCTCACCCCCGGACAACTGTTGACCACCATGTTGCAGGCGCTCGGTCAGACGAGGGAAGGTCTCCAGCACCCGTTCGTATGTCCAGTCGTTGCGGCCATTAAACCCGGGGCGGGCGGCTACCAGCAGGTTTTCGCGCACGTCTAGGTTGGGGAAAATACCGCGCCCTTCGGGTACGTAGGCAATACCCTGACGGGCCACTTGGTGCGGTTCTGATCGGGTGTGGTCGGCACCTCGAATTTTAATGCTGCCCGCTGTGGGCCGGATATGGCCCATGAGTGTGCGGATTAGTGTGGTCTTGCCCATGCCGTTACGGCCCAGCAATCCGATAGACTCGCCTGCATTGATTTGCAAGTTCACGTCGAACAGGATGTGGCTTTCACCGTAGTGGGTATTGATGCCCTGGGCGTCGATCAGGACGGTCATTCTTCTTCTCCCAGGTATGCGGTTTGTACGTCGGGGTTGTGCCGGATGGATTCGGGGTCGCCATGCGCAATGACACAGCCGTTAACCATGACCGTGATTTCGTCGGAAATACGGAAAACGGCGTCCATGTCGTGTTCGACCAGCAAAATGGCGTGCTCTTTCTTAAGGGAGTCGAGCAAGTTCAGCATGCGGTCGGTTTCTTCGGCGCCCATGCCCGCCAGAGGCTCGTCGAGCAACAGGACTTTGGGGTGAGTGGCCAGGCACATGGCGATTTCGAGCTGGCGCTTGCCGCCGTGGGAGAGCAGCCCGGCTGGCCGGTCGGCGAACTCGGCCAACCCGGCCAGCTCTAGAGCGCGGTCGGCGGCTTCGTTACTGTAAGTGCACTTGCTGGCCGGGAAGGCCCAGCTCCAAAATTTTTGATGGTTCGACTGGGCCGAAATACGGCAGTTTTCGTGCACGCTGAGCGATGGAAAAATAGTGGTGCGTTGATAGCTGCGACCCAGGCCTGCCCGGGCGCGGTCGGGCTGCGGCCAGCGGGTGATGTCTTTGTCGAGCATAGTAATGTTGCCCTCGTTGGGGGGGATTTCGCCAGACAGGACGCTGACCAGTGTTGATTTGCCTGCGCCATTAGTGCCAATGACGGCGTGTACAGACCCCTGGTTAAGGTCGACTGAAACGCGGTCGATGGCCACCAGCCCACCGAAGCGGCGTGTGATGTTCTTGGCCGATAAGAGTGTTTTAGACATGCGTAATACCTTTACTTGGCCGTTGCCGGTGCGGTGGAACGATTGCGGCGGGCGCGAAGTTGCTCGGGCAGCCCAATAAGACCTTTAGGCATGAAGGCAACGAGCGCGATAATGGCCAGACCAAACGTTAAGTGCCAGTGGATGGCAAACGACCCGAAGATAGCCTCGGACTGAAAGACCTCTTGCAACAAAATAAGGCCGATAGCCCCAATAACGGCGCCCCAAAGGCGACCCATGCCCCCCAAGATAACCATAAGCAGCACCAGGCCGGACTGCTCCCAGGCGAGTAGTTCGGGATTAACGTAGCCATCTTTGACGGCATACAGCAGGCCGGCTAGCCCTCCGAATGCGGCGGCTATGACATAGGCGGTAAGTTTGTAGCCAAACGTAGAGAAGCCGGCGGCGCGCATGCGCTGTTCGTTGACGTGAATGCCGGTGAGCGCAGCGCCAAAGCGCGAGCGCATCAGCATGGTCAGAAAGCCCCAGGTAAACAGCAGGCAAGCCAGGGTGAACAGATAGAAGGTATAGCTGTTGTCGATATTAAGAATGACCCAGTCGCCAATGCGAAGCTCGGGGCGTACGTACAGGTAGATGCCGTCGCTGCCGCCACCTAGTTTGGTGTCGTGGAAGACGTAGTAAGCCATTTGCGCGAAGGCCAGCGTCACCATGATGAAGTAAATGCCTTTGGTGCGCAGGGCGAGTGCGCCGGTAATAACGGCATAAGCCATGGCACACAGAATGGCGGCGGGGATAACCCACAGCATGTTGCCCGACGCGTACTCGGGCGACAGCAGGGTGACCGCATACGCCGAGATGCCGAAAAATGCCGAATGCCCCAAGCTGACCAGCCCCGTGCAGCCCACCAGTAGTTGAAGGCTTAGCGCAAACAGGGAATAAATCATGATCTTGATGATCAGAGCGGTGTAGTAGTCGGCGGTGACCATGGGCAACAAGGCCGTGATGATGACCAGAACTGGCACCAGAAGGGTACGAAATGAGGATTGCATACGTCGTTAGCCTTGCTTGAACAGCCCCTCGGGCTTGAATAACAGAATGGCGGCCATCATGAGATAGACCAGAACCCCAGCGGCTTGCGGGAACAGAACTTGACCGAAGGTGTCGACAAAGCCAATTAGCATGGCGGCAACAAAAGCCCCCTTGATTGACCCGATGCCGCCGATAACGACCACGACGAAGCAAATAATAAGAATGGCATTACCCATGCCCGGATATACCGATGAAACGGGTGCGGCAATGGCGCCGGCCAGCGCGGCCAGGGCAACCCCTAGAGCGAAAACAATACGGAACAAACGGTTGATGTCGATACCCAGCGAATTGATCATTTCACGGTTGCTGGCGCCGGCGCGGATCATCATGCCCAGGCGGGTGCGGGCCAGCAGCCAGTACATAAGCAGGGCAACCACAATACATACGGCCGAGATGAAAAGGCGGTAAGTGGGATAGGTCATGACGTCGCTAAGCGCAATAGTGCCGCTGAGCCAGTCGGGCGGTGATACACCGTGAACGTCGTTGTCGATGATGATGCTGCGCAGTTCTTCGAAAACGAGAATCAGGCCGTATGTCATGAGGACCTGTTGCAGGTGCTCGCGGGTGTACAGGTAACTGTAAAACGCCCATTCTAGAAAGTAGCCCAGTATGGCGGCCAGAAAAATGCAAGCCACAAGGGTGGTTACAAAGCCCCCGCCCAAATACTGAGCCACAAGGGGCTCGAGGGCGAAGGCCATGTAGGCCCCGATCATATAGAAACTGCCATGCGCCAGGTTGATGATGCCCATGATGCCGAAAATGAGCGTAAGCCCGCTGGCAACCAGGAACAGCAACAACCCGTACTGTATGGCGTTAAGACACTGAATTAAAAATATGACCGGGTCCACGTGGCCTCCTACTGATTTATTGTTATTAGTTCATTTTGCAGCCAACCGACGGATCGGCCAGCGCTTTTACTGCAACCTTCACAGGTACGTTGTCTTCGCCTTTAACTTCGCGCAAGTACATGTCTTGCACAGGGTTACCCGACTTGGACAGCGTGAATTTGCCGCGAGGGCTGTCGATGGTAGCGTTGCGGATGGCATCGCGCATCTGGTCTTTTTTGGCAACGTCGCCACCGACGGCTTTCAGGCCGGCGTCGAGCATTTGCGCGGCGTCGTAGCCCTGAACGGCATAAACGTCAGGCGGCAGCTTGGGGAAGTTCTTTTTGTAGCTTTCGCGGAAGGCGTTGTCGCGTTCTGTGTTCAGGCCGTCGGCGTAGTGCAACGCCGTCAGCAGACCTTGTGCCGATTCTCCCTGAGCTTTTAGGGTGCCGTCGGTCAGGAAGCCGGCGCCGACCAGTTCGATATCTTTGCCCAAGCCAGCTGCGGCGTAGTCTTGTACGAATTTGACGGCACCACCACCCGCAAAGAAGGTGTAGACGACATCGGGCTTGGTGGCCGCGATTTCAGTCAGCAGGGGCTGGAATTCAACCTGAGGGAAAGGCAGTGTCAGGTGTTTGACGACTTTGCCACCGGCTTTTTCAAAAGATTCTTTGAAGCCATCGGTGGACTCTTTACCTGCAGCGTAGTTCCAGGAAATAGTGACCGCATTTTTGTGGCCTTTTTCGGCTGCAGCGGCGCCCATGGCGTAGCCCGGTTGCCAGTTGGAGAACGACGAACGGAATACGTTTTTGCTGCACAGGGGGCCGGTGATGGCGCCTGCACCCGCGTTGGGGATGATCAGGGTGGTGTCGGAATCGGTGGCGGCCTTAGCCAGCGCCATGGCCACGCCCGAGTGCACTGTGCCGACCAGAATGTCGACCTGGTCGCGCTTGATCAGGCGGTTGGCGTTATCGGGGCCCTTGGACGGGTTGGACTCGTCATCAACACGGAAGTAGGTGATTTCCTGGCCGGCAAGTTTGCCGCCTTGTTCTTGAACATAAAGTTTGAAGCCGTTTTCGATGGCCTCGCCTAATTGCGCATAGGTGCCGCTGTAGGGCAGCATGAAGCCGACCTTGACTTCGGCGGATGCAGCACCTGCGCCAAAAGCCATCGCGACGGCGAGGGCGGTACCTGTCAATACTTTCTTCATTTGTCTACTCCTTGGTGTTGTCAATAAAGGTACTGCTGGAAACGCGTTAACGCGTAGAAAGAACCCTGCGGGTTAATTGTTATTTGTTATCGGCCTGAATCGGGTTCAGGTTTGTTATGAAATTGATCAGTGCCGCATTGAGTTGTTCTGGCTGGTCTTTGTGCGGCGAATGACGGCAGTCGTCAATGATACAGAGTTTGGTATTACTGACTACCCGGTGAATCCCTTGGATTTGATCGAGTGTGCCGTATTCGTCGTCCTTGCCCTGAATGGCCAAAACCGGGCAACGGATATCGGGCAAATACTTTTCAATATTCCAGAATTTGAACTCGGGGTTGAGCCAGATATCGTTCCAGGCCCAGAATGTCAGGTCGGGGTTTTGGTGATAGCGCGCAAACTTTTGCGGCAAATCGGTGTGTAAGTAGGCTTCGCGCGCCTTTTCGATGCTGGCGATGGTTATGTCTTCGACAAAAATATGCGGCGCTGCCACTGCAATGGCTTTAGTGCGTTCGGGGTACATGGCCGCATACAACAGCGCAATCGAGCCCCCGTCGCTATGACCATAAAAAACGGGTTTTTCGTTATCAAGCCCGAGCGCGGCAAGTACGGCAGGCAGGAAATGTTCGGCTTGGGTGTGCATGTAGCTGACCGGCCATTTTTCGTCGGCTGGCCGAGGTGTGCTTTGACCATAGCCATAACGCGAAAACACCAGACCTCGGCAGTTGGCCAGCGCGCAAAGCTGTTCGGGCCAGTCGCGCCACAGGGCTACCGAGCCCAACCCTTCGTGCAAGAAAACGATGAGGTCTTTGTCGGTTTTTTCGGGCGACAACAGCCTGCATTCGATAGCGTAGTCGCGGCCTTGCGCCGTAATGTTCACCATACGGTCAACCGCATTCAGCGAGCCCTGCATATCTTATTGCTCCTGGCGCTGACGCAGACGGAAACGCTGGATTTTGCCGGTGGCCGTTTTGGGCAGCTCGTTGACAAAATGAATGGTACGCGGATATTTGAACGGGGCCAGTTGCGATTTAACATAGGCCTGCAGCTCGGTTTCGATACCGCCATCAGCCGTTTTCCCTTCGCGCAGTACGACGTAAGCCGTTGTTTTAACCAGGCCTTGGTCGTCGGTAACCCCAATGACGGCAGCCTCGAGTACCGACTCATGTTCGATCAGCACGTTTTCAACTTCGACGGGTGAAACATACTGCCCGCTGACTTTGATCATGTCGTCGCTGCGACCTGCATAGGTGTAATAGCCTTCGGCGTCGCAAATGTACTTGTCGCCGCTTTTCAGCCAGTCGCCCAGCATGGTTTCGCGGGTTTTGGCCCGATTGTTCCAGTACATAATGGCGGCGCTGGGACCCTTGATGTAAAGGTCGCCTATGGTGCCGGCCGGGACTGCCTTGCCGTGGTCGTCGCGCAATTCAATTTCGTAGCCCGGCACGGGTTTGCCTGTCGTACCGTAGCGTACGTCGCCTGTCTGGTTCGAAATGAAAATGTGCAGCATTTCGGTGGAACCAATCCCGTCGAGGATATGGCATCCAAAGTGCCGGGTAAAACGGTCGCCCAGGTCTTTGGGTAGCGCTTCGCCGGCCGACGCACAGACGCGCAGGTTGACGTCGGCACGGGCGGGCAGGTTGGGCGATGCGAGCATGCTGGCGTAAAGCGTGGGTACACCGTAAAAAACAGTAGGTTTGTGTTGAGTCAGGCGTTTGAAAACAGCGTCGGGGGTGGGGCGTTCGCCCATTAGTACGACTGTGGCGCCGACCGACAACGGGAATGTCAAACCGTTGCCGAGCCCATAGGCAAAAAACAGCTTGGCCGCCGAAAAAACGATGTCGTCTTCTTTCAGGCCCAGTACGGGTTTGCCATAAAGCTCGGCCGTGTGCCATAAGTTGGCGTGGCAGTGGACGACCCCTTTGGGTTGGCCGGTTGAGCCCGACGAATAAAGCCAGAACGCAATTTCGTCGGCTTTGGTGTTGACTGCAGGCGCCTGGGGGGCGCGATCCATGAGCGACTCGAAGCTGTCGATACCTGCCGGCAATGTATTGCCGCCTTCCGCCACCACAATGTGGCGCACTTCGTTGTTAGATTGGCTGACCGCTTTTTGGACGGTGTCGAGCAGGGCAGGCGATGTGAAGATGGCTTGTGCCCGGCTGTGTTCGAGCATGTAAGCGTAGTCTTCGGCCGTAAGCAGCGTATTAACGGCGACAGGAACGACACCGCCGTGCATTGCGCCTAAAAACACCACGGGCCAGTCGATGGTGTCGTGCATAACCAGCAGAATGCGCTCTTCCCGGCGTATGCCCAGATTTTTAAGCAACCCGGCGAAGGTCGAGACGCGAGTCGCGAGCTCGCCGTACGTCATGCGGCGGTTGTCGTCGATATAAGCCGTTTTATCGGCGCGAGTCTGGTTGAGCTCGGTCAGGTAGCGGGCGTAATTCAGTTCTGCAGGGCAGGCTTGCATTGTTTTGTCTCCAGGATGAATCAGTACCCGGCGTCTTGTGTATGTTTTTATGTGACGCCGGGGGCAGGTGTTTAGTTCACGATTTTTTCGAGTACGCCGGGGGCGCCCTGAATGGCTGAAAGCCGATGGTAGAAACGCAAAGCGCGCAACCCGCCTAACTCTTCGCCGCCACCTGCACGCCCGGGGCCGCCGTGGTTTGACTGCGGCATGACGTTACCGTGACCGGTGTGGACTTTGGCGACATCGTTGTTGATCAGGTGAACGCGTCCGTGGCTTTCGGCCAGGCCGATGGCGGCTTGGGCCAGGAAATCGGGGTCGTTGCTGTACACCGAGGCAACCAGCGAGCCCATGCCGCGCCGGGCTAGCGTCAAGGCGTGGTCGGTATCGCGATAAGGCATGAGCGTGGCAACGGGGCCGAAGACTTCCATTTCGTGGACCAAAGGATGGGTGTCTGGGGTTTGCGTGCCGAACACGACCGGGGGAACAATGGCGTGTTGGTTGCCTTCGGCCTGGATGTTGATGTCTTTGCGACCGTCGAAAATAATGTCGCTGCAGGTTTCGAACTTTTGAATGCCGGCCACAATGGCATCGCGTTGCGCCGTACTGACCAGGCTACCCATGCGAACACCCTCGATGCGCGGGTCGCCGACGGTAATGCCTTTGAGTTTGTCGGCCAACGCAGCGGCGACAGCAGCGTAGCGGGCTTGGGGTACCAGAATACGACGGATCGCGGTACATTTTTGGCCCGACTTGATGGTGAGTTCGCGCACCACTTCGCGCACGAGTAGCCCCATGGCGTCGTCGTCGGTGTCGGGGCCCAGCAGCGCACTGTTGACGCTGTCGGTTTCGGCATTGAAGCGTACGCCTTCGAGTTTGATTTTAGGATGGTTGCGTAACGAAGCGGCAGTGTCGGCAGAACCGGTGAACGAGACAACGTCGAGCGAATCAAGCGCTTCGAGCATATTGGCGGGGCGGCCGCATACGATACTGAGGGCGCCGGCCGGTAAAATGCCGGCGTCGATGACGTCTTTAACCATTTCGTGGGTAAGCCAGGCGGTGGCCGAGGCGGGCTTGATGACTACCGGCACACCCGAAAGTAATGCGGCAGCGGCCTTTTCCCAGAGCCCCCACGACGGAAAATTAAAAGCGTTGATGAATAAGGCAAGACCGCGCACCGGTACCAGAATGTGCTGTGTGGCAAAGGCGTTGTCGCGCGCCAGTGCGTCGGCAGTGCCGTCGGCCATTAGCTGGCCCGCAGTCAACTTGCTACCCAACTTGGCGTAGTACGACAGGGTATAGATACCGCCGTCTACATCGACGGCACTGTCGTTTTGTACGGTGCCCGAGTTTTTTAACGAAATATCGAAGTATTTGTCGCGGTTGGCTTGCAAGACCTTGACGATAGCCCCGAGAAGCTCGGCCCGTTGTGCATAAGACAAGGCACGCAGAGCGGCACCGCCCTGGTTGCGGGCAAACGCGTAGGCGGCGGCCATGTCGAGACCATCGGCGGTGACGCTGGCCAGGGTGTCGCCCGTTACCGGATCAAGCACCGGGCTGCCAGCGCCGGCGCCTTCTTGCCAGCGACCTTCAAGGTAGTTTGCGAGTTTGTTCATGACAATATTCTTTACAGTGGGGCGGGCATAGCCACCGGGGTTAACGTCGTGTCGGCGCAATACACGTACACGACAGGGGCGAACCGTCTGGCCTGACGCTTTTCCGGCGGTGCGCCGGGGCAGTTTGGTCAAGCCTTTTGGGGGTTAGCGCCGGGTAAATTCGATAGCGCCTTGCGGCAGGAGGTACAGCACCAGCGCGCGGCCTTTGCGCACGGTGGGGCTATGAGCGGTGTCGGGGCCGTAAACCAGCCACCCAGCCGGATGGCCGTCGAATTCGGCACCGTTGTCGAGGGGCATGATGAGGTCGATTTCACCGTTTGGGTGACGATGGTGCGGACCGGCAAGGTCGTTCATGTCGACGACATCAACCGAGTACCCGTTGAGAGACTCTGAAGGTTTGATGACGCGGCCGTAACGAATGCCGCCTCCCTCGTATTGGCACATCCAGCCTTCGGCAACGCCGGTTTTACAGGCCGCGACAATGTCGTTGTACATCGACCCGCCGGCCGGGAAGGCGGTATTCAGGTCGTTTTGCAAAGCGTTATCCAGGGGACGCGACCCAATGTGGTCGGTGACCTGTTTGATCAGCTGCTGAAATGTCTCGGGGGTCATTGTTATGGTTTCCTGTTCTGCCGGCGCGACAAGCAAAATACTGCAATGCGGACTTGGCATTAAACTGCTTGCTGCGTCGGCCAAGTTATCGCGACAAGGTTAAAAATTAGGGCTTTTCTTCAATATTGTCAAGCATTATAATGCATGTCATACCATTCATTAGGGTTAATCAGAGTGAACAATAAAGCACTAAGGCAACCGCTCGAGGCCCGCGAGGACGCTGGCGGGCAGGACCGAGACCCTTACCTTATTGCCTTGGGTGAGCGTGTTCGCAGTTTGCGCTCGATTCGTGGCATGACGCGCAAAGAATTGGCCCGGGCGGCGCAGGTGTCCGAGCGCCACCTGGCCAATCTCGAGCGTGGGTTGGGCAACGTTTCTATTCTGGTGCTTTTGCAAATTGCCAAGGCGTTTAATTGCGTGTTGGCCGAAATCGTCGGTGACGTCACGACATCCAGCCCCGAATGGCTGCTCATTCGCGAGTTGCTGCAGGGTCGGTCTGAGCACGATCTGCAGCGTGCCCGCGAAACGCTTGCCCAGTTGTTCGCCGGTCAGGTGGGGCAGGTCGGTAAAAACCGTAGCAAGCAAATTGCGCTGGTGGGCCTGCGCGGCGCAGGCAAGTCAACCATTGGCCGCATGCTGGCGGCCGACATCGGTTATCCGTTTATCGAACTCAGCGACGAAATCGAGCGTGTCGCGGGTTGCGGCATTCTTGAAATTCACAGTCTTTATGGGCCCACGGCCTATCGCCGCTACGAAAAGCGTGCCCTCGAAGAAGCCCTGCAGTTATATCCTGAAATGGTTCTGGCGACGCCGGGTGGTATTGTGTCCGAACCGGCCACCATGAATGTAATGCTTTCGCATTGCTACACCGTATGGCTCAAGGCCACGCCCGAAGATCACATGGCGCGGGTGATGGCTCAGGGCGATTTCCGACCCATGGCCGGCAACAACGAAGCCATGGCCGACCTCAAGCGCATTTTGGCCGGGCGCGAGGCGTTTTATTCCAAGGCCGATTACGTGTGCATGACCAGTCAGCTCAGTCTCTCAGAGGCTTTTGAAGGGCTGCGCAACCACATCCGCGAATTGGCGGGGCTATCTCTGGTCTAGCTGCATTTTAGTGCAAACATGCATTTTTTTGCATGAACCGTGTTGACGACCCGCTAATGTTGCATTATTATGCACACAAATTCATTAGATGCATTATTATTCAGGTTACCAAAGAGGAGACCCTTCCATGACTGAAGCCGCATCCCGCGTAGAGTTTCGCACCGACCCCAGCCAGTACAAACACTGGGACCTCAGCTTTGACGGTCAGGTTGCCACGCTGGCAATGGACGTTAATGAAGACGCTGGTTTGCGTCCTGGTTATAAGTTGAAGCTCAACTCGTACGACCTGGGGGTCGATATCGAGCTGCACGACGCCCTGCAACGCATCCGCTTCGAGCATCCCGAAGTGCGTACCGTGGTGTTGACCAGCAAGAAAGACCGCATTTTCTGTTCTGGTGCCAATATTTTCATGTTGGGTCTGTCTTCGCATGCCTGGAAGGTCAACTTCTGCAAATTCACCAACGAAACCCGTAACGGCATCGAAGACACCAGCCGTAACAGCGGTATCAAATTCATTGCCGCGGTAAACGGTGCGTGCGCGGGTGGTGGTTACGAAGTCGCCCTGGCTTGCGACGAAATCCTGCTCGTCGACGATCGTTCTTCGGCCGTATCTTTGCCCGAAGTCCCGCTGCTTGGCGTATTGCCCGGTACCGGCGGTCTGACTCGCGTGACTGACAAGCGCAAGGTGCGTCACGATCGTGCCGATATTTTCTGCACACTGGTCGAAGGTGTACGTGGCGAACGTGCCAAAGAGTGGCGTCTGGTCGACGACATTATCAAGCCTGCTCAGTTCGAAGAAGGCGTCAAAAAGCGTGCCGCCGAACTGGCCGCAACCAGCGATCGTCCCGCCGATGGCAAGGGCGTTGCGCTCACGCCGCTCAAGCGCGAAGATGCCGCCGATTCAATCACTTATCAGTACGTTCAGGTTGTCATCGACCGCGAACTGCGCACTGCCACACTGACCGTCAAGTCGCCGTCGGCCGATGTGCCCACCGATATCGCCGGTATCGAAGCCCAGGGCGCCGCCTGGTGGCCACTGCAAATGGCACGCGAACTCGACGATGCCATCCTGCAATTGCGTACCAACGAACTTGATGTCGGTACCTGGATCCTCAAAACCGAAGGCGACAGCGCACGCGTGCTGGCAGCCGACGAAACCCTCAAAAAATTTGCCGATCACTGGTTCGTCCGCGAAACCACCGGCATGTTGCGTCGCACGCTGGCACGTCTCGATGTCACCTCGCGTTCGCTGTTTGCTCTTATCGAGCCAGGTTCATGCTTTGCCGGCACGCTGCTCGAGCTGGCGCTGTCAGCCGACCGTACCTACATGCTCGACGACCCCGAGACCGACACCCCTGCACAGATCGTGGTTAACGACCTCAATTTTGGTACCTACCCCATGGTCAGCGCGCAGTCGCGCCTCGAACGCCGCTTCTACGAAGAAGCGCCGGCTCTTGACGCAGTACGTGCCGTCATGGGTCAGAAATTGTCGGCACAAGAAGCCGAGAAACTTGGCCTTATCACCTTCGCACTTGACGATATCGATTGGGCCGACGAAGTGCGTATCGCACTCGAAGAGCGCCGTGCCTTGTCGCCTGACTCGCTGACGGGTCTTGAGGCCAATTTGCGCTTTGGTGTGAAAGAAACGATGGAAACCCGTGTGTTTGGTCGCCTGTCGGCCTGGCAGAACTGGATTTTCTATCGGCCCAACGCTTCGGGTGACAAAGGCGCCCTCAAGCTGTACGGCAAAGGTGAGAAACCCAGCTTCGACTGGAATCGTGTGTAAATCTGCGACGATTGAAACTAACAGGAGTCAACAAGATGTCCGGTATCAACTACTCAGAGAAAATCCCCAACAACGTCAACTTGTCCAGCGACCGTACGTTGCAACGTGCGCTCGAACATTGGCAGCCTAACTACCTCAAGTGGTGGGCAGACATGGGCCCCGAATCGTCGCAGAACATGGACGTTTACTTGCGCACAGCAGTCAGCGTCGACCCAAGCGGCTGGGCTCACTTTGAACACGTCAAAATGCCTGATTACCGTTGGGGTATCTTTTTGACGCCGCCCGAGCAAGATCGCAAGATCCACTTCGGTGAGCACATGGGCGAAGCAGCCTGGCAAGATGCGCCCGGTGAATACCGCGCAAATCTGCGTCGTATCATCGTTACGCAGGGCGACACCGAGCCGGCGTCCGTCGAGCAACAACGCCATCTGGGCCTGACCGCGCCGTCGCAATACGACCTGCGTAACCTGTTCCAGGTGAACGTTGAAGAGGGCCGTCACCTGTGGGCCATGGTTTACCTGCTGCACCGCTACTTTGGCCGCGATGGCCGCGAAGAAGCCGATGCACTTTTGCAGCGTAACTCGGGCAGCGAAGACAGCCCCCGTATTCTGGGCGCGTTCAACGAGAAGACCCCCGATTGGCTCGCGTTCTACATGTTCACGTACTTTACCGACCGCGACGGCAAGTTCCAGTTGTGTGCTCTGGCCGAATCGGCCTTCGATCCGCTGGCTCGCACCACCAAGTTCATGCTGACCGAAGAAGCGCACCACATGTTTGTGGGCGAATCGGGCGTGTCGCGTGTTCTTCAGCGTACCGCGCAGGTCATGAACGAGCTCAAGACTGACGACCCCGGTGCGATCCGTCGTGCTGGTGTTATCGACCTGCCGACCATCCAGCGTTATCTGAATTTCCACTTCAGCGTAACCGTCGACCTTTTCGGTGCCGACCAATCGTCTAACGCTGCTACGTTCTACACCACCGGCCTGAAAGGTCGTTACGAAGAAGGCAAGCGTACCGATGATCACGTTCTGAAGAACGACACCTACCGTGTGCTGGAAGTCAAAAACGGTCAATTGAACGAAGTCGAAGTGCCTATGCTCAACGCACTGAACGAAGTGCTGCGCGACGACTACATCAAAGACTCGATGGCTGGTGTTGCTCGTTGGAACAAGGTGCTCGAAAAAGCAGGTGTCGATTTCCGTCTGACTGTGCCGCACAAGGCCTTCAACCGCAAAATCGGTACTTTGTCGGGTATTCGTGTTTCGCCCGATGGTCACGTACTGACCGAAGAGCAATGGAATGCCAACGTCGACAAATGGCTGCCCACCCCCGAAGACCGCGCTTTCGTGGCTTCGCTGATGGGTCGCGTTGTCGAACCCGGCAAATTCGCCAACTGGATCGCACCACCGGTCATGGGCATTAACCGTCAACCCATCGACTTCGAATACATCCGCTTCAACTAATTGATGTACCGGTGGTAACCTCGTAATCGGGCGTATGCGCTTGGCATCCGCCCGATTATCGATTTAGCATTTGTTTTATATAAAAAGTCGCATGGGCCGGCAATCTCGCCGCTGTGCGTCCAGCTAGGAGACTCCTGATGACAGCAGCGTCGGCCGTTACCGTAAAAAAACAGCACCTGATCGACCCTGAAATTTGTATTCGCTGCAATACGTGCGAAGAAACCTGTCCGATCGACGCGATCACCCACGACAGCAATAACTACGTGGTTGATGCCGCCATTTGTAATGACTGTATGGCTTGCGTGCCGCCGTGCCCCACAGGCGCCATCGACAACTGGATTCAGGTCGTCAGCAGCAATACCTACTCGATTGAAGAGCAGTACACCTGGGACGAACTGCCCGAGCCCCAAGAGGTGCCCGAGGGCGTTGCCCAAGATTTGTCAGAGCCCGTAGATGCGCCCGTGGCTGATGCGCGTTCGACCACCGTGGCCAACGATGCCACCGATCTGGAGAACGTGCCTTTTACAGCCGCCGGCGCCACGATTCCGCCCTGGTCGGCTGCACACCCGTACGTCAACTTGTACACCCACAAGAACCCGGTGTCGGCGACCGTTGTGGGTAACTACCGCGTTACCGGCAGTGATACTGAAAGCGATATCCACCACATTGTGCTCGATTTCGGCGACCACCCCATGCCGGTGCTCGAGGGCCAGTCTATCGCCATTTTCCCGCCCGGTACGGACGCGAAGGGGCGTGCCTACCACGCGCGCCAGTACTCTATCGCTAGTCCGCGCGATGGCGAGCGCCCGGGTTACAACAATTTATCCATTACCGTTAAGCGTGTAACTGCAGACCACGATGGCAATGCCGTTAACGGGGTGTGTTCAAACTACTTGTGCGACCTGCAGAAAAACGACGTCGTCAAGGTCATTGGCCCCTTCGGCAACAGCTTCTTGATGCCCGATTTGCCCGACGCCAATCTCATCATGATCTGCACTGGGACAGGTGCGGCGCCTATGCGTGCCATGACCGAACGCTGCCGTCGTCTGGCCAAAGACAACAAGTACGACGGTACGCTCATGCTGTTCTTTGGTGCTCGTACCGAGCGCGAACTGCCGTACTTTGGCCCGCTCATGAACCTGCCCAAAGATTTCATCGATATCAACCTGGCTTTGTCGCGTGATGCCGATAAGCCCAAGCAGTATGTTCAAGACCTCATCCGCGAACGTGCTGACGATGTGCTCGATCTGTTGAACGACAGCAAAACCTGCATTTATGTTTGCGGCTTGAAAGGCATGGAAGAGGGTGTGCTGGCCGCCTTTAAAGATATTGTTACGGCCAGCGGCCAGAAATGGGAATCGGTCCACGCTGAACTTAAAGCCAAAGGTCGGCTACACTTCGAAACTTACTAATTCCTAACTTCCTAGATACAGGTTGTGTGAAATGAAATTCAGTGAGTTTCAAGTGGGGCAGGTGTTGCACCACCCGCCCGTCGTTCTTTCTGAAGCTGAAATGATCGACTTTGCTAAAAAGTACGATCCACAGTGGTTTCATACCGACCCGGCTGCGTCTAAAGACGGCCGCTGGGGCGGTGTTATTGGCAGCGGCTGGCTCACCTGTAGCTTGGCCATGCGCATGGCTGTCGATGCCGTTTTGCACGATTCCGAAAGCTTTGCGTCGCCAGGCGTTGAGAAAGTCCGCTGGATTCTCCCGACGCGTCCCGGTGATGCTTTGCGCCTCGAAATGCGTGTCGACTCGGTGCGTGTGTCTTCGTCGCGCGATGACCTGGGCATTTTGCGCTGGACATGGAGCATGTTCAATCAGCGCGATGAACAAGTGCTCGAGCTCGAGGCGACCAGCCTGTTTGACTTGGGTGCGACGCCCACGTCCTGACGTTCTTATTGCCCCAGTGCCAGACCCTCACGACGAGGGTCTGCGCCGCCATGCAGGCGGCCTTCGGGTGTAATGACAATGCCTTGCAGGCCGCTGGGCATGGCCCGTTCGGTAACACGGTGCCCCATGGCTTTTAACGTGGCCACAACCCCAGTCAACGACGTGTCTGCTTCAATTTCGGTGCCATAGTTGCGGCTGCCGCGGTTAGGCAGGTTAATCGCCTGTTGTATATCCAGTCCATACCCCAGTACACCCAGCAACGTCTTGGCCACATAATTGATGATGGCCGTGCCCCCGGGTGCTCCTATAGCCATGTGTAACGTATCATCTTTAAACACCATCATCGGCGACATGGCGCTTTTAGGACGTTTCCCCGGTTCGACCCGGTTGGCTAAAGGGCGGCCCAGATCGTCGGTGCCTGCCAACGAAAAGTCGGTTAACTGATTATTGAGCAAGAACCCGCGAACAAATAGTTTGCTGCCAAAGGCCGACTCGACAGAGGTCGTCATTGATACGGCGTTACCCTCGGCGTCGACAATCGAGACATGTGTTGTTGAGGGCGTGTCGGGGCTGTTGTCGGTACCAAAGCGTGCCAGGTCAGCGCCCGGCGGTTGCCCCGGCATGGCTTTAGGCATGGCCTGGTTTGTGCTGATCAGCCCCGCACGCTGACCTAGATAGCTGGGGTCCAGCAAGCCTTGTACAGGCACCGGCACGAAGGCTGGGTCGGCAATGTAGATATCGCGGTCGGCATAAGCCAGCTTGCCCGCCTCGGCAAAATAATGGACGGCCTGCGCGCTATCGGGCGGATGGCTTAACACAGGCGTGTGCTCAAGCATCGACAAGATTTGCATCACGGCAAGCGGGCCTGAGCTGGGCGGTGGCGGGCCGCAAAGCCTGTAGGCAAGATAGGGCGCGCATAGCGCCTGGCGCTTGATAGGCTGGTAGGTTGCCAAATCAGTCAAAGACAAATCGCCGGGCCGATCGTGCGACTGGACGGCCTGGACGATGTCTTGGGCCACAGCGCCACGGTAGAACGCGTCCACCCCTTCGGCGGCAATCCGACGGTACAGGGCGGCGAGCGCCGGGTTTTTAAGGGTATGCCCGACAGGCCAGGGTTTGCCGTCTGGAGCGTAAAAATACGTGCGGGCGCTATGGCTTTGATGCAGGCTTCGGCTGCCTGCTATCAGGGCATGCAGGCGCGGTGATACCGCAAAGCCAGATTCGGCCAGTCGAATGGCGGGTTCAAATAAACGGGCCCACGGCAGGCGTCCTTGTTCTTCATGCATTAAGGCAAGGCCGCGCAGCAAGCCCGGTACGCCGACCGACAAGCCGCTGTTGACAGCCTCACCATAGTCAAGTACGCCGTCATCATCATGAAAACGTGATGTTCCGGCGCGTGACGGTGCAGTTTCGCGCGCGTCATAGACGATGAGTTGTTGGCCCGGTTTATCGTACGCAAGTATGAAGCCACCGCCGCCGATGCCCGAGGACTGTGGCTCGACCAGCGTAAGCACCCACTGTGCGGCGATGGCTGCGTCGGCCGCGCTTCCGCCCGCACTGAGAATCTCGAAGGCGGCCTGCGTTGCCAATGGGTTGGCGGTAGAGGTCATGAACGACGAGGCCGTTGCCAGGGCGTGGTTGCCGCGCCCGGTTGCTGCTTCAGGGTCTGGGGGCGGTGCATCAGAATGAATAGCAGTGCAGCCTGCGCCCAGAATCAGCGCCATACCTGCAAAGCCGTGTTTGAGTGCCGACCCAAGTCGCATCAGGTGTCCTTCGTTTGTGGTGGCCTATCGGTGACGAGTTCAGTCAGCCATTGTTCAAATGCTTTTAGGGCATCACCTTGTTCAACATATGCAGGGTAACTGAAGTAATAAGACTGTCGCATGGGCAAAGCCCCTTCAAAGGGAACAGCCAGTGCTCCGCTGGCCAGCGCCTCGCGCGCTAAAAATCGAGGAATCAGCCCTACGCCCAGGCCCGCATTCACTGCCGCGAGCACCATGGTAAAGAGTTCGTAACGCGGCCCGGCCGCAATAGAGGGGCTGTAGGCCAGGCCTTGCGTGCGATACCAGTCACGCCAGGCATCCGGGCGTGACATCACATGCAGGTGGGGTAAAGATGACAGGCCTTCGGGGCTATTTCGGGCGGCTTCATACAGCCGCGGCACACAAACAGGCAACATGGCTTCTTCGTCGAACAGTTTGATGCCCCGCGTGCCTGGCCAGGGCTGTTCTGCATGGTAAATGGCCGCGTCGAAGGGGTGGTCGGCAAACTGAAACGGCAGTGTCCGTACCGACAGGCTGACGGCAATATCGGGGTGCCGCGCACGTAACTGCGGCAAACGCGGGATTAGCCATGTGGTGGCGAGGGTCGGTAGTACGGCAATATGCAGGCTGTGCCCGACGCCTGCGCGTGACATCAGACCTACGGTGTCTTTTTCTAGCTGCTCCAGGTGGTGTCGCACGCGCGCGGCGTACTCGGCACCGGCGTCGGTCAGGGCGATGCGGCGCCGGACGCGGTTGAACAGTGCCACGCCCAGGCGTTCTTCAAGGCCCGTTACTTGGCGGAATACGGCACTATGGGTTAATGCAAGTTCTTCGGCCGCCCGCGAGAACGACCCGAGGCGTGCTGTGGCCTCGAAGGCTTGCAACGCGCCAAGATTGGGTACACCGTTTCTCATTGTTTCCCCGCAATAGATTCAACGTGCGCATTTGTCACGACATTGTGCAATTTTATCAATTGCATTGTGCTTATAACTCACATAACCTGTTGCTACTCGCCGCAGTCCGCTTGTCAGCGGCCGTTTTTTCGGCAAAAATACTTTAAACCTAAACATATCCCTACGGAGCACCTCATTATGTCATCGGCCCCCTCATTCAACTGGGAAGACCCCCTGTTGCTCGATTCGCAACTTACAGAAGAAGAGCGCATGGTGCGCGACGCCGCTTATGCGTACGCCCAAGACAAACTGGCCCCTCGCGTTCTCGAGGCTTTCCGTCACGAAAAAACCGATGCAGCCATCTTCCGCGAAATGGGTGAGCTCGGTCTGCTCGGCGCTACTATTCCCACCGAATACGGCGGTTCGGGCCTGAACTACGTGTGCTACGGCCTTATCGCCCGCGAAGTCGAACGCGTCGACTCCGGCTACCGCTCCATGATGAGCGTGCAGTCGTCACTGGTTATGGTGCCTATTAACGAATTCGGTAGCGAAGAGCAAAAACAGAAGTACCTGCCCAAGCTGGCCAGCGGCGAATGGATCGGCTGCTTCGGCCTGACCGAACCCAACCACGGCTCCGACCCTGGCGGCATGGAAACGCGTGCTGTAAAAACCGCCAGCGGCTACAAGCTGTCGGGCGCCAAAATGTGGATCACCAACTCGCCTATCGCCGATGTTTTCGTTGTATGGGCCAAGTGCGTTGGCGGCGATTTTGACGGCAAGATCCGCGGCTTCATCCTTGAAAAAGGCATGAAAGGCCTGTCAGCCCCTGCCATCCACGGCAAGGTCGGCTTGCGTGCCTCTATTACGGGCGAAATCGTCATGGACGAAGTCGAAGTCAGCGACGAGCAAATGATGCCCGGTGTCAGCGGTTTGCGCGGCCCGTTCACTTGCCTTAACTCGGCTCGTTACGGTATTGCCTGGGGTGCTTTGGGCGCCGCCGAGTTCTGCTGGCATACCGCTCGCCAGTACACACTCGACCGCAAGCAGTTTGGCCGCCCCTTGGCACAAAACCAGCTGATTCAAAAGAAACTGGCCGACATGCAAACCTAAATCACGCTGGCATTGCAAGGTTGCCTGCGTTTGGGCCGCATGAAAGACGAAGGCACCGCTGCCGTCGAAATCACGTCCATCATGAAGCGTAACTCTTGCGGCAAGTCGCTCGACATCGCTCGTTTGGCGCGCGATATGCTGGGCGGTAACGGTATCTCCGACGAATTCGGCGTTGCCCGTCACTTGGTCAACCTCGAGGTCGTCAACACCTACGAAGGTACCCACGACGTTCACGCTCTGATTCTGGGCCGTGCACAAACCGGTTTGCAGGCGTTCTTCTAATACGTTTGCGGCCCGAGGCCGGTGGGGTTATACCGCCGGCTGTCCAAATAAAAACCCCTAAGTTTTTTTATCGAAGCTTAGGGGTTTTTAGTATGTGGCGGCTTGTTGGCGCTGCGATGACGTTGGCGTTATTCAGATGCCTGCAGCCATCGCCGCAACCCTGCGGCTTTGGGTTAGCGGAACACCACCGTGCGGTTGCCATTGAGCAAAATGCGATGCTCGACATGGCTGCGAACCGCGCGGGCAAGCACCAGGGATTCGACATCGCTGCCGACCTGGGTTAATTGCTGTGCGCTCATGGCGTGGTCGACACGTTCGATGTCTTGCTCGATGATTGGGCCTTCATCCAGGTCGGACGTGACGTAGTGGGCGGTGGCGCCGATAATTTTCACGCCACGGGCATGTGCCTGATGGTAGGGGCGTGCACCCTTGAAGCTGGGCAAGAAACTGTGGTGAATGTTAATGGCCCGGCCAGACAAGGCCCTGCACATTTCGGGCGACAAAATCTGCATGTAGCGGGCCAGTACGACCAAGTCGATTTTTTCTGATTCGACCAGATCCAGAATTTTTGCTTCCTGCGCGGCCTTGGTTTCGGGTGTGACCGGGAAGTGATGGAAGGGTACGTTGTGGGCTGCGGCCATACCGGCGTGGTCGTTATGGTTCGATACGACGCCCACTACGTCGACATTCAACTGACCGCTATGGGTGCGGAACAGCAGGTCGTTAAGGCAATGGCCTTGCTTGCTGGCCAGAATAAGCAATCGGGCCTTGCGTTTGGCATCGTAAATACGGGCCTGCATTTCGAATTTTTCTGCAATCGGCGCAAAACGGGCCTCAAGGGCTCCGGCGTCGTGATGCTCGGGTAGTTTGAAATGCACACGCAAAAAGAAGCGTTCGACTTCGGTGTCGCCGAATTGCTGGGCATCGATAATATTGCCGTGAAGGGACAGCAACCAGCCGGTGACGCTGTGCACGATACCAATACGGTCTGGGCAAGACAAAGTCAGAATGTAGTCGTTCATTGTGTGTGTTTCAGGTAAGTGTTCGATCGATTTGTTGGCTTGCGTGGTGTGCAATGGCCAAGCTTGCCGTCAGGCCCGGCGACTCTATGCCCAGCAAATGAAGCAAGCCTTCAACGCCATGCGTTTCTGGGCCGGCAATTAAAAAATCGGCGGCGGGCGCAGTTGGGGGCCCTATTTTAGGCCGTATTCCGGTATACGCCGGCACCAGGGCACCGTCGGGCAAATCCGGCCAGTATTGTCGCACGGCGGCATAAAAGCCGGTGCTCCGATCCGGGTCAAGGCTGTAGTCTATGGTGTCGACCCATTCGGTATCGGGGCCGAAGCGGGCCTGGCCGGCCAGATCAAGTGTTAAATGGATGCCTAACCCGGCGGTGTCGGGCATAGGGTAAATCAGATGGGTAAAAGGCGTGCGGCCCTGTAATCCAAAGTAGGTGCCTTTGCAGTACCACGCTTTGGGTATGGCGAGATTGGTCAGCCAGGGCAGTCGAGATGCAACGTCAGGCGCTTGAAGTCCTGTCGCGTTGATCACAGTGCGTGCCGTCAGGGTGGTTGGCGATTCGCCGCCAAAAGACAACTTCAATAGGCCTGAATCGAGTCGCTCACCGTGCAGCAAAGGCGTGCGGAATACGGCTTGCGCACCGTGGCGCTGGGCATCGCCCAGCAAACTCAGCATCAGGCCGTGGCTGTCGATAATGCCGGTTGACGGCGACCACAACGCTGCCAGGCACTGCAGTTCGGGTTCAAGCGCCGTGGCCTGTTCGCTCGATAGCCAATGCAGGTCGTGGACCCCGTTTTGCCCGGCTTGGCGCGCCAATGCTTTGAGCTTGTCTAATTGGTTGGCCGACGTGGCCACAATGAGCTTCCCGGTTTGCCGATGCGCTACCCCGTATTCGCGGCAGTGCGCATACAGCAGCGCTTTGCCCTCGACGCACAGCCTGGCCTTCAGGCTGTTGGTCGGGTAATAAATGCCGGCATGTATGACTTCAGAGTTTCGGGCGCTGACGCCGCTGCCGAACTGATCCTCTGATTCGACGATCAGGACGTCGCGTCCTTGTCGCGCCAAAGACCGTGCAATCGCCAATCCAATGACACCGGCGCCCAGAACAATACAGTCGGTATCAGCCACGTCTTAAGGCGCCAGGCGCTGTAAGGCCCATTGGCCGTCGGGCTGCTGCGTAAAGCAAAGTCTGTCGTGAAGGCGCGAAGGGCGGCCCTGCCAGAATTCGACGCGATGTGGCGTCAGCCGGTAGCCGCCCCAGTGCTCGGGCCGCGCGGGCTCGCTGCCTAGTTTGGCGGCGAGGTCTGCAACGCGCTGTTCGAGGGCATCGCGGCTGATTGGGCGACTTTGCGGTGACGCCCAGGCGCCAATGCGCGATTCGAGTGGGCGGCTATGAAAGTACTCGTCGGACTCTGCAGCCGGTACTTTTTCGACGATGCCTTCGAAACGCACCTGGCGTTCAAGTTCGGGCCAGAAAAACAGCAACGCAGCGCGTGGCGATGCGTGCAGCTGTTGTCCTTTGTCAGACTCGTAGTTTGTGAAAAAGACTGGGCCGCGGGCGTCAAACCCTTTCAGCAAGACAATGCGTGCCGAGGGTTGGCCATTCTGGACGGTAGCCAATGTCATGGCGTTGGGCTCGATGACTTCGGCCTTTAGGGCGTCGTTAAACCAGGTGCTGAACTGATCGAACGGGTTGCTGGCGATGGCGTTTTCAAGCAAGACGCCTTTACGGTACTGTTGTCGGATATCGGCGATGGACATGTGGGCGTAGAGAAATGAAGGAGCGTTTAAAGGCGGGGTTAGGCTCAGGACGGCGCAGCACCGTTCAGGTGGCGCACCAGGTCGTCGAGCTTGCGATCGTGAATACCAGCGTCTTTGAGTGCACGGTTGGTTTCAATGACGTATTCGATGCATGGCCCATACGTCCCGTGTGCTCGTCGCACAATGTCGACCAGCTGATGCGTTTGCAGGTCGCGGACGTAGCTGTCTTTGGTCTTGTCCATGGTAAATACCAGGGCACCTACGGCGCCGTGCTGCGTATGGCAGCTTAAGTGCCGTGGGACGTAGGCACCGCTGGGCATTTCACGTTTCCAGAGCTCGTCGAGCACGTCGGGAACGTGTTTTGCCGCTACCCGATACACCATGCCGCGACACGAGCCCCCGTTTTCAAGGCCAAACACCAGGCCTGGTTGTTCGGGCGTGCCGCGGTTAATGCGTGACCATAGGCAGAGCGAGCGATGATAGCCGCGAACCAGCGCTAGCCGTCGCTCGATGAAGTCGAACTCGGGGCGCCAGACCAAAGAGCCATAGCCAAAAACCCACAGATCGTGGCCTTTTTGCCAGTGCTTCAGGTAGTCTTCAAGCGAGGCGCGTCGTTCGTCTTCGGTCAGTCGCCGAAAAGCGTGGGGGTTGGGGATATGGCCGGGGGGTGAAAAGGGCTGCGATTGTGTCACGATACTTGCCGGAAACTTCGGGTGCCGCGGATCGGGCATGGTCTAATAGTAATACGACCCGACCCACAGTTCCATGATGTCATGATGCAAATTCCAGAACCTGTTGATACAGAACGACGCTTCGGCGGCTTGGCGCGCCTGTATGGCGACGATGCACCGGCGGTCTTTCAACGAGCGCACGTGGCCGTGGCGGGTTTAGGGGGCGTAGGCTCGTGGTGTGCCGAGGCGCTGGCGCGCTGCGGGGTAGGCGCGTTAACGCTGATCGACCTCGACCACATTGCCGAGTCGAATATCAATCGTCAGTTGCATGCGCTGTCAGACACCTTGGGACAGTCCAAAGTACAAGCCATGTCCGACCGGGTCACAGGCATTAACCCGGGTTGTCGGCAGGTGCTGGTCGACGATTTCGTGTCCCCCGACAACATTCAGACCGTTTTTTCCGACGATGTCGATGTCATCATCGATTGCACCGATCAGGTCTCGGCCAAGCTGGCCATGATCCTCGAAGCGCGTCGTCGCAACATCGCTGTGGTGGTATGCGGCGGCGCCGGCGGCAAAACCGCCACGACGTCTCTGCGCGCCTCAGATTTATCGGTCACGCAAAACGACGCCTTGTTGTCAAAGCTGCGCAATACGTTGCGGCGTCAGCACGGCTACCCTCGGGCGGCTGCTGCGGCCGGCAAAGCCCCGCGCCGCATTCCAAAAATGGGTGTGCGTGCGGTTTGGTTCGACCAGCCCGCCGTACTGCCCGCCTTGTGGCAAACCGACGATGCGGCGTCAGGCCCGCAGGGCCTGTCATGCGCGGGCTATGGCTCCTCAGTGATGGTGACGGCGACCATGGGGATGGCCGCCGCTGGCGAAGCTATTCAGTGGTTGCTGACGCGCCGCTTTCCATAAACGTCTTCAGTACACGCCCGGTGTGCGATTTATCTGCGCCGGCCATCAGTGCTTCGGGTGCGCCTGCCATGACCAGGCGGCCCCCATGGGTACCGCCTTCGGGCCCCATATCCACGATCCAGTCGGCCTCGGCAATCACATCAAGGTTGTGCTCGATGACGACAACGGTGTTGCCCGCATCGACCAGTCGATGAAGAACGTGCGTCAGCTTTTCAACGTCGGCCATTGAAAGTCCGACAGTCGGTTCATCGAGCACATAAAGTGTGTGGGGTGCGCTTGAAGCCCGTCCAGTGGTGATGACGCCGTCAGTCAGGCGGGCTTTGGTCAGCTCGGTTACCAGCTTGATGCGCTGGGCTTCGCCGCCCGAAAGCGTCGGCGAGGGCTGGCCCAGCGTCAGGTAGCCCAGGCCCACGTCTTGCATAAGCTTGAGCGCCCGCAAGATTTTCGGGTGCGCCGAGAAGTGCTCAATGGCGTCGTCTACGTCCATTTTCAGCAGATCGCCTGCACTTTTGTCTTGCCATTTGACGTCCAGCGTGTCGCGGTTAAAACGTTCACCGTTGCAGGCGTCACAGGGCACTTTGACGTCCGGCAGGAAGCTCATTTCGATCGTGCGCAGCCCTTGCCCTTCGCATATGGGGCAGCGACCTTCGCCGGTATTGAAGGAGAATCGAGCGGCACCCCAGCCGCGCAGTCGCGCATCGCGGGTGTTGGCAAACAGTTTGCGGATGTCATCCCAAAAGCCCACATAGGTAGCTGGGCACGAACGCGGTGTCTTGCCAATAGGTGTCTGGTCTACCTCGAGCACACGGTCAATGACGTCGTAACCGGAGATTTGCGTGCAGCCCTGCCATTCGGGCGCGGTTTTTTTGCCAACGACGCGAGCCAGATTGTCGAGTAACACCTCGCGCGCCAGGGTCGATTTTCCGGAGCCTGACACGCCGGTGATGATGCTCAGACGGCCTATCGGGATATCGACGTCAACGTTTTGCAGATTATGCAAATGAGCGCCTTTCAGGCGTATCCATCGATCGTGCTCATTTACGTTGCGCCGGGGTTGTGCGGGGTGCTGTACTGGGTGCTTCAGATAACGGCCCGTCAGCGACTGCGGGTCGTTCATCAGGTCTTCAACAGTGCCTTGCGCTACGACCCGGCCGCCGCGCACGCCGGCGCCGGGGCCCATGTCAATGACGTGGGCGGCGCGACGGATGGTGTCCTCATCGTGCTCGACAACGACCAGGGTGTTGCCATTGCCTTCGAGTTTGCTCAAGGCATTGAGCAAAATCTCGTTGTCGCGTGGATGCAGGCCGATAGTGGGTTCGTCGAGTACGTAGCACACGCCCTGCAAGTTGGACCCCAACTGCGCCGCAAGACGAATACGCTGGGCTTCGCCGCCGGACAATGTTGGCGCGGAACGGTCGAGCGCCAGATAGCCCAGGCCGACCGTTTCCATGAAGTTCAGGCGTCCCTTGATTTCGGTCAGGATGTCGCGCGCAATCTCGGCTTCGCGCCCTCGACTGACGAGGCCGCTGAAAAACGTTTGCGCCTCGGCGACAGATTGTGCGGTGAGTTGGGTAATAGATTTGTCACGCCACCGGAACGCCCGCGCTTGTGGGTTGAGCCGTTCGCCATGACAGGCTTTGCAGGGTTGCGCCTCGCCTTCGAACCATGCGTTCCAGGCAGTTTCCTCACCGGTTTGGGTGTCGTCAAACCCTTGCAACTGAAGGCCAGTACCAAAACAACTGGTGCACCAGCCGTGTTTTGAGTTGTACGAAAACATGCGGGGGTCAGGTTCGGGGAAGCTGGTGCCGCAGCAAGGGCAGGCGCGCTTGACCGAGAAATGGATCTGTTCGGGGTGTTCGGACAGCAGGTGCATGCTGCGTTCGAGCGAACCCGTCTGGCGAGTTAAAGGCGACAACACGCTCAGGCTGCCATGCCCGAACTCCAGGCCGGTGCGCAAGGCCTGGCGCAGTTCTGTTTCGTTGGCCGGGTCAACGACCAGGTCGGCGACGGGTAGTTCGATGGTGTGCTCTTTGTACCGATCAAGGCGCGGCCAAGGGCTGACGGGGGTGAACTCGCCATCGACACGCAGATGCGTATAGCCTTTGCCAGCGGCCCATTTGGCCATGTCGGTGTAGTAGCCTTTGCGCGCGGTCACCAGGGGTGCCAGTATGCCGATGTGTTCCCCCTTTTTGTCGCGCAAAATTTGCGCGGCGATCTGGTCGGCTGTTTGTGATTGCACCGGCACATTGCACTCGGGGCACATTTGCGTACCCAGCTTGACGTAAAGCAAGCGCAAAAAGTGATGTATTTCGGTCATGGTGGCGACGGTTGACTTGCGGCCGCCACGGCTGGTGCGCTGTTCGATGGCGACTGTCGGTGGGATACCGTAAATGGCGTCGACATCGGGCTTGCCGGCAGGCTGGACAATGGCTCGTGCATAGGCGTTCAGTGACTCGAGATAGCGACGTTGCCCCTCGTTGAACAGAATGTCGAAGGCCAGTGTCGACTTGCCGGACCCCGACACCCCGGTAATGACGGTAAAGGTGTCGCGCGGGATCTGAACGTTGACGCCTTTCAGGTTGTGCTCCCGGGCGTTCAGGATATCAATTGTTCGGGGTGCGTCGCGGTAGACTGGGGCGGGCTCGGCCAGCGGCGCAGCGGCGGTTGTTGCGCCCGCGCCAACGATAGACTGCTCGTATTCTGTTAACGCCTTTCCGGTGTGTGACACGGGGTGCGCCATTAGGTCGGCCGGAGTACCGGCCGCCACAATATGCCCACCCGCATCACCGCCTTCTGGTCCCAGGTCGATGACCCAGTCAGCCGCCCGAATCACATCAAGGTTGTGCTCGATAATCAGCAACGAATGCCCGGCCGCCAGCAGTTTACGAAATGCTCGCATCAGGCGGGCGACATCGTCGAAATGCAGGCCGCTGGTCGGCTCGTCGAATAAAAACAGGCTGCCTTTCTTGGCGACCTTGGCAGACGATATACCGCTGCGCGACGCGGAGGCCAGGTGCCCGGCAAGTTTCAAGCGTTGGGCCTCGCCGCCCGAGAGGGTGGGCACCGGCTGCCCCAGCTTGACATATTCCAGACCCACATCGGCCAGCGGGCTCAGGCCCCATTGCACGTCACGCAGGCCCGCAAAGAAATCAAGCGCTTCGCGCACCGTCATGTTCAGCACGTCGTCGATGGATGCTGTCCGGCCGAGATGCTCCACACGCACTTCAAGAATCTCGGGCCTGAAGCGTTTGCCGTCACAGTCGGGACAGCGCAGGTATACATCGGACAAGAACTGCATTTCGACATGTTCGAAGCCAGTGCCGCCGCATGTCGGGCATCGACCATCGCCGCTGTTGAAGCTAAATGTACCCGGTGTGTAGCCGCGCTCTTTGGACAGATCGGCTTGGGCAAAGAGTTTGCGGATGGCGTCGAATGCGCCGACGTAGCTGGCTGGATTCGATCGGGCGGTTTTCCCGATGGGCGTTTGGTCGACCATGACCACGTCTGCAATTTGCTCGGCGCCCAGCAGATGTTCGAACTCCCCTGGCGCTTCGGTGGGCTTGCCCTGGCGTTTGAGCAGCGCCGGATACAAGACGTCTTGAATGAGGGTGGATTTGCCAGAACCAGAAACGCCACTGACGCAGACAAGTCGCCCCAGCGGGATAGATACTGATACGTTCTTGAGGTTATTGGCCCGCACGCCTTCGAGCAACAGTTTGGGTGTTGACGGCTGGACGGCTAGCGGTCGTGGCGCTTCAACGCGCAGGCGATTGCCCAGGTAGTTGCCGGTTAGCGTGTCGGCTTCGCGCAGTTGAGCGGGCGTGCCGTCGAATGTGATGTGCCCGCCGCGTTCTCCCGGCCCGGGGCCGATGTCCAGAATGCGATCGGCCGCAACCATGACTTGGGGATCATGCTCAACGACCACCAGGGTGTTGCCATTGTCGCGCAAGCGGTGCATGACTTCGACGATGCGGTTCATGTCGCGCGGGTGCAGGCCAATAGACGGTTCGTCGAGCACGAACAGAGTGTTCACCAGCGATGTGCCCAGCGCGGTGGTCAGGTTGATGCGTTGCACTTCGCCGCCCGACAAGGTGCGGCTTTGGCGATCGAGCGATAAATATCCCAGTCCGACGTCACAAAGAAAGTCGAGGCGGGTACGTACCTCTGTCATCAAAAGGTCAAGCGCGGCATCTAGCGCATCGCCGAAGCTGAGTGTCTGGAAGAAGGTGCGAACCTGCTCAATAGGCAGACGCATAAGGTCGTGCAGGCCAAGCCCAGGCAGCGCATTTAGCCGTGCATCGTCAAACTGTGCATGAACCGGTTTGAAGCGGGGGTAAAGCGGGTTGACCGGTACATGGGACTTCCCTAGTCGCCACAAGGTGGCATCGGGCTTGAGCCGGGCGCCGCCGCAAGTCGGGCAGGGCGTGTAGCTGCGGTACTTCGACAGCAGAACACGTACGTGCATTTTGTACGCTTTGGTCTCAAGCCAGTCAAAAAAGCGTTGCGCGCCGTACCACTGGGTTTTCCAGGCTTGCGGCCCGCCGCGCCAGGCCGGATCGCCATGGATGACCCAATGACGCTCGTCTGGCGATAGTGCTTTCCAGGCAACATCTAAACGTACGCCTGCCGCGTCAGCATAGTGTTGCATCTCGGCCTGGCATTCTTTATAGCTAGGGCTTTGCCATGGCTTTATGGCCCCTTCGCGCAAGGTTTTGGTGTCGTCGGGCACGACCAGGCCGTAATCGATGCCCATGACACGGCCAAAGCCCCGGCAGGCTTCGCAAGCGCCCAAAGGCGAGTTGAACGAAAAGGTGCTGGGCAGTGGGCGGGCATAATCAATATTGCACTGGGCGCAATGCAATCGGTTGCTAAAGCGCCATGCCGTCTCTGGGCCGTCGGCGCTGTCCGAGGCATATACGGTGATGTGGCCGTCGCCTTGCTTGAATGCGGTTTCCAGGGCCTCGCCCAAACGGCTTGGGTCGACATTGCTTAAGCGGAAACGGTCTTGAATGACATGCAGGACTCGTTTGGCGGTCGGGGTGGTTGTGCCGGTTTTTTTGCCCTTCTTCTGTGTAGTCGGGGTCGTTGCATCGACGGAGATGTCGACGGTTTCTTCGTGGTGGATGCGGGTGTAGCCCTGTTGGTCTAAAAAGCCGCGAATTTCGTCTTCGGTGAAATTAGCCGGGATACCGATAGGAAAGGTGATGACCAGACGCGGGTCGGCGCCAGCGGTACGTTCGGCCAGTGCATTGCGCACTGTGGCGGCATCGTCTTGTATGACCCGGTTGCCGCAGCAGCGGCAGTACAACTGCCCCATTCGGGCAAACAGCAGTTTCAGGTGGTCATTCAGCTCGGTCATGGTGCCCACTGTGCTGCGCGAATTGCGCACGGGGTTGACCTGGTCGATAGCGATGGCCGGCAGTATGCCCTCGATACGGTCAACCTGCGGCTTGTCCATACGGTCGAGAAACTGACGCGCGTAAGGCGAAAACGTTTCAACGTACCGCCGCTGGCCTTCTGCGTATAAAGTGTCGAAAGCCAGCGAGCTCTTGCCCGACCCCGACACCCCGGTAACGACCAGCAGTTTGCCGGTGTCTATGGTGACGTCAAGGTTTTTCAGATTGTTCTGGCGGGCGCCAAAAATGCGAATTGAAGAGCTCATAAGTAACAACGCAACAGGAGATTTGAGGCAACGGCCAAGTTTACGGTAGAATGGTGGGTTAGTTATAGTTCAAGACCCGCTATTCGGAGAATTCGTCATGGCAGAAGTCAAGCGTAACCGGCGCAACACGATCGAACGTCGTTGCCTGGGCAAAGCGTTCAAGCGTTTGTTTATTAAATCGCCTAAAGGCGTATTTAAAATGCTCGAAAAAGTAAAAAAGGCCTGATACCAAGCGCTTTTTTATAAAACCCGGCCTACTGGCCGGGTTTTGTTTTTTGGGCCGGCATGTTTGCCGCCCAGTTTTTTGCGGGACAGCCGAGTCGTTACGGGTTGTGTTTAATGCAAGCCGGGGGGCGCTCGGTGCGGGCTGAAGGTGTCGTCGGCGTTGTCTTCATCGCCGCTATCGTCATCATCTTCTTCGTCAATGTCGGGTAGGGGCTCGTCGCTTAGCTCGAACGGCAAAATGCCGCCGATGTCATCGCTCCAGGCCACTTCTTCGCCTTCGTGGTCGACCTTGATGAATCTGACGCCTTCCAGGTCAGACAACTGAATGGCCCACAGGTATTCGCAGTCATAGACTTCGTCTTTGATGTCTATGCCCCCTTTGTTGCCAATGATGCGGGCGTTTTGGCCGCCAATCGCCACAATCACGTGGTTCTCGGCGTCGTCGGCGACGTCGAGCGGGATGCCGAATACGACCCATTCGAAACCGGTTTCGTCGGCATCAATAATTTCGGCCAATACGGGTTTGCCAATGTAGGCGCTGAGCGCGTCCGCGGTGCGGCCCAGGTAATCGATTTCTTCGTCGGTAAACGTTAGCGGCTGCGGGGACGTTGGTGTGTTGGCCATGGCTTGCAATCTTCGGGTCAAACCTCCATTTTAGTTTTATTTGCCAAGACGGCCTACAATCGTCTTTTGTCTTACTTTTACGGGTTCCTTTCATAGCATGGCTCAATACGTTTACACCATGAATCGCGTGGGCAAGATCGTGCCGCCGAAGCGACAGATTCTGCGTGATATTTCGCTTTCTTTTTTCCCGGGGGCCAAAATTGGCGTGCTCGGTCTGAACGGTGCGGGTAAATCGACACTGCTCAAGATCATGGCGGGTGTCGACAAAGAAATTGAAGGCGAAGCCGTGCCCATGCCGGGCATCAAAATTGGATATCTACCTCAAGAGCCCCAGCTGAACCCCGAGTCTTCGGTGCGACAAGCGGTTGAAGAAGGCCTGGGTGACGTGTTTGAAGCGCGCAAGCGCCTTGACGCTGTATACGCGGCCTATGCCGAGCCCGACGCTGACTTTGACGCGCTGGCTGCCGAGCAGGCCGAACTTGAAGCTGTGATCGCAGCCGCTGCATCCAGCGGTGCCGACGACATCGAAACTCAAATGGAAGTCGCTGCCGACGCTTTGCGTTTGCCGCCTTGGGATGCCGTTGTCGGCAAGTTGTCCGGGGGTGAAAAGCGTCGCGTTGCCTTGTGTCGGTTGTTGTTGTCCAAACCCGACATGCTCTTGCTCGACGAGCCCACCAACCACCTTGACGCCGAGAGTGTTGAATGGCTGGAAGTGTTTTTGCGCAAGTTCCCGGGTACCGTCGTGGCCGTCACCCACGATCGTTACTTCCTGGACAATGCTGCCGAATGGATTCTGGAACTGGATCGCGGCCACGGCATTCCCTGGAAGGGCAATTACAGTTCGTGGCTCGAGCAAAAAGATAATCGTTTGAAGCAAGAAGAGGCGAGCGAATCAGCCCGTCAGCGCACCATCAAGAAAGAGCTTGAATGGGTGCGTCAAAACCCCAAAGGCCGTCAGGCCAAGGCTAAGGCGCGTCTGGCTCGTTTCGAAGAACTGTCGTCTCACGAATACCAGAAGCGCAACGAAACCCAGGAAATTTTCATTCCTGTGGCCGATCGCCTGGGTAACGAAGTGATTGAGTTCGATGGCGTCAGCAAGGCATTTGGCGACCGTTTGCTCATCGACAACCTCAGCTTTAAAGTCCCACCAGGGGCCATCGTCGGTATCATTGGCCCTAACGGCGCGGGTAAATCAACGTTGTTCCGCATGATTTCAGGTGCCGAACAACCTGATTCTGGCGCGGTGAAAATCGGGCAAACCGTTAAGGTGTCGCATGTCGACCAGTCGCGTGATGCCTTGGCCAACGATAAAACGGTCTTTGATGCGCTGTCCGATGGTGCCGACTTGATCACGGTAGGCAAGTTCGAGATGTCTTCCCGCGCGTATCTGGGGCGTTTTAATTTCAAGGGCAGCGACCAGAACAAGCTGGTCGGCAATTTGTCCGGGGGTGAGCGTGGCCGTTTCCACCTGGCCAAAACGCTTATTGCCGGAGGCAACGTCCTGATGCTCGACGAGCCATCGAACGACCTCGACGTAGAAACACTGCGTGCGTTGGAAGATGCCTTGCTTGAGTTTGCCGGTACCGTCATGGTCATCAGCCACGACCGTTGGTTCCTCGATCGTATCGCCACGCATATTCTGGCGTTCGAGGGCGATTCGCAAGTCGTGTTCTTCGATGGCAACTATCAGGAATACGAAGCCGACAAGAAGCGTCGTCTAGGCGAAGAAGGCGCGAAACCAAAGCGTATACGCTACAAAGCACTCAAGTGAGTTGTTACAAATTGCGGGGTATCCAGTTGTCAGACAATGGGTGGCTGGCCCCGCAGTTACGCTGTTACGCTTCTGACGTTCGCCTTAATTATTCTTGGGGTGTTGGTTTATTTCCTGATACATTGTTTGCGTAAGCTCACATTTGGCGCCGAAAATTTTGGCACTCTAGAGTCATCGCAGACATCAACCTGCACATTATTCAGGAGGTCACCATGACATTGACGACAATTACAAAACTTGCTGCTGTTGCTTTGGTTTCTGTAGCCGCCGCTGGCTGTTCTAGCTGGGACAGCATGAGCAGCCGCCAAAAGGGCGCAGTTACTGGCGCCGGTGTAGGTGGCGTGGCGGGTGCGGCCATTACCGGTGGTAGCGTTCTGGGCACTGTGGGTGGTGCGGCAATTGGTGGTGTTGTCGGCGATCAAATCGGCAAGCGCCAGTAAACCAGTAGCTGCTTCAGGCAAGAGCGGTCACCTTTTTGGGTGGCCGTTTTTTATTGGGTTGCTATTGTTGTTTTTGCTGCTGCGTTGATCGGGGGTGTTGGTTTCAGTGCTTGCGGGCGCCGGTTTGGCCTGGGCAGGCCCGGCGGGGCATCGCACGGCCCCTGCGGGGCTACCCGTCAAACGAACGCAGCCCGAGGCGTGCGCGAAACTCGCCGGCACGACCCAATGGGTCGAAAACGCCGGCTCAAACAGTCGCGCACTTGCATCCTCGGTCAACGCCCGTTCGACGGCGTG
Source organism: Pusillimonas sp. NJUB218 (assembly GCF_003788685.1). Classification (NCBI taxonomy): domain Bacteria; kingdom Pseudomonadati; phylum Pseudomonadota; class Betaproteobacteria; order Burkholderiales; family Alcaligenaceae; genus Pusillimonas; species Pusillimonas sp. NJUB218. Next base: position 138,898 of record NZ_NQMK01000004.1, read on the forward strand.
CTCAAGCCCTTGGGCCCACCCAGGCCAAACCTGCACCAACGTAATGGCATATTCGTACTTCAATAAATGTCGTTGATTGAGCACGGTTAAACGCGAGTGCTTGATATCCCGGTCAAAACCTCCCCGAGTGATAAATACTACGAGATGGCTTATAGACAGACGCCGAAGATAAGACGGTAGATAAATGACGAAGGACGACAGGCCCTAAAGGGCAAACGGTGGAATTAGGATAATCCGGCGCTGATCAATCCCGTGAGTTCCGCAATCGCCTCGCGCGGCGTTTGGCCGATGGGTAGCCCCGCAGGGGACGTGCGATGCCGGCGGCCAGTGGGCCTTTGATCAGTGCAGCATGCTCATAAAAAAACGGCCACCGAAAAATGGTGGCCGTTGCATGAGTCAGGCGCTTAAACTCGTCGCGCTTCGACTTGCGGCATTTCGATTTTGACTTCGAGCACTTCGAGCGAATCGTGCCGGTCGACGTTGACCTTGATGTCGTCCGGATTAATTTGCACGTATTTCGAGATGACTTGGAGCAGCTCTCTTTGAAGCTCGGGCAAGAAGTCGGGCGCCTTGCTGTCGCCGCCGCGTTCGTTAATAAGAATAAGCTGCAGCCGGTCTTTGGCCACACTAGCGGATGTTTTCTTTTGGCCCAGCAGGAAAGACAAGAAAGACATATCACTTACCCCCGAACAGGCGCTTCAAAAGCCCGGGTTTTTCGTAGTCGATGAACCGTAGCGGCTTTTCTTCGCCCAGGTAGCGTGCCACCACATCTTGGTAGGCCAGCGAGACATCGCTATCACGCATGTGAATGGCGGGTACGCCTTGGTTCGAGGCCTGCAATACCATTTCAGATTCGGGAATAACGCCGATGAGTTTGATGCGCAAGATGTCTTCGATGTCTTGCAAAGACAGCATCTCGCCGTCGACCACACGCTTGGGGTTATAGCGGGTAAGCAGCAAGTATTCTTTGATGGGCTCGTCGCTGTGAATGGCGCGGTGCGATTTGGACGACAAAATGCCCAGAATGCGGTCAGAGTCGCGTACCGAGGAGACTTCAGGGTTGGTAACGACGATGGCATCGTCTGCAAAATAAGACGCCATCAGCGCGCCAGTTTCGATACCTGCGGGTGAATCGCAGACAATGTATTCGAAACCCATGTCTTTCAGGTCGTTCAGAGTTTTCTCAACGCCTTCTTTGGTCAAGGCGTCTTTGTCGCGCGTTTGTGACGCCGGCAAAATGTAAAGGTTTTCAAGTTGCTTGTCGCGAATGAGCGCTTGCTTGAGTGTTGCTTCGCCCTGGATGACATTGACAAAGTCATACACCACCCGCCGCTCGCAACCCATGATGAGGTCGAGGTTGCGCAGGCCGACGTCGAAGTCGATAACGACGGTTTTATGCCCCCGCATGGCCAGGCCAGAAGAAAAGCTGGCACTGGTGGTTGTTTTCCCCACACCGCCTTTGCCGGAAGTTACTACAACAATTCGCGCCATGACGATATCAATCCCTTAAGTGTTTTTGTGAATCACGTAATCGTAATGCAAAACCGCCGCCACATGGCAGCGGCGCCTACCCTTTTGTACCAAGCGGCACAATCTGTAAAGTTTCGCCGTCGAGCTGGACGATGGCGGGCTGGTTCGCCAAAGCCGGATCAAGCGCCGATTCGACCACGCGATACACGCCAGCGACGGCGAGCAGTTCGGGGTTGAGCTGGGTGGTGAATATTTTGGCGCTGGTATCGCCACGGGCACCCGCCATGGCCTTACCCCGCAGGGGGCCGTAAACGTGGATGTTGCCGTCGGCGATAACCTCGGCGCCTTGGCTGACCATGCCGATGACGATCAGGTCGGTGCCGCGAGCATAGATGCGCTGGCCCGACCGCAAAGGGCGGTTGATGACCATGGCGGCAACTGGTTGGTTGCCGGTACTTGTTGGCTCGGTGTCGCCGGATTGGGCTGGCGCGCGTTGAGCGTTGACGGGAGCGTTAGCTGGGCTGGCTTTTGACGTTGGGCTGGCGGGTTCGGCTTTGGCCGATGCTGAGCCCGTTTTGGTCGTGGCCGATGGCGCAGCAGGTTTGGCGACGATAGGCGGCGGAGTAGTCTCGGTCGGTGCGGTTGAACGTACGGGTGCGCTGGACAAGTCGACGGGCTCGAGGCCGCATTGGCGGGCCTGTTCGAGGTTGCTGTCGTTGGCCATGACCCCGATCGGCCGCAGTTGGTGTTTGCGTAGCGCACTGATCAAGGTTGGCCAGTCGACAGCGTCGTTCAGTCCTTGTGCATCGATGACGACCGCTTCGTTTTCGAAGAAGCTGCCCGCGTCGGCCATACGCTGGTCAAGCGAGGCCAGTAGTTCGGACAAATCGGCGCTATGCAATACAACGCGTACGGCGTAAAGCGTAGCGCTTTTGAAGTCGAGTGCCAGCGGGCTTTTTTTATGGGGCGAGTCAGTCACAGCAAAGCACCTCAAACCCAGGTATCGCGCAGCGTAACGGCACGGTTCAGCACGGGCTTTTCGGGGGTCGAGTCGACCCGGTCGGCCACAAAGTACCCCAAACGTTCGAATTGCCAGATTTTGTCGGGTGAAGCTACCGTGCCGGGTTCGAGCCAGCCTTGGACGACCTGGAATGAGTCGGGGTTAATGGCCGCCAGGAAGTCCTTGTCGCCCGCGTCGGGGTGCGGGTCGGAAAACAGGCGATCGTAGAGCCTGATTTCGGCCGGGATGGCGTGTGCGGCGCTGACCCAGGTGATATTGCCTTTGACTTTGACGGCCGACGAACCGGGGGTACCGCTTTTTGTGTCGGGCAGGTATTCGGCATGGACCTCGGTAATGTTGCCGTTCTCGTCTTTGACGCAGCCGGTGCAGGTGACGATATAGCCATACTTGAGCCGTACTGTGTTGCCTGGGAAAAGACGGAAGTACTTTTTGGGCGGGTCTTCGCGGAAGTCGTCGCGTTCGATCCAGAGTTCGCGGCTGAAGGGAAACTCACGCTGACCACCCTCGGGTTCATGCGGGTTAAGAGGCGCGTGGCACAGTTCAGTCTGGCCTTCTGGGTAGTTGGTAATCACCAGTTTGAGCGGGTCGAGAACGGCCACACCACGATCGGCGATGGGGTCGAGGTCGTCGCGCAGGGCTTGCTCGAGGATACTGTAGTCGATGCGGGAATCGGCCTTGGATACGCCTAGACGTTCGCAGAACAGACGAATAGCCGCTGGCGTATAGCCGCGTCGGCGCAAACCCGCCAATGTAGGCATACGGGGGTCGTCCCAGCCCGCAACGTGCCCTTCACGCACCAACTGAAGCAACTTGCGTTTGCTGGTGACAACGTAGCTCAGGTTCAGACGCGCAAATTCGTACTGGTGTGGCAGGGGCTCGGCCAACTGTCCAAGTTCGACGAGGCGCGCAAGAATCCAGTCGTAGAAGGGCCGTTGGTCTTCGAATTCGAGGGTGCAAATGCTGTGAGTGATGCCCTCGAGGGCGTCTTCGACGGGGTGCGCCCACGTGTACATGGGGTAAATGCACCAGGCATCACCCGTACGATGGTGATGCGCATGGCGGATGCGGTAAAGCACCGGGTCGCGCATATTCATGTTGGGCGAGGACATATCGATTTTTGCACGCAGGGCCATGCTGCCGTCGGGATGTTTGCCATCGCGCATTTCTTGCAGCAATTGCAGTGATTCGTCGGCGGGGCGGTCTCGCCAGGGCGAGTTTGTGCCTTTTTCGGTCAGTGTGCCGCGCGTGGCGCGCATTTCGTCGGGGCTTTGTTCATCGACGTAGGCATAGCCGCCGCGAATCAGGGCTTGCGCGAAACCGTACATGGTTTCGAAATAGTCGCTGGCGAAATAAAGATTGGTTTCGCCGTTGTGTTCCCAGTTGAAGCCTAGCCATTGAACGGTGTCGATGATGGCGCGCACGTACTCGTCATCTTCTTTTTCGGGGTTGGTGTCGTCGAAACGCAGGTGGCATGCCCCCTGGTAATCGCGCGCCAGACCAAAGTTAAGGCAAATGCTTTTGGCATGCCCAATATGCAAGTAGCCGTTGGGTTCGGGCGGGAAGCGCGTGCGTATCTTGGCGACGTCGGGCTCGCCTTGCTGCTGCACGGCGGCAGGACCGGGTTTGCCGGCCCAACGTTTGTCGGCAAAGCGATGGCTTGCCAGATCGTTTTCGATAATAGTGCGCAGAAAATTTGAGGGGGCAGGTGAGCTGGATTCGGTCGACATAGAAGGGGGCACGAACGTGCGATACAAGAGAGCAATACAAAAGAAGCATTTTGCCACGTTCTGCACTATTTGCCTGTCTACCCGTCCGCGGTTAGCATTATGTGGCGTCCAACTTTGGCAAATCATGACGAACTCACCACTTTGGTTGTCCCAGCTCCAGTTTTTTTTCAGTCTGGGTTTTCTGGGGCTGTTTCTTTTGACACAGGTCGGGCTGGCCTGGGTACTGGTTTTTTTCAAGCTGCGTGCCAGGGGCGGGGTTCAGTCGCGTTATGTGGCCGCCTACCGGTTTTGGGTCAGGGTATTTGCCCTGACAGCCATATTGGTTATGGCCGCTGGTGTGCCTGTACTGGTGCAATTGGGCAGTGTCTGGCCCGGTCTTATGGGCAAAATGGGTAATGTGGCCGGCCCGCTAATGGCTGCCGTCATTATCACAACCTTTGTCTTCAAATCATGCTTTTTGGGCGCCATGTTGTTTGGACAGCGTCGCATGTCCGATACGCTGCATACCGTCATGGTTGTGCTGGTTGCCATAGGCCTGACCCTGGCGTTGGCCTGGGCCATGGTGCTGATGTCCTGGATGCAGTCGCCGACGGGCGCCGAGTTCTCCGATGGTCTGTACCGTGTGGTTGACTGGTACGCCTTGATTTTTAACCCCTTTTTCCCATCTTTTCTTGGGTTGGCGTTGGTGATCTCGGCGTTGGTCGCGGGGTTCCTCATGATGGGCGTGACGGCGAGACACTCGTTGCATCACACCGTCGACGATACTGATCGTAGTGTTTTTCAAACCGGCCTTGGCCTGGCGGCGGCGGGCAGTGTGGTGTTGTTTGTGCTGCTGGCTTTGTATGGCGTGCAGGTCGCTGTAAACCAGCCAGCCAAGGCTGCAGCAACTGCAGCCTATTGGGTCTCGGGTTCCGCGCCCGACCTTCCGCTCCTGGCGTGGCCCAGCGAATCCGGTGTACGCAATCTTTTTTCAGTGGTCCTGCCCGATCTGGCGCGACCTTGGCTGGGGGTTGATGAAATCGGTGTGTCGTTGGGGCTCGACAAGTTCGCAGGCATGCATGCTCCGGTGGCACTCACGTTCTGGTCTTGGCGGCTATTGGTAATTTTGGCGGGCGGCGTGTTTTTCTTCAGTTGGTTGACGCTGCTTTATTTGCGTCGCCATGCTTTCGAGCTCACGGCGCTGCCCCAGGGATGGCGCCGTGGTTTATCCGCTTGCCGTTACGTGGGCTGGGCATTGTTAGGCTTGTTCATGGTCCATGTGTGGCTGGGGCAGGCCCCTTTTGCGGTGTACGGTACGGTGACGTTGGCTGAAGTGGCCGTCTCCGAAAGCAACGATGTCTTGTTCGCCACCACACTGGCCTACGGGGTCGTGTACGTGCTGTTGCTGGCCGGTTTTATTCAGTTGCTGAATTACTCAGTACGTTATGGCGTCGTGCCTGTGGCGCGGCGTAGGGGGCGGGCATGATCGACACACTGGTTGCCTTGTTGGGCATCGACGCTCATGCGCCCGAATTCTGGATGCCGCTGGTGTTCATGGCGGTGTTTTACGCCATTATTGTGGCGGGTACTGTCCTCGATGGCTTCGACATCGGGGTGGGTTGTCTAGTACCGTTTGCTGCGGCCGAATTACGGCCGCGTATGCTTGCGTTGCTGAGTCCGTGGCGCGACGCCAACGAATTTTGGCTGATCTTGGGTATGGGGCTTTTTCTGACGGCCTTCCCTAACGCTTGGGGGCCCGTCATGCAGGCCTTGTACCTACCCATGGCGTTGCTGGCCATCGGTGTTATGGTGCGCTCTGCTGCATTCGAACTGCGTCTGCGTGCGCCCGTGCATTTGCAAAATCGCTGGTCATTGGCCTTTGCGTGGGGTTCCTGGTTAACGGCTTTTGCACACGGGTTTTTGCTCGGGCGCATTGTCGTGGGTTACGAGCCAGGTACTGGTTATTTTGGCTATGCGGTTTTTGTCGGGGCTTGCGCTATTGCGGCCTACAGTTTGCTGGGTGCAACCTGGCTCATCATGCGCGAGCCAGGTGAACTGCGTATTCGTGCCGCCTGGTGGGGGCGGCAGTCGGTGCGATGGGCAGCGGCCGGTTCGGTGGCTGTCTCGTTAGTATTGGCTTTTGCGAACACGGGCGTGTTTTTGCGCTGGAGCGATGGCCCTCAATGGACAGTCGTTGTCGGGCTTTGGGTGTTTACGCTGGTCAGTTTCATGACCATCGAAATGAGCTTGCAACGTACCATCCAGTACAGCCATCGAGTGACTGCGCTCCCGTTCGTCATGACGCTATTGGTCTTTTTGATCACGCTAGGTGGTCTGGGGTACAGTTTCTTCCCTTATCTGGTGCTCGACGACATTACGGTCTGGGACGGCGCGGCGTCGGTTGAAACTTTACGTCTTATCTTGGCTGCCGTTGTCGTGGCTTTGCCGGTTGCGCTGGTATTCAATATCTGGGTGTACTGGCGCATGTTTGGTCTTTCCAAGGCACCCAAGCCGCCGCAGTTCAGGCTTTAGTTTGCCCGCCTGAAAGCAACGGCAGGCTGATTGTTATGGCCAGCCCGCCCGACGCAGCTTCGCCCAACTTCATGGTGCCCTGATGGGCTTTCACAATCGCGTCCGATAATGCCAGCCCCAACCCGACTGACCCCGTCAGGGTTCGGGCGTCATCCAGCCGCGAAAAAGGTCGCAACGCCTCGGCGCGGCGCTCTGGATCGATGCCTTTGCCATGGTCGGTAATGGTGATTACGGCGTGGTGCTGGGTGACTGACAGCGAAACCTCGACAGGCGGCGTGGCGTGGTTAAGGGCGTTGGTGACGAGGTTGTCGATGAGTCGGGCCAGGGCTGTACGATCCGCATTGATCATGACTTCGGTGTCTGGCAGCGCGATCATGTGCACATCGCTCCCGGCGCTTTCCCAGGCACTGATTTGCTCTTCAAGCCAGTGGCGCAGGTCAAGCGTGGCAAAGGTGTACGTGCTTAAATCGGTGCCGCGCACAAACCCGATGAACTGGTCGATGATGCGCTGCATATCGTGAATGTCTTTACGAAAGCCTTCTTGCGCGTCGGTACTGTCGAGCATTTCGGCGCGCAGCCGCATGCGGGCCAGCGGGCCTTTTAAGTCGTGAGGCAGCCCGGCCAACAACGTCCGTCGGACAGCATCGGACTCTGCCAGCGTATCGAGCATCGCGTTGAAGCGCTCGCCCAGGCGACGTGTTTCCGTTGGCCCGGCGGGTTCAACCCGCTGTGGTTTGCCGGCGGCCAATTGGTCAGCCGCTCGCGATAGCCGTGTAAGTGGTCGGGTGATATGCCATGAAAAAGCGGCAGCCACAAGAAGCAGTAGGCCCATGCCGCCCAGCCAGGCCAGAATCGCTGGCGTGCTTACGGGCGGGGCCAGCTGATCCAACGGAATGACCAACCATTCTTGGGCGTTGCTTTCGGGGTTTTCGTTGGGTGCCAGCGAAATGTAGAGGCGCGGCACCGGCCCGCGTGACAGCCCGACACGAGTGCCATCATCGAGCCGTGCGTTGAGGGCATCGACAAAATAGCGTAGTTCGCGGCGCAAGTCGTTGTCTGGTGGGGGTTTTGGCGGCGTGGCCCCAGGGCGTTGGTGTCCTGCGTCGTTGTCACGCCGAATGCGGCGCTCGAGCTGTGCGTTGGCCGGCAATGTGCGTGACCATAGCCGCCATTCGTTACGCGAGGCCTGGCGAACAAACTCGGCCCGCTCTGCCGCCGGTACTTTGGCGAGCGATTGGCGCAAGGTACGGATGGTTGTAGCCGTGACTTCGACCGTGACTTGTTCGGTAAATTTTTGCCTGAAATGAGCCACCGTAGCCAAAGTGGCTGCCTGAACCACGAGCAAAGTACCCAACGTAAGCAGAATAAGGCGCGCGCTGAGCGAGCGCGGCACCAGTATGCCGAGTTTGTTTTTAAAGCTGGCCATTATGGCGAGAACCGATAGCCAATACCCCATACAGTTTGGATCCAGCGCGGCTGTTTGGGGTCGTCTTCAATGGCGCGGCGCAGGCGCAGTACGGCAATGTCAATGGCACGGTCGTTACGTTCGCCTTCGTCGTCGTCGCGGGCCAGGGCGAGCAGGCGCTCGCGCGACAAGGGCTTGCCCGGGTTACGTATCAGCGCTTCTAGCAGGTTGACTTCGCCGCCGGTGAGTTTGATGACCTCGTCATCTTTGAAGAGCTGGCGTAGTACCGGGTCGAAGCGGAACGGTCCGAATTCGACAGCTTGTTCTTTGACCAGGGCCGAGGCGCCTTTTTTGCGCCGTAATACGGCCTCGATGCGCGCCAGCAGCTCGCGCGGGTCAAAGGGCTTGCCCAGGTAATCGTCGGCGCCGGCCTCAAGGCCGATGATGCGGTCGACGGTTTCATCTTTGCCCGTCAGCAAAATGACCGGAATGTCTTCCCCTTGTTGACGCAAGCGGCGACAGGCATCCGCGCCATCGCCGTGAGGGAGCATGCGGTCAAGCACGATCAGGTCGGGCGAATAGCGTTCAATGCGCATTTCGAGGTCGCGACTGTCGGGCGCCAGCAGGGTGTCGTAGTGGTGCCGGTTGAGGTAGTCGGCCAGCAGTTGGCGCAGGGCGGGGTCGTCGTCGACGACCAGCACTTTGGTAAGCGGTTTTTCCATAGTCTGAAGTTTGCGCGATCGGGCAGCAGTGGGCAAGCGCTTCGAAATAAACTGAAACGGCTCTTCATACTAAAATGTCGTGATGTCCTTCAGCCCCGACCCCCTCGATACCCTTCAGCAGGTTTTTGGTTACGACGCCTTCCGGGGCAATCAGCAAGCCATTATTGAACATGTCGTCGCCGGTGGCGATGCCTTGGTGCTCATGCCTACCGGGGGCGGTAAGTCACTGTGCTATCAGATTCCCGCCTTGGTCCGGCCTGGTGTGGGTGTGGTCGTGTCGCCTCTTATCGCGCTCATGCAAGATCAGGTCGATGCGTTGCTCGAGCTGGGCGTGCGGGCTGCATTTTTGAATTCCACGCTCGATTGGCGCGAGGCGCGTCAGGTCGAACAGGCGTTTCAGTCGGGCCAAATCGACCTGCTGTATGTCGCGCCCGAGCGCTTGCTGAGCGATCGTTGTCTCGACATGTTGTCGCGCGGCAAAGTGGCGCTGTTCGCTATTGACGAAGCCCACTGCGTTTCGCAATGGGGACACGACTTCCGGCCCGAGTATCTCGGGTTGTCGGTGCTGGCCGAACGCTGGCCTGAAGTGCCGCGCATTGCCTTGACGGCCACCGCCACGACCGCTACCCGGCACGAAATCGTACATCGCTTGCAGCTCGACGGTGCACAGCAGTTTGTCTCCAGTTTCGATCGCCCCAATATTTGCTATCGCATTGTTGAAAAAAACGAGGTGCGTCGTCAGTTGCTCAATTTTATTCAGACCGAGCATGACGGTGATTGTGGCGTGGTGTATGCGCTGTCGCGTGCCAAGGTCGAAGGAACCGCCGATTTCCTGTGCCGCCAGGGTGTACAGGCTTTGCCCTATCACGCCGGGTTAAGCGCTACGCAGCGCGCCGAGAACCAGGCCCGCTTTCTGCGTGAAGACGGCATTGTCATGGTGGCAACCATTGCTTTTGGCATGGGCATCGACAAGCCTGATGTGCGGTTTGTCGCTCATATCGATATGCCCAAGTCTGTCGAAGGCTACTATCAGGAAACCGGCCGGGCTGGGCGCGACGGTGCACCGGCTACGGCGTGGCTTGCTTATGGCTTGCAAGACGTCATGCAGCAACGCCGCATGATCGATGAGTCGCCTGGAGATACGGCATTCAAGCGACGACTGGGGCAACAGCTCGATGCCATGCTGGGTTTGTGCGAAACGGTCAATTGCCGGCGTCAGCGCTTGCTAGCGTATTTTGATCAGCAGATCGAACCCTGCGGTAACTGTGATACTTGCCTGGAGCCGCCGCAGGCCTGGGATGGCACAGTGGCCGCACAAAAAATGCTGTCGGCCGTTTACCGCTTGTGGCGCGAACGAAACCAGCGTTTTGGGGGCGGGCATTTAATTGACATTTTGCGCGGCAAACTTACTGATCGCGTCCGTCAGAATCAGCACGAGACCTTGACTGTATTCGGCGTGGGTAACGACTTGTCGGAACAGGCCTGGCGCGGCGTGTTGCGCCAGTTATTGGCCATGAATATATTGGCGGTCGATCACGAGGGCTATGGCACCCTTGCGCTCACGGATGCCAGTCGCCCCGTTCTAAAAGGTGAAACCATGCTGATGTTTCGGCGTGAAGCCGAAAAGGCTGCGCGGCAATCACGCGTGGCCAAGCCGCGTACTGCGCAGCCCGACTTGCCGCCCGAGGCGCAACAGCGCTTTGAAAACCTGCGCGCCTGGCGTGCCGAGGTGGCGCGTAGCCATGGGGTACCAGCCTACGTTATTTTTCACGATGCCACGCTGCGCGAATTGGCGCTGGCCTGCCCGCAAACCCTTGAAGAGCTGGGGCATATCAGCGGCGTCGGCGTACGTAAGCGCGATGCCTACGGAGAAGAGGTCTTGCGTTGCGTGGGTCTCACGCAGCCGGTCTGACTCTTGACGCGGAATTTAATACCTCTCATGAAACGAATACCTTTTCTTCCCGATACTTACACTTTTATGTTGGTTGGCACCGTCGTGCTGGCCAGCGTGCTGCCGGCCTATGGCAGTTTTGCCGTTGTCCTGAAACATGTCACGACAGTTGCGATTGCCTTGCTGTTTTTTTTGCACGGGGCCAAGTTGTCACGTCAGGCCATCATCGACGGTCTGACGCATTGGCGTTTACACGCGCTGATACTGTCTTGCACTTTCGTGTTCTTTCCTGTGATGGGTTTCGCTTTGAAGCCTTTGCTGTTGCCGCTGATCAACGATGAGCTTTATCTTGGGGTGCTCTACATGTGCATGCTGCCAGCTACTGTGCAGTCGGCGGTTGCCCTGACAGGTATTGCTCGTGGCAATGTTCCGGCGGCGGTTTGCGGCGCGTCGGCCTCTACGCTGCTGGGTATCGTCATTACGCCTTTTTTGGTGAATGGTCTTATCACACCGACGACGGGAGCAGCGTCGCCTATTGACTCCGTTGCCAGCATCTTCGCGCAACTTATGTTGCCGTTCATTGCTGGTCATATTTTGCGGCCCTATTTTGATAATGCCTTTCGCAAGGCAGGCAAGGCGCTGTCATTTATAGATCGCGGGTCGATTCTGCTTGTTATTTATAGTGCCTTCAGCGCAGCGGTTATCGGCGGTATCTGGCAACAGATATCGGCGTCTATGGTCGCCGGTTTAGTTGTTATTAGTTTGGTGTTTCTTGCTTTGGCTATGGTTTTTGTGCATACCCTTGCCAAAGTGTTTGGTTTTGGGCGCAAAGATCAAATCACCGCGATCTTTGGCGGTGCCCAGAAAAGCCTGGCCAGCGGGGTGCCGATGGCACAGGTTTTGTTTACCTCATCGGTGGCTGGGGTCATGGTTTTGCCGTTGATGATTTTTCATTTGTTGCAGCTCATCTTCAGCTCGATATTGGCGCAGCGTTGGCACCGGCAAAATGAAGAACTGCCATAACGACTAGTTCTTCGGACGCTCTGCTTTTTCTGGGTTGATTGACTAGGAAAATAAGTCGGGCGTATTGCCTGCGGCGCTCGGGGGCGTCAGCCCCAGGTGCCGCCAGGTCGTGTGTGTTGCCATACGACCACGCGGGGTGCGCTGCAGGTAGCCGTGCTGTATCAGATACGGTTCGATTACGTCTTCAATGGTGTCGCGTTCCTCGCCGATAGCCGCAGCCAGGCTGTCTACACCCACTGGGCCGCCATCAAACTTGTGAATAATCGCGTCCAGCAGCTTGCGGTCCATCAGGTCGAGGCCTTGCGGGTCGACGTCGAGCATGGCCAGTGCAGCACCCGCGGTTTGTTCGTTGATAACGCCATTCGACTTGACCTCGGCATAGTCGCGTACCCGGCGCAGCAGCCGGTTGGCAATACGCGGCGTACCGCGCGCGCGTCGCGCGATTTCGGTGGCGCCGTCGGGGGTAATGCTGACATTAAGCAGGTTGGCGCTGCGCGTCACAATATGGGTCAGGTCTGTGACGTTGTAGAACTCAAGTCTTGAGACAATGCCGAAGCGGTCGCGCAATGGGTTGGTCAGCATGCCGGCGCGTGTTGTTGCGCCCACGAGCGTAAAAGGTTGCAGGTCGATTTTTACGCTGCGTGCAGCCGGCCCCTCGCCGATCAAAATATCGATCTGGAAGTCTTCGAGGGCGGGGTACAGGATTTCTTCAACAACGGGCGACAAGCGATGAATTTCGTCGATGAACAAGACATCGTTTTTTTCAAGGTTGGTCAGTAATGCGGCCAGGTCGCCCGGGCGCTCAAGAACGGGACCCGACGTTTGGCGCAGTTGCACGCCCATTTCGTGGGCGACAATATGAGCCAGGGTGGTCTTGCCCAAGCCTGGAGGGCCGAACAGCAGCACGTGGTCAAGCGCTTCGCCGCGTTTGCGTGCCGCGGCAATAAAAATTTCAAGCTGTTCGCGTGCGCTGTGCTGACCCACGTACTCGGCCAGCAGCTTGGGGCGCAAGGCCCGTTCAATAGAGTCTTCGCCCGGCGAGCTGGTTTGCGGGCTGACAATGCGTTGCGGAGCGTTGCCGGTTAGGGCGTCGGATTGAATGGCCATAAACAGTTACCCAACAATAAGGCTGCAGTCTAACGCGACAAAGACTTGAGGGCCAGACGGATGCCTTCGGCGACGTCAACATCGGCAGGCAGCGTTTTGAGTGCCGCCTGCGATTCGGCGGAAGAGTAGCCCAGTGACAGCAACGCGTTGACGATGTCGTCGCGGCTGGATGCGGGTTGACCGGGCAGGCCGGCCGGCAAGTCGGCGCCGATTTTGCCCTTGAGTTCGAGCAGCAGTCGTTCGGCTGTTTTCTTGCCAATGCCTGGTACCCGCGTCAGGCGCCCCGTTTCTTGCCGGGTAATGGCGTCGGCCAGTTCTTCAGAGGTCATCCCCGACAGCACGGCCAGCGCCGTGCGTGCCCCGATGCCTGTAACTTTGATGAGCGCGCGAAAGGTGGCGCGTTCTTGAGCTGAGTTGAACCCGTATAGGATATGGGCATCTTCGCGCACCGCCAGGTGGGTGAACAAAGTGGCTTTGGCTCCGGTGTCAGGCAGGTTGTAGAGCGTGCTCATCGGGACATCGATTTCGTAGCCCACACCGCCGACGTCAATGCACACGGTTGGCGGGGATTTTTCGATAAGGGTGCCGGTAATGCGTCCGATCATGTTGCGGTTTCCTGCAAGGGGGCGTTTATAGAGGATTTACACAAGGCGTCCGCCGCGCAGGCGGGTACCGCCCAGGCTGCTCAGCGCGCCCGATGTCTTGAGTTTCTCGGTGAGCGGGCCGACGTGGGCGTGGCAAATGGCGCAGGCTAGCGCATCGGCCGAGTCGGGTGAAGGCAGGCCACTGAGTTTGAGCAAGTGCTGCACCATGGCTTGTACCTGTTCTTTGGCGGCATGCCCATTACCTACCACTGACTTTTTTATTTGTAGCGCAGTGTATTCGTGTACATCGAGATTGTGGTCAGCCAGCGCACACATGGCTGCCCCGCGAGCCTGACCCAGCAACAATGTTGACGTGGGGTTGGTGTTGACGAACACTTTCTCGAGCGCCGACACCGTGGGCTGGTGGACTTCGACGACTTCGCGTACGTTGTCGAGGATGGTTTTGAGGCGCCGGGCCAGGGGTTGGTCGGTGGGCACCACAATGGTGCCGCTGCCGACGTAGGTCAGGCGCATGCCCTGGACATCGATAATGCCAAAGCCGGTGCGCCTGAGGCCCGGGTCAATGCCGAGAATCCGCATTAGTGGCGGAAGTGACGTGTACCCGTGAAGACCATGACGATGCCGCGCTCGTTTGCGGCGGCGATGACTTCGTCGTCGCGTACGCTGCCACCAGGCTGGATGACGCAGGTGGCACCGGCATCAACGACTACGTCAAGACCATCACGGAAAGGGAAGAAGGCGTCGGACGCTACTGCTGAGCCCTGCAGGCTGAGCCCGGCATTGTCGGCCTTGATGGCGGCGATGCGCGCCGAGTCGATACGGCTCATTTGGCCGGCGCCAATGCCCAAGGTCATGCCATTGCCCGTAAAGATGATGGCATTGGATTTGACGTACTTGGCGACCTTCCAGGCAAACATCAGGTCTTGCATTTGTTGCGCAGAGGGCTGCTTGGTGGTGACGACCTTGAGCATGGCTGGGTCGACCTGGAAGTCGTCAGGATTTTGTACCAGCCAGCCGCCGCCGACGCGTTTGATGTCGAGTGCGTTGTGAGCTTCGCCGGCTGGGATTTCCAGAACGCGAACGTTTTTCTTGGCCGCGAATACGACGAGTGCTTCCGGGGTATAGGCGGGCGCCAGCAAGACCTCGACGAACTGCTGCGAGGTAATCGCTTGCGCGCAGGCTTCGTCGACCGGACGGTTGAACGCAATGATGCCGCCAAATGCCGAGGTAGGGTCGGTTTTATACGCCTGTTGGTAAGCGGCTTCAGGGGTGTCGCCTACCGCTACGCCGCAGGGGTTGGCATGCTTGACGATAACGCAGGCGCTTTGTGTAAAGCTGCGAACGCATTCCCAGGCGGCGTCGGCATCGGCAATGTTGTTGTACGAGAGTTCTTTGCCTTGCAATTGGCGGTAGCTGCCTAGCAAACCCTGTCCAACCGGCTGGTCGACATAAAACGCTGCAGTTTGGTGTGGGTTCTCGCCGTAACGTAGTGCTTGGTGCTGTTTGACCTGCAGCGTTAGGGTGCGAGGCCATGTGTCGCGGGCGGGTTGAGCGTCTTGCGCAGGCTCGGCTTCGGTCAGGCTTGTCAGGTAGGCCGCGATGGCGCCGTCGTAGGCTGCTGTGTGAGCATATACCTTGGCGGCCAGTTCCAGGCGCAATGCGTAGCCCGGTTCGCCCTGCGGGCCGTCGATATCGGCCAGTACACGCGGATAGTCGGCCGGGTCGATGACGACGGTTACGCCGCCCTCGGGGGTGCCATGATTTTTTGCGGCAGCGCGCAACATGGCCGGCCCGCCGATGTCGATGTTCTCAACCGCATCTGCAAACGTGCAGTCTGGTTTGGCAATGGTTTCGCGAAACGGGTACAGGTTGACCACCAGCAGGTCGATGCGATCGATGCCGTGGGCTTCGATGGTTTGCATGTGTTCTGCACTGTCGCGCCGGGCCAGCAGGCCGCCATGAATTTTTGGGTGCAAGGTTTTGACGCGGCCGTCGAGAATTTCCGGCGAACCCGTATGTTGCGCGACTTCGGTAACAGGTAGACCGGCGTCAGCCAGCAGTTTTGCGGTACCGCCGGTAGACAGCAGCTTGACGCCACGCTGGGCCAGTGCCTTGGCAAAGTCGACGATGCCGGTCTTGTCGGAAACCGAAAGCAGTGCGGTTTGAGTTTTCATGAGATAGCAAAAAATAAAGTGGGAAATCAGGGTTGCAGATTGTGGGCTTGCAGTTTCTTGCGCAAAGTACTGCGGGTAATACCCAGCATGTCGGCAGCTTTCGACTGGTTGCCGTTGGCGCGTTCAAGGGCCACTTGCAACACGGGGCGCTCGACGCATGAAATGACCATGGCCAGCATGTTGTCGGGTTCAGAGTCGCCCAGGTCGGCAAAGTAGCGTTCGAGGTTGTCGCGCACGCATTGTTCCAGTGGATTGAGGTCGTTCATGTGTACAGATTTTTGCTGTTATTGGTTTGGTTGGGTCAGGCAGCCAGCGCGGGTACGGATTCGGATGTTGCCGGTGACAGGATGAAATCGTCGGGGGCATGCAGATCGAACCAGTGGGCGACCGCGGCAAGTTGTGCCTGGGTGGATTCAGTTTGATTGATGTGGCTTAGCAGCGCGGCGCTGTCGGGCTGTTCGGCGAGGTACCAGCCAATGTGTTTCCGTGCCGAACGTACGCCAGTATATTCGCCATAGAAGCGATAGTGGTCTTCGAGGTGCTCGAGCAAGCAGGAACGAAGCTCGCCAAAGGTGGGGGGTGAGAGGTGCCGGCCTGTGTCGAGGTAATGGGCCACTTCGCGGAAAATCCAGGGCCGCCCTTGGGCGGCCCGCCCGATCATGACTGCGTCGGCGCCGGTGTAATCAAGTACATAGCGGGCCTTTTCGGGGCTGTCGATGTCGCCGTTGGCAATGACGGGGATGGACAATGCTTGCTTGACCGCCTTGATGGTGTCGTACTCGGCTTGGCCGTTGTATAGGTCGGCGCGGGTGCGTCCGTGCAGGGTAAGTGCGGCAATGCCGATATCTTGTGCCAGGCGTGCAATGTGTAGGGCGTTACGCGATTCGGCATCCCAGCCGGTACGGGTTTTGAGCGTTACCGGTACGTTGTACGGGCGGCATGCCGACACTACGCTTTCAAGAATTTGGGCGACCAGGGCTTCGTGGCGCAATAGCGCAGAGCCCGACGCGACGTTGCACACTTTTTTGACCGGGCACCCCATATTGATATCGATGATGTGCGCGCCTTTTTGAATATTAAAAACGGCGGCTTCGGCCATCATGGCGGGATCGGCGCCCGCAATTTGCACGGCAATGGGAGTGGACTCGCCTTCGTGGTTGAGGCGCCGCGACGTTTTGACGCTGTGCCAAAGCTTTGGGTTGCTGGCCGCCATTTCGGAGACGGCATACCCCGCCCCCAGTCGCTTGCACAATTGGCGATACGGACGGTCGGTGACACCGGCCATCGGGGCGACAAAAACACGATTGGGGAAGGTCCAGGGGCCGATACGCATAGGGTCGATTTTAACCGCCAATTAGGATTGGGGCTGACGTCAAGATGTTACGTGCGTATGCCTTGCAGCAGGTGCGTGGCTAGCGGGGTGCGTAGGGTGTGACTTAAGTCCATGGCCAGCAGCCCTAGGCCGCAGGCGTGCTCCACCAACGGGTTGCCTGTGGCAAATATGCGAGGCAAGACGTCGGTAATGGCGGCGGTTGCCCAGCGGTCGATGCGCCGTTGTCCGGTAAAGGTATCGAGCAGCGGTGTAGGGTCGGACGAGGGGTTGGCCAGCCAGAACCGCAGGGCGTGGGCCAGTTGTGACGCATCGCGCAGGCCCAGGTTAAGGCCCTGGCCGGCAACCGGGTGCAGTGTTTGTGCGGCATTGCCAATGGCGACCCCACGTGCGTGTGTGCGTAGCGGCCCTGCATTCAGGCCGAGCGGAAATTGCTGGCGATTGCCGTTCAGTGTCAGCCGGCCCAGCCGCGTGCCGAAGGTGTCATTCAGGGCGGCGTTGAATTGGGCCGGAGCCAGGTGCATGAGCGCTTGCGCCTGATCGGGATGGCAGCACCAAACGACGCCATAGTGGCCCTCGCCCGACGGATGGGGCAAAACAGCCAGAGGGCCTTGACGAGTGAAGCGCTCGAAGGCCCAGCCCTGGCGGGGCTCGGAGGCGGTGACCGTGGCCAGCACCGCGGCCTGTGCGTAGTTGCGCTCGATACCTTTTGGTTTCGCTCCGTCTGATTGAACCGCCAAGTGTGCGGTTATCGGGCCGGTATCGGGGTGCAGTTCGACCGGGTTGCCAAATGCAGGCGTGACGGGCCTGGACTTAAGCCGGGTGACCCCGCTTTTTTCCAGTGCCGCGTGCAGCGCGACCAGCAGGTCGGGATAGGCGACCACGCACCCCAACTGGGGAACGCCGAAATCGTCGTGTTGAACGAGGGTGCGACCTAAACGCTGGCGTTGTGAAACGTGAACCGTTGTGATGGGGCTGCACCGACTCGGCCAGGCGTTGAGGGCCTGCAGAGCGACTTGACTGCCGTGATTCAGGGCAATGGTGCGTGGGTCGGTGGGGCTGTTTAAAGTGTCTGTCGCAAAGAATTGGGTGCCCACGAGCGCGATACGAGCAGGGTCGGGGGAGTAGCGGGCCAGCATCAGGGCCAGCGCGCTGCCAACCGGGCCTGCGCCCATAATAACCAGGTCGAAATCGGGTTGGGACATGAAGGGTTCTAATACAATCGGCGTTCGGTTGAACTTCGGAATAATGCAGATGAAGCAACATCGCAGCAAGGTCATTGTAGCGCTGCTGGCGGCAGTGCTGGGTGTGTTTGGCGCCCATTGGTGGTATTTGCGTCGCCCCTACGCGTGGTTGTTCACGTTGGTAACGCTGGGGTTGCTGGCCTACGCGCAAACCTTTCCAAGCTGGTGGGATAACCCGGCATTTTTGCTGCTTTTTATTCCCATGGCGGCGGGGTGCATCGAGGCCTTGGTGTTCAGTCTGAAACCAGACGCCTGGTTCGATGCCCGCTACAACCCGGGCTCGTCGCTGCAGACCCAAACGGGTTGGGGCCCGGTGCTTGTGGCTATTTTGACGGTGTTTCTGGGTGGTACGGTTGTCGTTTTCGGGATTGCCGCAACTGTGGTCCATGTGTACACCGCCCTGGGCTGGCTGGATGGCTATCAGCTTTGATTGACGTTCGCGCACCATTCAACGAGGTGTTGTGGCGCTGCAAAATTATCGACCAAGTCATCTTTGAGAGGCCTGGCTGTCTTGTCTGAACCCATGTCTGCAGGTTAGAATGGCGGTCTCTTCATTTTATAGGAGCTGAAGCGGTGAATACCGATTCTGGCGACAGTAACAGTCGATCGTGTATCGACAATTTTATTGATCTCTAGGCGCGTTTTCAGGTTTTCAGCTTGGTCACGCCCTGGGGTAATACAGCAGGGTGTGGCATGTCTAACCGGGTTATCTCCGGGTTTTACGCCACCCACTTTTTAAATCCTGGCCACGTTTGGTCAGTTGCTTTGCGTGTGCATTGTGCGGCATACGAAAGGTGGTGTTATGCGTTTGTTCAATTTGTTCCTTCGTCGCGCTGGCGTTCAGTCGGTGCCTGCTCGTGACCGTAAGCCTGCTGCTTCGCGTCTTACCGTCGTGTGCTCGCGTGACCACATGGCCGATGTGCGACGCGCCTTGTACAAAAACTTCGAATCTGCAGGCCTTAAGGTGGGCTCGGTACAGGTCAGCGCAGCGGCCGATCCGGCACTGGTCAGTGCCTGTGTCACGGTAAGTTGTTCCCCCGAAATGCGCCCCGTGCTCATGAAGCAGGCGCGCGACCTCACTACCGTTGCCGGTGTGCGTCATGTGCGCTGGGGTGATCATCGCCATATTGTTTTAAACTAGCGGGTGTTTTCGCTTTTGGGTTGTTGTCCATGGATGTCCTAGGCTGGCTTGTGCCCTGGGAGTTTTCTCCCGCACTGGTGCTCATGTTTGTGGTGGGCATTGTGCTGTTCATCCGTGGTACCCGCGAACATCGCATTTCTGCGGCGCGTCAATGGCTGTTTTGGTTGGGTATTGTGGTGTTGTATTTGTCGCTGCATACCCGCATCGACTACTACGCCGAGCGCCTTTTCTTTGCTCATCGTTTGCAGCATCTCGTGCTGCATCATCTAGGCCCGCTACTTATCATGGGGGCTTACCCCGGTCAGGTCATGCGCGCCGGGTTGCCCATGCCGCTTCGGCTTTGGCTAAAAAATTTCCGCCTTACCCCCTTGGGGCGCTTCACCGAGGCCGTGCTGACGAACAAAATTCTTGTGCCGTTCATGTTCGTGTTCTTGGTGGTGATCTGGCTTATTCCCAGCGTGCAGTTTTATTCCATGCTCGACTGGCGCCTGTATCGTTTCATGAACTGGTCCGTGGTCATTAGCGGGTTCTTGTACTGGAATTTGATTCTTGATCGTCGCCCAAGCCCGCCCGCTGTACTATCGCCGGGGGCACGTATTTTGTCGCCGGTCATTACGATGGTGCCGCAAATGGTGGTCGGCGCAGTGATTACGTTCACCGAATACGACCTATATCCTATTTTCGATCTCTGTGGCCGCGCAATACCGGGCATGTCTGCAGTTACCGACCAGGCCATAGGCGGTCTGACGATGTGGATTTTGGCTGGTTTCGTCGAGGTTTTTGGTTTGTTATTTGCGTTGGGTACCCTGATGCGCCTGTCGGGCAAAGGGCGGTTACCCGGCAAGATAAGGTCGGCCGCTGTGCCGGCTGTGGGGGTGGCAGGCACATGAAGTACACGGGCGCGGCGGTTCTGGTATTTGCTTTGTTTGCACCGGTGGCCGGCCAGGCCCAGCCCATGGGGTTGCCCAGTATGGGGTCCGCCTCGTCGGCGGAATTGTCTCCTGCCCTCGAAAAAACGCTGGGCGACGCCATCATGGAGCAAGGACGTCGCGACCCAACCTATATCGACGACCCCGATGTTTCCCAGTATCTGAATGAGATGGGGCGCAAGTTGTCTGGGGCTGCGGGTAGCGCAGCCATCGATGTGTTCGGTGTGCGCGACCCCTCGATTAACGCATTTGCCCTGCCGGGGGGCTACGTTGGCATCAACAGTGGGTTGGTGGTGGCCTCAACCAACGAGTCGCAACTGGCGTCGGTGGTGGCGCACGAAATCGGCCATGTCAATCAGCGCCACGTTGCCCGTGGCATGACACAAAGCAATCAGTCCAGTCATATTGCCATGGCCTCCATCGCCGGGGCCTTACTTGCCGCCATAGCCGGTGCCGGTGATCTCGCTGCAGGTGTTGCGGCCTTCGGCCAAGCGGCGGCGGTCGACCGCCAGTTGGGCTTTTCGCGGATGGCCGAGCAAGAGGCCGACCGCGCCGGCGTAGAAATGTTGCGTCGCGCCGGCTACGACCCAGTCGGTATGGTGCAAATGTTCGAGCGTTTGGGGACGGCATCGAGGCTGAACGAAGGTGCAGGGGGCGGCAGTTATGCCAGCACTCACCCGTTGTCGATTCAGCGAATGTCCGATATCGAAAACCGCGTGCGGGCCTTGCCGCCTGTTCGGCGCAACGATACCGATGCCTACTGGTTTGTGCGCGCAAAACTGCGTGTTATCCAATCGCGCGACTCGCTCGCGCTGCGCAACACCGAAGCGGTGCTTCGGCAAGACGCTCAGTCGGCTACTGGCGTGCCCAAGGCAGCAGCATGGTATGGCCTGGCCTATCTGGCCTGGCAGCGGAAAGACCTTGATGAGGCCGCCAAGGCGTTGCAGAATGCGCGGGCTGACGGCATATATTCGCCCCAAATCGCCGGGCTCGAAGCCGATATTGCCTTGTCGCGTGGCGATAATCAAAAGGCCGTAGATGCCGCGCTCAAGGCGTTCGAACGCTGGCCCGACAATCAGGCCTTGGGTATGGTGGTGGCACGGGCATTGCAGGCCGACAACCAGCCCGAGAAAGCGGTCCAAATGCTCACCAGCATGATTAAAAAATGGCCCGATGAGCCCCGGTTTTATCAGATGCAGGCGCTCAGTCTCGAACGTATGGGTCGGCCCGTGCAGGCGCGTCGCGCCATGGCCGTCTTCTACGAAAAAACAGGTGCTTTACCCACGGCGGTGTCGCAATTACAGCAGGCGCGGGGCATGACTCAAGACTTCTACGTGCAGTCTGAACTTGACGTCGAAATCCGAACCCTGCAAGAACGGGTTCGGCGCAATCGTGAGTTGCTAGAGCAGTTTAGATAGGGCTCGGCCTAGCCCTAGCCCGCAGCTGGGCCAGGCCTGTTGCGACGTTATTGCTTGCGCTCGAAGAAGCGGGATAGCCGCGTGGGCAACCAGCTGGTGTGGCCCGGAAACTTCCCCGTAATAAACCCCACGTGCCCCCCCTCGGCGGGTTGGTGCAGCAACACTTGTTCTGAACACTCTTTCGGTCCCGGTAGCGACGCTTCGGGAACAAAGGGGTCGTTGCGCGCGTTTAGGATGAGCGAGGGTGTTGTCAGCGCCTTTAGCAGGGGCTTGGAAGAAGCTCGCGTCCAGTAATCGAGGGCGTTTTTGTAACCGTGCATGGGCGCGGTGTACATGTCATCGAAGTCGCGAATGGTTTTGATGTGATTAAGCCGCAGGGTGTCGATATTGCCGGGGAAACGTTGGGCTTTCTCGGCGATTTTTCGCTTCATTGAGGCCAGGAAATAGGGCGAATACACCCACTTGCCAACCGGCGTGTCGGATAACGCGCCGCCCGCAGCAACGAGGTCGAGCGGGACGGAGATGGCGGCGGCCGCATTGACCCAATGGCTGGCGTTGGGGTTTTCGGCCAGAAACTTAAGCATGGCATTGCCCCCGAGCGAGACGCCTGTGGCGTGCCAGCGAGCGTTGGGAATGCGGGCCCTGACGGTATCGAGCATGAAACCGACATCTTCGGTGTCGCCCGAGTAGTAGGCTCGCGCCATGCGGTTTGGAAAGCCTGAACACCCTCGAAAATGGGCGATGACGACAATCCAGCCCCGGCCCCGGAAGTACTGGGCGATTGATTGGGCGTAACGGCTGTTGCTGTTGCCTTCGAGGCCGTGAAACAGTATTAAAGCCGGTGTTTCTTCGAGCCCCATAAGGGCTTGCCAGTCGGTGCGGTCGGCCCACCGATAGGCGGCGGTATGCTCGAGAGCAGGCTCGCGCGGGACGCG
Organism: Pusillimonas sp. NJUB218; assembly: GCF_003788685.1. Taxonomy (NCBI): domain Bacteria; kingdom Pseudomonadati; phylum Pseudomonadota; class Betaproteobacteria; order Burkholderiales; family Alcaligenaceae; genus Pusillimonas; species Pusillimonas sp. NJUB218. The sequence goes on from NZ_NQMK01000004.1 coordinate 161,551, forward strand.
AACATTGGCGGCGGTTTTATCGGCGAACAGGCCAGGGCCTGTCCAGTCGAAGTCGAGAAAATCGCCATCGGGGGTGTCTACCCGTTCGCGTACGAACGAAATATGATGAAAGCGCGCGACCGTTGCGCCCCATATGGTTTGCGTGTGCCCACCGGGCAACCATATGGGGGAAGGGCAAGGCGAGAGATCGAGCTGGGCGGCCACGGGCTGACGCTTAGTGGCCGTGGACGTGTTCGCCTGGCTTGAGCTGGTAGGTGGCGCTGCAGTAGGGGCAAACGCCCTGGCCCGATTTGGCGACTTCGATGTAAACGCGCGGGTGCATTGACCAGAGCGGGGCTTTCGGGCCGGGACAATAAACAGGCAGGTCGGCTGCGCCGACCAGAATGACGTCATCGTTGTGTTTTGCAGGGGTATCGGCACTGCTCATGATTCGTCCTGGGATAATGATTTGACTGGCTGCATTGTACCAACAGCCCGCGACAATTCAGCGAAATAAAACAATTCGGGTGCGCTCGTATATGATTGCGGGTTTACAGGGTTGTCCCGGCATTTTTCAAAAAATGCCCGAAGGGTAATGAGGCGTCGGATGGGGTCTTTATCTACTTATAACGCGTGGTCAAAGGCGCGGGCACAGAAAAGCTTCAACGAAGGTTTTCGTCAGGTCCTGCCCACCATGGTGGCAACCAGCCTGTGGGGGTTTGTGACTGGTATTGCCATGGTCAAGGCTGGCATGTCTGAAGCCATGGCCAGCCTGATGACGTTGTTGGTGTATGCGGGTTCGGCCCAACTGACTGCACTGCCGCTTATCGTGGCCGGTGCGCCCATATGGCTTATTTTTGCGGCAGCGTGTGTGGTCAATATCCGATTCGTGATATTTGGTGCGGCCATGCAGCCGTTTTTTGCGCGCTATCGCTGGCCCTCGCGCCTGGGTCTAGGCTTTTGGTTAAGCGATATGGGTTTTGTTTTGTTCATGACGCGTTTTGCCGACAGCAAAAAGCGCGGCACACGCCATCAGTTCTGGTATTACCTCGGGCTGATTATTCCGGGCTGGATTTCTTGGCAGGTGGCCTCGTTGGCCGGCATATTCATGGGCGGCGTTGTGCCAACAAGCTGGGCGCTAGAGTTCGCCGCGACGCTGGCGTTGCTGGGCATTACGATTCCGTTGGTCAAAAATATGCCCATGGCGGTTTCTATATTGGTGGCAGGCACCATTGCCTGGCTGGGGCAGCCGCTGCCCTTGCGTCTGGGCCTTGCTGTGGCCGTTGTTGGCGGCATTGTCGCCGGCGTTTTGACTGAAAAGCATCAAGCCTCAGCAAAGGTAAGCCATGGCTGATAATGACACCTATGTTTTGGCGGTAATCGGGCTGCTGACGTTGTGCAGTTTAATTACTCGTGCGGGTTATTTTGTATTCGGTAATCGAATCCCGTTAACCGAGGGTGTGCGTCGCGCATTGCGTTATGCGCCACCCGCCGCGCTTATTGGCATTATTGTTCCCGAAATTCTGCCCTGGTCAGAAGGGGCTCATGCCTTTGTCGATGTTCGTTTGCTGGCTGTGTTGGTCGCCATAGTGGTTTATGCGCGCACGCGCAGTACGGTGGCCGTTATTGTGTCGGGTATGTTGGCGTTTTGGGTGATACGGGCGCTGTTGTAGCTGCTACCTTGGCTAAGTAGTGGATATTTAACGACACTTTCGGGTGGCCCTTTTGGGCTGTCATAGGGTTGCGGGACGACGTGCGTTAAAATGCCCGGGTTATCAAAGTCTGGCGGGGTGTTCCTGCGCAGGCGTAACCTTATTCAATGACAGAAACTATTATCTCCGATACTCCGCAAATCACGTTTTCCGATCTAGGCTTGCACCCGGGCATTTTGCAGGCAGTCGCCGCAACGGGTTACACCGTTCCCACGCCTATCCAGGCCAAAGCTATCCCGGTCGTCATGCAAGGTCGCGACGTCATGGGTGCGGCGCAAACGGGCACAGGCAAAACCGCCGCTTTCACGCTGCCCATATTGCAGCGCTTAATGCCTCTGGCCAATAGCAGTGCCTCACCTGCTCGACACCCGGTTCGAGCGCTGATTCTTACGCCTACCCGCGAGCTGGCAGACCAGGTCGCCGAGAACGTGTCGCGTTACAGCGAGTCTATTCCTTTGCGCTCGGCGGTAGTGTTTGGCGGTGTCGATATCGCCCCTCAACGCGACGCGTTACGGCGCGGTTGCGAAGTCGTCATTGCTACCCCGGGTCGTTTGCTAGACCACATCGAGCAAAAGAACGTGAGCCTTGCCCAAGTCGGTATTCTGGTGCTCGACGAGGCCGACCGCATGCTCGATATGGGTTTCTTGCCCGACCTCGATCGCATCGTTCGTTTGTTGCCACAAAGTCGTCAAACCTTGTTGTTCTCGGCAACCTTCAGCCCCGAAATCCGTAAACTCGGTCGCACTTGGCTTAAAGAGCCGGTCGAAATCGAAGTCGCGCGACCCAACGCCACCGCCGAGAACGTGACGCAAATTGCGTATCCGTTGTCAGGCGATGCCAAGCGGGCTGCTGTTGTTCATCTGGTCAAGTCGCGCGGGCTTAACCAGGTTATTGTTTTTTCAAATACAAAAATTGGCACCAGCCGCTTGGCGCGCTTGCTCGAGCGCGATGGTGTCAAGGCCGAGTCGATTCATGGCGATAAAAGCCAACTCGATCGCATGAAGGCGCTCGAGGCCTTCAAGGCAGGTGATCTTGAAGTCTTGGTAGCCACCGATGTTGCCGCACGTGGTCTCGATGTGGCAGGTGTACCTTGCGTTATCAATTATGACTTGCCCTACAACGCCGAAGATTACGTTCACCGTATCGGTCGTACGGGCCGTGCCGGCGCGTCGGGCGAGGCCATTGCTTTTTTTGCCCCTGACGAAGAGCGTTACCTTCTCGACATCGAAAAGCTCATCAAAGCCAAGATCCCGCGCGGCACGCTCGAGCTACCCGCACAGGTTCAGGCTGCAACGCGCCGTCCCTCGACAGGCGCCTCCTCGTCGGGTCGCGAACGTTCTTCCCGGGCTTATGCCGACATGTCGTCGCGCAAGCCTGTCGATGACTTCTTCACCAAGCCCTATGTCGCGTCGTCGGTATCAGCAGCGCCCCAGCTGCCCAAGTCAGCCGGGCCCGGCAAGGCCGTGCGTAAGCAGGTGGGCGTACTCCTGGGCGGCCGCTAGGTCAGTCGGCGTAGCCCGGTGGGCTTGCCGCGCTCTGCCCAAAGGCACGTGTCTTGGCATTGGCTTTGTGGGTGCGCAGTGCAGGTGTTCAGGCTTGCGCCATCAGGGTTTGGCGCAGCATCGGCGGCCCGCCATTAATGGCGGGCATTCTATTTATGGTTGCCAATAGCTTTTCCAGGTGACCAATATGTGGCAGCATCGGGCCAAAAAACCGGTTTTCGGTGGCAGTTTGCACCAATAACGTCGGGAAGTTCTCTACATCTTCATCCCCGAGCAGCTCGGGGTTTTCTTCGATATCCACCCAGATAAAAACGTACTGCGGAAACTTGTCTGCCAATTGTGCAAAGGCAGGGGCGTAGTCGCGACACGTGTCGCACCAGGCAGCACAAAAACATGCGACCAAACTGGTGTCTGTGCTGCTGTCGGCCAAGTGCTTTCTTAGCGGGTCAATGTGGTCGGGAAGTGTGAAAACGGGCATAAACAGGGGCAAAAACGGGTGTGTGTCTGGGGCAAATTGTTTTGGCTTTAGCTATGATAGTCGAATGTTTGAAAGGTCACTGAAACTATGTCTGATTCTCGTGTAGTTGCCAACGTCTCCGAGCCCGTCCGGGTCTCTGGCATGGCGTCGGTGGGGCAGGCGTTTCGGCGTGCGCTGGTATCGCAGCTGCACCCCAAAATGTTGTTTGCTTTATTTTTGCCCTTCATTATTGCGCTGCTGGGCGGTATCGTTTTGCTGTGGGCGTTCTGGGCGCCGCTTACTGCCTGGCTAAGCGGCGAGGCGGCCAATTGGGGCGTACTGACTACGGTAGACCAATGGATGCTCGGCATCGGGTTGTTTTCTTTGCAAGCCTACCTGGTGCCTTTGCTGGCCATAGCCATTTTGCTGCCGCTATCGGGCATTTTGGGGTTGGTCATTGCTGCCGTGTTTGTCATGCCGCTGGTGTTGCGTCACCTCGAGCAACGCGAATACCGGGGACTCATTCGGCAAGGGCAAATGTCGACTGCGCTAGGCATCTGGAATGCGGTCTGGGTCGGTGGGATCTTTGCCATCGGCTGGTTGCTGACCATGCCGCTTTGGCTGTTTCCGCCGTTTCCGATTTTGTTGCCCATTTTTTGGTGGGCATTCGCCTTTACGCGTATGTTGCGTGTCGATGCCGTCATCGAACATGCCAGCCCTGTCGAGCGCCGCATCATCTGGAAGCGGCATAACCGCAAGTACTGGCTGATGGGCTTTATTCTTTCATTGATCAATCTGTTTCCGCCCGCTTGGCTGGTGTTGCCGGTGTTTTCGGCACTGGTGTACGCGCATTTCAGCCTTGAGGCTTTGCGTCAGTTGCGCCAAGAAACCGTTATCGATGTCTAAGTTTTAAAAAAGGTGAATCAATGACATCTATTACTGTGCCTCGTGTACGCCTCATTATTGTGGGCGACGAAATTTTGTCCGGCCGTCGGCAAGACAAGCATTTCTCAAAGGTCATCGAGCTTCTTGGGCAGCGGGGCATGCAGTTGTCGGGTGCCGAATTCGTCTCCGACGATCGTGCCAGTATTGCCGCCGTACTCAAGCGCAGCTTTGCCACTGACGACATTGTCTTCAGCTGCGGCGGCATCGGGGCGACGCCCGACGACCAAACCCGTCAGGCGGCCGCTGAGGCGCTGGGGCTTGACCTTGCCCTGCATCCCGAGGCTGAACGTCTTATTACCGAACGTTGCGCCGAGAATGAGAAAAATGGCGTCGGCAGCGCCGATATGTCATTGCCTGAAAACCAGCAGCGTTTGCAAATGGGCGTGTTTCCAACAGGGGCTGAAATCGTTCCCAATCCCTACAACAAGATTCCTGGTTTTTTCATTCGTAACCATACCTTCATGCCCGGCTTTCCGGTCATGGCTTGGCCAATGCTCGAATGGACACTCGATACGCGTTACCGCCAGTATCATCACCAGACGGTGCGTGTCGAGCATTCCTTCCTGGTGTTCGGGCTACCTGAATCACGCATTACGCCGGCGCTCGAAGCCCTCGAGGCGCGTTGGCCCGGCGTAAAGGCGTTCAGTTTGCCCAGTATGGGCGGCGAGGGTAAACCGCATATCGACCTGGGCGTCAAAGGCGAACACCTCGCCGCGGCCGAGGCTTTGGCCTTTTTGAAGAATGCGGCCCAAGAGGCCGGTGGCACCTTGTCGCCCTGACACCTCCCTCTGGCATTGGGTGCGCCTGGCTGGCTCTGCTGAAGCAAGCTGGTGCACCTGGGCGCTTTTATCGGACCACACACGACAGGCAAAAAGATCTTGCCAAAACGACAACTATTTTCATAATATGAGAATGTTGCGTTGCGTCAAAGTCAAGCATGTCCCGAACCGAACTCTCTGCCCGCCCAGGGGCTACCGTCCAAAATGCTCCTTCCGAATCACCGATCACCATTCAGGTGCTCGAGCGTGCCATGCTGTTGCTCGACGTACTGGCGCATCAGGCCGAACCCGTTCCGCTCAAAAACCTAGCGGCTAAAACCGGGTTGCATACGTCGACGGCGCATCGCATTCTTAACGATCTGGTTGCGGGGCGTTATGTCGAAAGGGTGGACAGCGGGCTGTATCGTCTCGGCATGCGTTTGCTCGAGCTAGGTTCGCTGGTTAAAGGGCGCCTGAGTGTGCGAGAGGTGGCCCTGGATCCGATGCGTGCGTTGCATAAACTGACCGGGCAAACCGTTAATTTGTCGGTGCAGCAAAATGACGAGATCGTTTATATCGAGCGCGCCTGGAGCGAGCGGTCGGGTATGCAGGTGGTGCGTGCAATTGGTGGGCGTGCGCCCTTACACCTGACGTCTACCGGAAAACTGTTTTTATCGGCCAGCGATTCGCGTCAGATCAAGGCATACATTATGCGTACCGGGCTCACCGGCGCGACGCCCAACAGTATTACTCAGGCCGACAAGCTTGAAAAAGAGCTCGCCCTGGTGCGTCGCACCGGTTATTCACGCGACAACGAAGAACTCGAACTAGGGGTCCGTTGCATCGCGGCCGGTATCTACGATGATGCCGGTAATTTGCAGGCGGGGTTGTCAATTTCGGCGCCTGCCGAGCGCATGCGCGACGAATGGATTGATGTTTTGCTCAAGACGGCCAGCAGCATTTCTGAAGCGTTGGGCTTTGAGGGTGGGCCAATCAGCGGACGCTGAAAAAGCCTGTTCCAAAATTATTGCACTGCAATAAAAAATTCATTGACATGTTGTTTTTAAAGGGTTAAATTATTTTTGTGCAACGCAGCATAACCCTTATTTAAAGGAAAACACCATGAGCGCAATTCCCCAACAAATTTTTGCCAACCAGAAAGCCTCGCTTGACAAGATCCTGGCTGCTCAGGGTTCGATCTTCGGCGGCTTCGAAAAACTGGTTGATCTGAACCTCAAAGTGATGAAGGCAACGTTTGAAGACGTTGCTCAGAAATCGCAAGAAGCTATCGACGTTAAAGACCCTCAAGAAGCGGCAGCTTTTACGTCGGGCCTGGTACAGCCTAACGCCGACAAGGCGCTGGCCTATGGCAAGCACGTCTACGACATTATGTCTTCGGTTCAGTCCGATTTGGCACGCCTTGCTGAAGAGCAACTGGCCCATAGTCAGAAGCAAATGCATGACACCATCGACCAGTTGGCAAAAAATGCACCTACTGGCACCGAAGGCGCCATTGCTTTGCTGAAGTCGTCGGTGGCCTCGGCCAACACAGCCTACGAAACTGTTGCCAAAGCAGCCAAGCAAGCCAGCGAAGCAGCCGAGTCGAACATCACGGCAGCCACCAACGCCACCTTCAAGGCCGCATCTGAAGCCGCTGAAGTGGTTAAGTCGGCCACGCCTCGTACGCGCCGCGCCTCGTAATACAAGCGGCAGGCTGCCGGGCGGGTTTCGGCCGGTATGCTTGCTGGTAAGATGCCTTTAGTGTGCTTTGCCCGCTAAAAGCAGTCTGCCTTTGAACTGCACCCCAAAAGTTGGACACACATCCAACCTTTGGGGTGTTTTTCATGGCGAAGCCGGATGGGCGGTGCAGTACAAAGCAGTGCCGAAAAACTTGTTTCGGCAGAAGCAGCGTAACGCCCGATGTGTTTATTTATTGAGCGTTGACAAGCTACGTACGCATTCGCCGATAAGTGCGGGGCCGCGATAGATCAGACCGGTATAAAGCTGGATGGCGTTTGCGCCCGCCTGTATCTTTTCGACGGCCTGACGCCCGCTGCCAATACCGCCAACGCCAATAATGGCAAATTGCGGACCCAATTGTTCGCGCAGGCGACGAATGACAGCCAGCGACAAGGCGTGAACCGGCGGGCCCGACAAGCCGCCGTTCTCTTCGGCATGCGGTTGGCCTTTCACGGCATCGCGCGACAGTGTTGTGTTGGTTGCAATGACGCCGTCAACGCCATGGCGACCCAGCACGTCTGCAATGACATCAACCTGTTCGGTAGATAAGTCAGGGGCAATTTTTACCACCAGAGGCACGCGTTTGCCATGCTGGTCTTCAAGCGCCTTGCGCTTGTCGGCCAGTGCTGACAGAAGACCACCCAGTTCGTCTTGCCCTTGCAGGGCTCGCAGGTTCTGAGTGTTCGGAGACGAAATATTTACGGTAACGTAGTCAGCATGCGGGTACACACCCTCCAAGCCGATCAGGTAGTCGTCAACGGCGCGCTCAATGGGTGTGGCGGCATTTTTGCCGATATTGAGCCCTACAATGCCGCCCTGTTGGCGCCACTGGCTGCGCTGCACGTTCTGTAGGAAGACATCGAGCCCGCGATTGTTGAACCCCAGTCGGTTGATGAGTGCATTGGCGGCTGGCAAGCGAAACATGCGTGGCTTCGGGTTGCCGTCTTGGGGCTTGGGCGTTACGGTGCCCACCTCGATAAAGCCAAAACCAAGGTTTGCAAGGGCGTCGATGTGCGCTCCGTTTTTGTCTAGCCCTGCCGCCAGCCCGACAGGGTTACGCAGTTGCAAGCCCATGAGTTGCGTAGGCAGACTGGGCGCGCTATGCATGAGGCGCCTGGTGAAGCTGCAGTCGTAGGCCTTTTGTAAAGACGACAGCGTGAGTTCGTGTGCGTGTTCGGCGTCTAATGAAAAGAGGGCAGGGCGGGTAAACGAGTAGGCGTTAAAGAGTAATGACATGGCTCAGCCGGCCAAGGGTTCGGGGGTGGCCCAAACGCCGTTGACGTAGATTTGATGGGGGCGAAAAACAGATTTGTACGCCATTTTACGGCTTTCATGAATCCAGTACCCCAGGTAAAGCCAGGGCAGGTCCAATTCACGGCAATGCTCGACTTGCCAAAGTACGCCGTATGTCCCCAGACTGCCTGGGGCGGAGGGGTCAAAAAAGGTGTAGACGGCTGATAAACCCGTGTCCAGCACGTCAATGATCGACACCATTTTCAGTTCGTTTTCGGGGGTGCGGAATTCGACCAGTGCGGTGTCTACCCGGCTGCTGAGCAAGAATTGGGTGTACTGGGCTTCGCTGTCGTCATCCATGCCTGCATTGGCGTGTCGCGTCCCGATGTACTGTTGGTAAAGCTGGTAGTGCTCTGGGTGAAACTCAAGCGGAAGGACGCTGGCCGTTAGCGCAGCATGCCGCTTCCAGACACGTTTTTGCGTGCGTGTTGGCACAAAATTATTGACGTCGACACGAATGGGCCTGCAGGCCTGGCATTGATCGCAGTGTGGGCGATACGTAAAAATGCCGCTGCGACGAAAACCTTGTTCGACCAAGCGGCTGTATAGCGTGGTGTCGATCAGATGATTGGGGGCGGCAACCTGAGAGCGCGCGTTGCGGCCCTCGAGGTAGCTGCACGGGTAAGCTGCCGTGGCGTAAAACTGAAGCGTTTGACAATGGGGGTCGGTAGGACGGCTCATGACAGGGCATCGGGGTTGTTTGCCCGTTCATTATCGGTGCTTTCAGGGCAATGGTGCAATCGTACCGTTTTGTAATAGCGTGCCAGAGCGCCAAGGCGGCGGTGGGCGGTTAAGGGCTGTGCTCAGCCAGCTCATAAAGACAGCCCTGGGCACGGGTTTGGCACCCAGGCTGGCCAGATGTGGAGTTTCTTGCTGGCAGTCTATGTGTTCGACCCCGTGGCATTTTAAAAAGCCGGTTAAGTACACCAGCGCAAGTTTCGAGGCGTCTGGTGCGTGGCTGAACATGGACTCGCCAAAAAAGAAACCACCCAAACTGACGCCGTACAAGCCGCCTATCAGCTTGCCATCAAGCCAGGTTTCGATGCTGTGGGCTTTGCCTTGGTCGTGCAGCGCGCCATAGGCCGCCTTGATTTGCGGTGAAATCCAGGTGCCGGGCTGTCCTTTTCTGGGAGCGCTGCAGGCGTCTATGACTTGGTTGAAGGCGGTGTCGACGCGAATTTGCAGGCCAGAGGCGTCAATCGATTCAGAGCGCTTGAGCTGCCGTAGCTTCTTGGCCATGGAGTGCGAAACGATCAGATCGCAGCAAGCTAGCACCATGCGTGGGTCTGGGCTCCACCACAAGACCGGGTCGCCTTCATTGAACCAGGGGAAAATGCCTTTGCGATAGGCGGCCTCGAGGCGTGCGGGGCCGAGGTCTAGACCGGCGGCCAGCAGGCCGTCGGGTTGTGCATGGTGTGGGTCAGGTAGCGCGTCGTGCGGCCCAACCCAGGGTAAAACTGTCATGCCGGAAGGATGAGCGTGGATTAGTAGTCGCGTTTTGGGAGCGAAACTTCGTAGTAGTGCACCGGCGGATGCGCTCCGGGCTTGAAGTGGCCGCGTTTTTTGTCTTCGAGGTAGTGTTCGAGTGTTGTGATCACCGTACGGAACGCGAGTTCGGGCCAGGGGATTTCATCTTCGGTAAAGAAGCGGGCCTCGAGGCTCTCGGGCCCGGGAGCCAGTTCGGGACTGAGTACGTGCGCAAGATAAAAGAAATGTACCTGTTCGGCGTGTGGCACATCGATAACGGTGTACAGCGGCCCTAGTTCGATCTGGGCGCCAGCCTCTTCCTGGGTTTCCCGCATGGCGCCTTGAGCGGTGGTTTCGCCCAGCTCCATGAAACCAGCGGGTAAGGTCCATTTGTCATAGCGCGGTTCTATGCCGCGCCGGCACAGCAATATTTTGTCTTCCCATATTGGCAGCACCCCGACGACATTGCGCGGGTTCTGGTAATGAACCGCGCCGCAACTTTCGCATACGGCCCGCAACCGGTTGTCGTCGGGCGGTGTCAGGTAGGTAATGTGCGCGGCGCATTGGCTACAAAACTTTTGTGCGCGCGGCGCGGGGAAGTAAAACGATGATGCGGGTTGGGTGGCCATAAGAAATTATTCTTTTCTGTGTTGCGAAGCTTTATGCATTGCGCCTAAGCATAGCGTAATGCAGGTCGGCGCACAAAACCCAGAAGTGTTTCGATATGGTTTGCTGCGCAAAAGTGCAGCGAGGCAGGCTGTGTCTGGGAGGCGGCAAGTGCGGGTGCCACGACGATGGAATCTACAGTGGTGGCTTCAAGCGCGTCTGACAGCGGCTGCCCTTCGGGGGTGTGAAGGGTGTCGATGACCGCTGGCAAGTCGCGTCCGACAATGAGACCTGGGCCCAGGTTGGTTTGTGCGTAAAGGTGCCCTTCATCGTCGAGCCACCAGCTGCTAACGATGTCGACCACAGTGCCGGTGTGTGCTTGAAGGCTGCTGTTCTTGTTGTCGATGCGCAGTATTAACGGTGCAGCATCGAGCCGGACATAAACTTTTTGCGGCCCATTCTGAAAATACCAGCACCCGCTGTCGTCAGTCATGTAGTTGCGGCTGATGAAACTCGTAATTTGCGGGTTGCTGATGGATTCGCCCTCGGGATCTGGGTCGCCATCGTCTGGGGCCAGCGCGTTACCCGTGGGGTGCAGACGCCATTGGCCGTTGCGGGTTAAAGACAGCCAGCCGAAAACGTCGGGGACGTCTGGCCAGCGAGCCATTGCGGCACGAACGAGGTCATCCATGGGCAGGCCGAAATAGAGGAGGGGGGGATGGAGGCGCAACTCGGAATCGAACCGGGGTACACGGATTTGCAATCCGCTGCATAACCACTCTGCCATTGCGCCGAAACGTACTAAATTGTACGTAAAAAAGGGAAGCTTTGTGGGCTTCCCTTTTGGTATTTGGAGCGGGAAACGAGTCTCGAACTCGCGACCTCAACCTTGGCAAGGTTGCGCTCTACCAACTGAGCTATTCCCGCGTGGTGCGCACTTTTCAGTGTTTTCCTGTTGGCTTGCTAGCCCCAGGAAGCTTTGCATTATAACCTGTTTTTTTTGTTTTGCAAACTTAAAAACCGTTTTTTTTAACTTGTTTTTAAATTTTTACTGCATCACAAATTGCTTGGCTACTACATGCTGGGTTAAGACAGCTGCCTTGCGTTTCAGGTTATGTCATCGCAGTTATTACACTGCGTTTGCTGCTAACTGCTACACTTTTTGCGCTTGCCTTATTCAACTTTATGGCTTCACTTTCGTTTAGGCTTTAAAAGCTGCTTTGTTTCTGGCAAGGCCAAAATAATAACACAAAATTAAATTTGTGCGCAAATGGGTTGATGCGGCCAAAATTTCCGTCGTCGCGTCGGTCATTATTGGGTCATGGTGTAATAGCTGTCTTTCGCCCGCTTGTGTCTACGAGACTTACTCATGTCTTTGTCTGTCGAACCCAAAGATCTTTCTTCCATGAATACGTTGGGGTTGGTGTCGCATGCCTCCGCTTGCGTTGTCTTTACCGACGAGGCCCAATTGCCCGAGCTGACTCGGTTGGCAACTGCTTACGACCACGCCTTGGTGCTGGGGGGCGGGAGTAATGTGGTGCTGGCGCCGCAATTGTCCGGGTTGGTAATTTGTACGCAAACCCAAGGTATTGCCCTGATCGCGGATACGCCGGATGCTTGGCTGGTTGAAGCCCAGGCCGGTGAGACCTGGCATAACTTTGTAGGCAAATGTCTGGAAAATGGCTGGGCCGGCCTTGAGAACCTTGCGCTTATACCCGGCACTGTCGGGGCCGCGCCCGTACAAAATATTGGTGCCTATGGCGTTGAACTCGATACGCGCATCGACCAGGTGCACGCCTGGGACATTCAGCAGGGCAAAAGTCGGGTGTTTTCGCGGAGCGAGTGCGAGTTCGCCTATCGAGACAGTTTTTTTAAACGCCAGCCCGCGGGCCGGTGGCTGATTACACGGGTTCGGTTTCGTTTGCCCAAGCCTTGGGTACCGCAATTGTCGTACCCCGATTTATCGACATGTCGCGAAATGGCTGCATCGGGGCAGTTGACGCCCCGACAGGTATTTGATGCAGTTTGCGCTATCAGGCAAAGCAAATTGCCCGACCCGGCGGTGCTGGGCAATGCAGGCAGTTTCTTTAAAAATCCGGTGGTTGAGGCGTCGGTTTGGGAAGGCCTGAGGGCTGGCTTCCCTGACCTGGTTGGTTACCCGCAGCCTGACGGCACCTTTAAGCTGGCGGCCGGCTGGCTGATTGATCGTGCTGGCTGGAAAGGGCGCCGCCAGGGTGCGGTGGGTGTGCACGACCGGCAAGCGCTTGTATTGGTTAATTTTGGTGGGGCGACGTCTGCAGAGTTGCTGACGTTGGCGCAGAATATTTGCGCCGATGTTTACGCCCGCTTTGGGGTAAGGTTAGAGCAAGAGCCCGTGTTGTGTGCTTGATTGCCGGCCTCCAGGCGGTAGGCCGGCAAGCTTTGTGTTTTATTGGGTAATGCCTGTTCTGATCAACTAGAGAGCACGTCTTGCATGTCGAACAGGCCGAACTCTTTACGCGCCAGGTAACGTGCGGCACGCAGGCTGCCTTGGGCGTAGGTGGTCCGGCTGCTAGAGCGATGTGAGATCTCGATGCGCTCGCCGGCACCGCAAAAAAACACCGTGTGGTCACCCACGATATCGCCGCCGCGCATGACCGAAAAACCAATGCGGCCGTCTTCACGTGCGCCTGTATGCCCGTGGCGCGCCCAATCGGCGATATCGTCTAGCTTCTCGCCCCAAGCCCGGGCGACGGTTTCGCCCATAGCCAAAGCAGTGCCCGAAGGCGCGTCGACTTTGTTGCGATGATGGGCTTCGAAGACTTCGACGTCGTAGCCACTATTGAGCAGGCGCGCTGCCATGTCCAGCAATTTGAGCGTCGCGTTGACGCCTACGCTCATGTTTGGGGCGAACACAATGGCTGTTTTTTGACTTGCGGCCTGAATGGCCTGCTTACCCGCGATATCGAAGCCTGTTGTGCCGATAACGCACTTGACCTTATGTTTGACGCATGCCTCGAGGTGGGTAAGTGTGCCTTCTGGGCGCGTGAAGTCGATGAGACAGTCGGCGTGACTTAATGCGTCGAGGTCGTCGGTAATGTGCACGCCCGTCGTGTGGCCCAGAAAGCCACCGGCGTCTTGGCCTATGCAGGCCGAACCGGCGCGGTCGAGCGCAACGGCGAGCGTCAGGTCGGGCGAATTAATGACAGCTTCGATCAGCATGCGGCCCATGCGGCCGTCGGATCCTGCAATGGCGATGCGCATAGGGGTCTCTTAGCGTAAGGGTTCGGAAACAGGCTGGCTTTGAATCACGGCAGCCGGCGTGCGCTCAGGGTTGATCTCGATCTCGGTGTTGGGGCCAGCCCGGCGTTCGATGGCGGCTTTGCCAGCGTCGGCGTCTTGCGGTGCGCCTTCGGCCGATTGGGCGCCCGAATCACTCTTTTCGAAAGGTTGGCGGTCGGGCATTTGGTCTCCGGCCCATCGCAGTAGTACGTCGCCTTCGAACCAGACAGTGAACTTACGCTCTTCTTCTTCGCCGTAACCGGGTTTGTTGAAGTAGGGGTAATCCCAGCGGTCGTTGCGGAAGATGTCTTGCAGGGTGGGTGTGCCCAAAATGAAGCGAACTTGCTCACGGGTCATGCCGGGTTCGAGTCGCGCGACTTGCTCGGCAGTCACCCAGTTGCCCTGCTGAACGTCGGCCCGGTAAGGGAAGCCCCACTTGGTGCCGCCGCATGCGGTGAGCGTCAGGGCCAGCGCACCAACGGTCAAGCCTGTGCGCAACTTTGAAAATAGTGGTTTAGCAGTCGTAAGCACGAAGCGCCCCTGTGATTCAGGTTGAATAAAACCGTTATGATAAAGGCATAATGTCCACCTGCCCGAGAGCCTCGAACATGAATGAACAAAACGAACTGAAAAACATGGGTCTTAAGGCAACGTTTCCACGCCTTAAAATTCTGGATGTTTTTCGTAAATCAGACACACGCCACCAAAGCGCCGAAGACGTTTACCGTGCCCTTATCGCAGAAGATATCGATATTGGCCTGGCAACCGTTTACCGCGTGCTGACGCAGTTTGAACAGGCAGGTATTCTAACGCGTAGCCAGTTCGATGGGGGCAAGGCCGTTTTCGAGCTTAACGACGGCGACCACCACGACCATCTTATCTGCACCAACTGTGGCAAGGTGGTCGAGTTCACCGACCCCGACATCGAAAAGCGTCAGCACCTGATCGCCGAGCAAAAAAACTTTACGCTCGAAAGCCACACTATGATGCTTTACGGCATTTGCGGGTCGTGCCAGAAGAAAAAATAAGCTTCAGGCCCCCAGCATTTCGGCGGCATGCTGACGCGTAGTGTCGGTAATGCTTAGCCCACCCAGCATGCGCGCTATCTCATCGATGCGCGCTTTTTTATCGAGTAAATCGATGCGCGAGGTCGTTTTGCCTTTGTGCTGAGACTTGCTGACCTTGAAGTGATGGTTGCCGCAAGCCGCTACCTGGGGCAAGTGTGTGACGCATAGCACCTGATGGCGTTCGCCCAGGGCCCCAAGCAGTTTGCCCACTACTTCGGCCACCCCGCCGCCAATACCGCTGTCGACCTCGTCGAAAATAAGTGTAGGGACGCGTGCAGCCTGGCTGGCGATGACTGACAGCGCCAGCGACAGCCGGGCCAGTTCGCCGCCTGAGGCCACCTTGGCCAGCGGGCGAGGCTGTGTGCCGGTGTGGGCCGCCACCAAAAATTCAATGGTTTCGTTGCCGTTAGGGCCAGATGCACAAGGGGTGATGGCCACATCGAAGCGCCCGCCGGCCATGGCTAGCGTTTGCATGGCTTGAGTGACGGCGGGTGCCATGAGGCTGGCAGCCTTTTTTCGTGCGGCTGTCAATTGTGCCGCCCATGTCGTGTAGTGGTCGTGCGCTGCCTGGGCTTTGGCTTCGAGTGCTGCCAGGTCGATGCCAGCTTGTGTTTCGTGTAGCCGTTCACGCAAGCGTGTGGCCAAGGCGGGGATCTCGTCGGGTTCGACGCGGAATTTGCGAGCGGCGTCGAAGATGGCCGACATTCGCGCCTCGGCTTGCTGCAGGGCGTCGGGGTCGAGGTCGAGCTTGCTGATGTAGCTGTTCAGGTCGGATATGGCCTCGGCAGTCGCGATGCGAGCCGATTCGAGTGTGTCGCAAATTACGGCGAGTTGTGCGTCATGGCGAAGCATGCCTTGCAGCCGATGCGCTGCGGTGTTCAGGATGTGATGCGCGCCGGCGGTGTCGTCGTCTAATGCGCTTAAAGCCTGTGTGGCGTTTTCAAGTAACGATTGGGCGTGAGCCAGGCGGTTGTGTTCAGCCGAGAGGGCGTCCCATTCGCCGTCGGCCAGGCTTAGCTGTTCAAGCTCGTTGACTTGCCATTCGAGCCGGTTTTGTTCTTCTTGAAGTGTGTCGGTATGTGCGCGCGCATTGTCGAGCTGTTTGGTCAGTGTTTGCCAGGCCTGCCAAGCTTGCGCCACATTTTGGACTAGATCGGTGTGGCGGCCTTGCGTGTCGAGTAGTTCGCGCTGGCTACCGGGTTTGAGCAGGCTTTGGTGGGCGTGCTGGCCATGGATATCGACCAACTGTTCGCTTAGTTCGCGTAATTGGCCCAGCGTGGCGGGCACCCCGTTAATGTAGGCGCGGCTTTTGCCTTGCTGGTCGATTACGCGACGAAGCACCAGCGTATCGTCGGTATCAAGGTCGTGTTCGGTCAGCCAGCCGACCAGGTTGTCGGGCACGTTAAATACCGCGCTGATGTCGGCCTTGTCGGCGCCATCGCGAATAAAAGCGGTGTCGGCACGCGCGCCCAGCACCAGCGACAGGGCGTCGATAAGAATTGACTTGCCAGCGCCTGTCTCGCCTGAAAACACTGTGAAACCCGAGTCGAATTGGATTTCGGAGTGCTCGACAATGACGAAATCGGTAAGGCTCAGGGATCGCAACATGGTTTATTCGGTCTCGTCTGACAGGGTGGGCATTTGGTTCCAGAGCAATTTGCGCCGCAACGTCGAGAAAAAGCTGTAACCGGTTGGGTGAACGAAGCGTATGGTATCTTGCGCGCGCCGCACTTCGATGCGGTCGCCGGCTTGGCATTCGGACCAGGTTTGCATGTCGAAGTGAACGCTGGCACCTGATTCGACGCGGCTGAGCGATGTGATGGTGATGCTGAGTACGCCGCTGTCGGGGATGACGATGGGTCGGTTTGACAATGTTTGCGGTGCGACCGGTACCAGCAGCATGGTGCGCAGTTGCGGGTGCAAAATGGGGCCGTTGGCCGACAGCGCGTAAGCGGTCGAGCCCGTCGGGGTAGAGATGATCAGGCCGTCGGCGCGTTGGTTGTACATCAGGTTGCCATCGAGCTCGACGCCCAGTTCGATCATGCCGCCGCGGCCGGCGCGATTGATGACGACGTCGTTCAGGGCAACCCCCGAAAACATGATCTGGTCGCCGCGCATGACGCGGCCTTCAAGTAAGATGCGCTCTTCGATATTGAAGTTGCCTTCGATGACGCGTGTTAAAGCGGCGGCTGCCGACTGCAGCGGGATGTCGGTAATAAACCCGAGCCGTCCGTGGTTGATGCCGATAAGCGGTACATGGGCCCGCGCCAGCATGCGGGCTGCGCCCAGCATGGTGCCGTCGCCGCCCATAATAACGGCCAGGTCGGCCTGGCCGCCGATTTCGGCGTACGACGCGACAGCGTATTCGGTGACTCCGGTATTAACGGCAGTATCGGTTTCGACAAGAACGCGGCACCCTGCTTTTTCGAGGGTCGCGGCCAGTTCGCGCAGCGGGGCGTCAAGTCCGCTGTCCTGGTAGCGCCCGACCAACGCTACAGTTTTGAAATGCATTGTGCCGATACCTTGTTTATGATGTTTGGGTTCAGATAAATTTATTATATGTTCCACAAGCGTTTGTTGTTGTACCCGGAACGACAACTTTGTCTTCCGGAGGCGTAAGGTTTAAACATGGACATGGACGACAGAGCCAAAGCCCTGCTCAAGGCACTCATCGAGCGTTATATTGCCGATGGTCAACCCGTGGGGTCGCGCACACTTTCAAAAATGTTCGAGCTGTCCCCGGCCACCATTCGTAATGTCATGGCCGACCTCGAAGAGCTGGGGCTTATCCATAGCCCGCATACGTCGGCCGGGCGGGTGCCAACCCCGCGAGGCTACCGTCTGTTTGTCGATCGTCTGCTGGCGACGCAACGCTTCGAGGTTTTGCAACCCAGCCAGATACGCGAGATGTTGCCGGCATCCGAGCCGACACGAGCCGTTAATGCTGCGGCGAATTTGTTGTCTAACCTTACCCGCTTTGCCGGTGTGGTGCTGGCCCCAAAGCGCTCGCAAGTATTTCGGCAAATCGAATTCATCCGTCTTTCCGACAAGCGCGTTCTGCTGATCATCGTGACACCGGACGGTGACGTACAAAACCGCATTTTGTTTGTTCAGCGCGATTACCTCGACCAAGAGCTGACCGAAGCCAGTAATTTCTTTAATGCGCATTTTGCAGGCCGGTCGTTTTATGAAGTCCGCGAGGCCATTACCAACGAGTTGTCATCGCTTAAAGAAGATATTTCGCGTCTGATGCAACAGGCGGTTGAGGCGGGTACGGCGTCTGACGGCAGTGATGACGGCGTGGTGATTTCCGGCGAAAGCAAATTACTCGATATTTCCGACATCGCGTCAGACATGGATCGCTTGCGTCGCATGTTTGCACTTTTCGAGAAAAAAACCGATCTGTTGCAGTTGCTCGATGTCTCCAGCCGCGCGCATGGTGTGCAAATTTATATCGGCGGCGATTCACAGCTTGTCCCGCTAGAAGACGTCTCGGTTATTACAGCACCCTATGGTATCGACGGTAAAATCGTCGGCACTCTGGGTGTGATCGGGCCTACCCGTATGGCCTACGATCGCGTCATTCCCATCGTCGACATCACGGCGCGCCTGCTCTCAAACGCGCTTAGCCACAACACGTCCTGACCCCGATTCTTTCAAGGCCTTTCATGTCCAGTTTTTTGCCGTCTCGTTATCTGCCCGAAACGCCCGATCCTCATGGCCTTGATCCGAACCCGCCGGCGCGCGCCGAGGGCCCCGTCGGCGTTCTGCTGGTCAATCTGGGTACGCCCGATGCACCGACAGCGCCCGCTATCCGCCGGTATTTGTCCGAGTTTCTGTCCGACCCGCGCGTCATCGAAATTCCGCAATGGATCTGGCAATTTATTTTGCAGGGCATTATTTTGCGTATCCGGCCCCGTAAGCTGGTGCCGCGTTATGCCGGTATTTGGCTCGAAAACGGCTCACCGCTTACGGTGTACAGCCAGGCGCAGGCCGACCGCGTGCAAGACCTGTTAACCGAGCAGGGGCACGACGTGCACGTGGTCCTGGCTATGCGCTACGGCAACCCTTCCGTGGCGCAGGGTATCGAAGCCCTGCGAGCGAAAGGGTGCGAGCGCATCCTGACGGTGCCCATGTATCCGCAGTATGCAGCCAGTACTACCGCCACCGCGGTTGATGCGGTGTGCACTTATGCAGCGCGCTTGCGTAATCAGCCCGAACTGCGGTTTGTGAAACGTTACCCGACTTTGCCCGCCTATATTAAAGCCATGGCCGACAAGGTTCGCGCACTGTGGCAATCGCAAGGTAAGCCCGAGCGTCTGTTGTTGAGTTTTCATGGTTTGCCCCAGCGCACTATTAATCAGGGTGATCCTTATCATCGCGACTGCATGGACACGGCAGCAGCGCTGCGTGAATGTCTGGGCGAAGACGGCCATTTGGTGCATGTGTCGTTTCAAAGCCGGTTTGGCGCCGAGAAATGGTTGCAGCCCTATACCGAGCCCACCCTCAAAGCCTGGGCTGAACAAGGGGTGCGCCGGGTCGATGTCATGTGTCCGGGTTTTCTGGCCGATTGTCTCGAGACGCTCGAGGAAATCCAGGTGGAGTGTCAAGAGGCGTTTTTACATGCAGGCGGCGAACAGTTCCGTTATATCGAATGCCTCAACGATGACGAAACCTGGGCGCGCGGCCTGACCGGCCTGGTCAAGCAGCATCTGCAGGGCTGGTTGTAAAAGGGGCGGTCGCCGGCACATGGCTAACCCTCGGCGGGGCTAATCGCCTGCGCACTTTGTACACAGCTATTTCTGGTCTTGAAATGGGGGCGAGTGCCCCCATTTGCATTGAATTGAATCACTTGAAGTGGAGAGCTTTAACTATGTCGACGAACCAGCAGCCCCTTGATCCCAAAGACGAAAATCCGGCAACGGACACTTCCGAGCAGCTCGAGTCGAACGAGCCTCTAGGCGCCGAGGGTGCAGACCATGATCTGGCCGCTTTGCTCGAGGCCGCTCAGGCCCAGGTCGCCCAATACCACGATGAGCTTTTGCGCGCCAAAGCCGAGGTCGAAAATATTCGCCGCCGTGCACAGGATGACGTTGCCAAGGCTCGCAAGTTCGGCACCGAGTCGTTTGCCGAGAGCCTGGTGCCTGTCAAAGACAGCCTTGAGGCCGCGCTTGCATTGCCTGACCAAACGCCCGATGCCTGGCGTGCAGGTGTCGAGGCCACACTTAAGCAACTGGTGTCCGCGTTCGAGCGTAACCTCATGAAAGATGTAGCGCCGGTTCCTGGCGACAAATTCGACCCCAACGTGCATCAAGCCATTTCGTCGATTCCGTCCGACTTCCCCGAAGGGAGCATTGTGCAAACCCTCCAGAAGGGGTACACCATTGCCGACCGCGTCTTGCGGCCTGCGTTGGTTACGGTGTCTTCCGGCAAGTAAAAAAAATCGGGGCGTCGCCTTGAAAAGGTGTTATCAGGCCCCAATTACTCGACATCAAGCTGATTTTTACTAATTTCGAATTTTTCAGGGCTATATATTATGGGCAAGATTATTGGCATCGACCTGGGTACCACCAACAGCTGCGTGGCAGTCATGGATGGCGGCAAGGTCAAAATCATCGAAAACGCTGAAGGCGCCCGTACCACGCCTTCTATCGTGGCTTACATGCAAGACGGCGAGATTCTGGTGGGTGCACCCGCCAAGCGCCAGGCAGTCACCAACCCTGCCAACACGCTTTACGCCGTCAAACGTCTGATCGGCCGTAAGTTTGAAGAAAAAGCCGTACAAAAAGACATCGACCTGATGCCTTACAAGATCGTCAAAGCCGACAACGGCGATGCATGGGTTGAGGCGCAAGGCAAGAAGCTCGCGCCACCTCAGGTGTCGGCCGACGTGCTGCGCAAAATGAAGAAAACCGCCGAAGATTACCTTGGCGAAGAGGTGACCGAAGCCGTTATTACAGTGCCGGCTTACTTCAACGACAGCCAGCGCCAGGCGACCAAAGACGCCGGCCGTATTGCCGGTCTTGAAGTCAAGCGCATTATCAACGAGCCGACCGCCGCTGCACTGGCGTTTGGTATGGACAAAACGGAAAAGGGCGACCGCAAGATTGCGGTTTACGACCTTGGCGGTGGTACGTTCGACGTATCTATCATCGAAATCGCTGACATCGATGGCGAGAAGCAGTTCGAAGTGTTGTCGACCAACGGCGACACCTTCCTGGGCGGTGAGGACTTCGACCAGCGCATTATCGACTACATCATCGACGAGTTCAAAAAAGAAAGCGGCGTTGATCTGTCCAAAGATGTGCTTGCGCTTCAGCGCCTCAAAGAAGCTGCTGAAAAGGCAAAAATCGAACTGTCCTCGACTCAGCAAACCGAAATCAACCTGCCGTACATCACGGCCGACGCTTCTGGTCCTAAGCACCTGGCGCTTAAAATCTCGCGCTCCAAGCTCGAGGCTTTGGTTGAAGAGCTGATCGAACGTACCATCGATCCTTGCCGTATCGCCATCAAAGATGCCGGCGTCAAGGTATCTGAAATCGACGACGTTATTTTGGTCGGCGGTATGACCCGCATGCCCAAAGTGCAGGAAAAGGTCAAAGAGTTCTTCGGCCGCGACCCACGTAAAGATGTCAACCCCGACGAAGCCGTTGCTGCAGGCGCTGCCATTCAGGGTTCGGTGTTGTCTGGTGATCGTAAAGACGTTCTGCTGCTCGACGTTACCCCGCTGTCCCTGGGTATCGAAACCCTGGGCGGCGTGATGACCAAGATGATCAACAAGAACACGACGATTCCTACCCGGTTCTCGCAAGTGTTCTCGACCGCTGACGACAACCAGCCGGCGGTGACCATCAAGGTTTTCCAGGGCGAACGTGAAATTGCTGCCGGTAACAAGGCGCTGGGCGAATTCAACCTCGAGGGCATTCCGCCCGCACCGCGTGGTGTGCCTCAGGTCGAGGTTACCTTCGACATCGACGCCAACGGTATTTTGCATGTGTCTGCCAAAGACAAGGGCACAGGCAAAGAGAACAAAATCACCATCAAGGCCAATTCTGGTCTGAGCGATGAAGAAGTCGAGCGTATGGTGAAGGACGCCGAGGCGCATGCCGAAGAAGACCATCGTATTGCAGAGCTGGCCATTGCCCGCAACCAGGCCGAAAGCCTGATTCACTCGACACGCAAATCGCTTGAAGAGTACGGCAGCCAGCTTGATGACGCCGAGAAGCAGGCTATTGAAACCGCCATTAAAGATCTCGAAGAGGTCTTGAAAGACGGTGACAAGGAAGCTATCGACGCCAAAGTCGAGGCCTTGACGACGGCAGCTCAAAAACTGGGTGAGAAGATGTACGCCGACATGCAGGCTAAGGCCGCAGCTCAAGGTGGCGCCGAAGGGGCCACCGATAAGCCGGCCGACGACGATGTCGTCGACGCAGACTTCAAAGAAGTCAAGCGCGATCAATAAGGTCAATTCTTATTGATTAAGGCCCGGTTTCTGGTGTTTGCCGGAAATCGGGCATTCTTATTCATGTACAAGATACGCGTCGTGCGACGCACTTAGAAAATTATGGCAAAACGCGACTTTTACGAAGTTCTGGGCGTAGGCAAGAACGCGACTGATGACGAACTGAAAAAGGCTTATCGCAAACTCGCGATGAAGTACCACCCTGACCGTAATCCGGACAGCAAAGAAGCCGAGGAAAAGTTCAAAGAGGTCAAAGAAGCCTACGAAATCCTGAGTGACGAAGGGAAGCGATCCGCCTACGATCGCTTTGGCCATGCCGGTGTTGACCCGAATGCAGCCGGCGGCGGTGGCATGGGCGGCATGGGTGGCGCCGGCTTTGCCGATGCGTTCGGCGATATCTTTGGCGAAATTTTCGGTGGCGGCGGTGGTGGCCGTCGTGGCGGCCCGCAAGTGTATCGGGGCGCCGACCTTAAATACACGCTCGATATCACGCTCGAACAGGCCGCCAACGGTTTTGATACTGAAATCCGGGTGCCTAGCTGGGAAAATTGCGAAACCTGCAAAGGCTCGGGCGCCAAGCCGGGTACCAAGCCGCAAACCTGCCACACCTGTGGCGGCAACGGGGCCGTGCGCATGCAGCAGGGCTTTTTCAGTGTCCAGCAAACCTGCCCGACATGCCATGGCAGCGGCCAGGAAATCACAGACCCTTGCGTGGCTTGCGACGGCGTGGGTCGTATTCGTAAAAATAAAACCCTGCAGGTCAAGATCCCGGCGGGTATCGATGACGGCATGCGTATTCGTTCGGCCGGCAACGGTGAACCCGGCGTCAATGGTGGCCCACCCGGTGATCTTTACGTCGAAATCCACCTTAAGCCGCACGCTATATTCCAGCGCGATGGCGAAGACCTGCACTGCGAGCTGACGCTGCCCTTCACCACGGCGGCATTGGGTGGCGAAATGGAAGTACCCACGCTGTCGGGCAAAGGCTCAATTTCCATTCCCGAAGGCACGCAAACGGGTAAAACCTTCCGTTTGCGCGGCAAGGGGGTTAAAGGGGTCCGGTCCAGCTACCCGGGTGATTTGTATTGCCACATCGTGGTCGAAACCCCGGTTCGTCTGAACGAAGAGCAAAAGAAAATTTTGCGTCAATTCGAAGCCTCGTTGTCGCAGGGGGGAGAAAAGCATTCACCCAAAAGCGACTCGTGGAAAGACAGGGTGAAAAGCTTCTTTAGCTGAAAGTCGGTAACACTACCGCGCGTATAGGCCAAAAAAATGCCCGGGAATACCCGGGCATTTTTTGTTTGGTAACTTGCAACATCAAAGACCATGCTTTGCGCGTTGATGTTGCCTGAAAATGCGCAAACTATGGTTTGTTTTTGTCGAAGTCGCCGGCCAGTGCGTTGCTGAACGCATCGGGCTTAAGGTACGTGCGTAGCGCCGCATTGACGTCTTTAGCCGTCATTTTTGATAGCAAGTCGTCGATCTGAGCTGACCAGGCGAAACTGCGCCCTTCTTGCATGTAGTTGATCCACACGGCGGCCAGTACCTCGTCGTTGCTGCGGTTAAGTCGACGAAGGTTCATCAAGGCCTGAACGGCTTCCTTGACCTCTTCATCGGAGAACCCCGAATTGAGGGCCTTGTTCAGTTCGTCGTTCAGTGCTGCCCGGAAACGATCGCGGTTTTCGGGTGCCAGAATAGCCGACATGGACCATTCGCCCGACGGCTCGTAGGCCGACGCGTTGACGCCTGACCCGACGCTGTAAGAGATCCCTTCGGTGACACGAATGCGCTCCCAGAGTCGTGAGCGACTGGACCCGCCCAATAGGTAATTGGCGACGTACAGCGCCTGGAACTCGGGGTTGTCGTCACGCAATTTGAGCGGCAACGAGGCGATGTAAACCGCATTGGCCTTGTCGGGGGTGTTGATCGTGAATGATTGGGGTGTGACGTTGCGCCACGGGTCGTCGAGGCGGGTGTAGGCCGGGGCTTTCTTCCAGTCTGAGAACCCAGCTTTCAAGGCTTGGCGTACAGCGTCTGCGTCGAAGGTGCCGATTGCCGAGAAGCGCAACGTGCCCGTTCCGTAGAACTGCGCATGAAAATCTGCCAGTGCCTTTTGATTCAGTGCTTCGACGCGTTGTAACGCCTCTTCGAAGGTGGGTGTGTAGCGCGGGTCTTCTTTAGGCCAGGGGTTGTCGTGGCGCGCCAGCGCGCGCGAGGCCAATGCGCCGGGCTCTGTCATGCCGCTACGAATGGACGTGATCACCTGGGTCTTGTATGTGTCGAGCTCGTCAGCTGGAAATACGGGTTCGCGCAGAAGATGGGTGACCAGCGCAATGACTTGCGGCAGATTGTTGCCCGGCACCGAGATTTCGGCCACCACAACGCCATTGCCGCCGCCCAGGCCGACATCGGCTTGTAGTTCGGTGAATTTGTCCTGGATGTCCTGGCGCGACAGCGTTTTGCTGCCGTGATCGAGCAGAGACGCGGCGGCGGCCGCAACGGTGCTTTTACCGGCCAAAGACGCTGCGTCACCGAATTGCATCACTAGTTTGGCCTCAACCCGATTGCCGCGAGTCGGCTTGGGCAGCAAGGCCATGTCGATCTGTGTGCCGTCGGCCAATGCTAAGGGTTCGCGCTGGGTTTGGGCGTCGATGTTTTTTGGCGTGGCATCGAAGGCGGCCGTGTCGCCTTCCAGCGCGCGCCCGGTGTAGTCAGCCAGCATCTGTTCGATATTGATAGGTGTGGCGGCAGGGGCGCGCGTGGGTTGGTCTGTGGGCAGGTATATGCCTTCGGTTCTGTTATCGGGTACCAGATAGGCAGTCGTGACGCGTTGTATGTTGTCAAGCGTGGTTTGCTCTACCTGGTCTCGCTGCCAGTAAAACAGGCGCCAGTCGCCTAATGCAGCGGCTTCCGACAGGGCCGATGTCAGGTGTGCCGGGTCGGCATAGACTTGATTCCATTGCGCAAGGGCGCGCGATTTGACGCGATCGAGCTCTTGCTGGGTAAAGGGCGTTTGGGCCACGTCAGCAATAGCGGCGTTCATCGCACTTAGTGTTTTGTATGGGTCGGCGCCAGACTCGAGCTGAGCGCCGAAAAGGGCGTAGCCCGGTTGTTGCATAGGGCGGGCGAACCCGAAGCTTAGCACCGCCAGCCTTTTGTCGACCAGGGCCTTGTATAGGCGGCCCGAAGGTACGTCGGCAATGATGGATACCCCAAGGTCGAGCGCAACGAAATCGGGGCTGGCCCCTTGGGGAATGTGGTACTGACTGACGACGAGCGGGGTGCCGCCATTTCGTTTAACTACCACCTGCCGCTGGCCCTCTTGCACCGGTTCGACGGTGTACTCGGGGGGCAAGGTGCGTTCGGGTTTGGGGATGCCTTTGAAGGCGTCAGCGACCAAGGCTAAGGTCTGTGCAGGGTCGAACTTGCCAGAAATGATCAGGACGGCGTTGTCGGGCTGGTAGTACTGCCGATAAAACGCCCGCAGCTGCTGGATATCGACGTTTTCGACGTCGGAGCGAGCACCGATGGTGTCATTGGCGTAGCTGTGCCACTGGTAGGCCGCCGCCTGTGTTTTTTGCATCAGGGTTTCGAAAGGATTGTTTTCCCCAGCCTCCATTTCGTTGCGTACCACAGTCATTTCGGCGTCAAGGTCGCTGCGTGCAATGGTCGCATTGACCATGACGTCTGCCTGCCAGCGTACATACCAGTCAAGCAGGGCAGGGTCGGCGGCAAACGACGCGTAGTAGTTGGTGCGGTCGCTTGAAGTGGTGCCATTGGCCCTCAGCCCGCGCTTTGAAAACTCTGCCAAGGCATTGGGTAAGGATGGGGTGCCGCGAAACAGCATGTGCTCGAGCAGATGCGCCATCCCGGTTTCACCGTAGTTTTCGTGTCGTGAACCCACGAGGTAGGTCATGTTGACGGTGACTGAGGCCTGGGCTTCGTCGGGCGTCAACAGTACCTTGAGCCCATTAGGCAGGGTGTACGCGTGCGTGCCTTCGATGGCAGGGCCTGCAATAACGCCTTCAGGTAATGCGACAGACGTACCGGATTTTGCCGAGACGGTTTTGGCTGGGCTTTGCGCCGGCGCTGGGGCCGTTTGTGCGTGAACCAGCGGTAGGCTTGCCAGTGCTGCAATGGTCAGCGCCAGGCCGGCAACGCCGTTGCGCAGCGTTTGCACTGTAGCGGGTATTAGTCGATCGTTAAACAGCTTTAAACCAGGCATCGGGACTCCGGGGTGGCGGGGTTATTTGGAAAGGTGTCGCATGGCTTGTTCGAGCCCGCTGACGGTGACGCTGTACATTTGGTCGTGCATCAGGTTTTTTACAATGGCAATAGACTGCCGGTAAGGCCAGTACCCTTCGGGTTCGGGGTTGAGCCATACTGATTTGGGCCAGTTGTCGAGTAGGCGTTGCAACCAGGTGGCACCGGTTTCTTTGTTGTGATGCTCAACAGAGCCGCCCGGATGCAATAGCTCGTAAGGGCTCATGGTGGCGTCGCCCACAAGAATCAGGCGCCAGTCTTCGTTGTATTTGCGTATGACATCCCAAGTCTCGAAACGTTCAGCGTGACGTCGACTGTTCGTCTTCCAGAGGTACTCGTACGGGCAATTGTGGAAGTAGTAGACATCGAGATGGTGGAATTCGCTGCGGGCCGCAGAAAACAACTCTTCGACCCGCTGTATATGGTCGTCCATGCTGCCGCCGACGTCGAGCAGCATGAGCACCTTGACCGCATTGTGTCGCTCGGGAACCATGCGCAGGTCGAGAAAGCCAGCGTTTCTGGCGGTGTGGCTGATGGTGTCGTCCAGATCGAGCTCAAGTTCGGCGCCTTCGCGCGCAAAGCGCCGTAGTCGCCGCAATGCCATTTTGAAATTGCGGGTGCCCAGCTCCTGGCTATCGTCGTAATCACGAAATTCGCGTTTTTCCCAGACTTTTACAGCAGTGCGGTTGCCGGCCGATGGCCCGCCCACGCGGATGCCCTCGGGGTGATAACCGCCATGCCCAAATGCTGAGCTGCCGCCTGTCCCGATCCATTTGTTGCCGCCTGCATGACGTTCTTTCTGTTCTTCCAGCCGTTGCTTGAAGAGCTCCATGAGTTTGTCCCAGCCGTGTTTTTCAATGGCTGCCTTTTCTTCGGGCGACAGTTGTTTTTGGAACTCTTTGATGAGCCAGTCCAGCGGAAGGTCTTTGTCGGCCGGCAGACTGGCTTCGAGCTGCCGATAGAACGCGCCGAATGCCTGGTCGAAGCGGTCGAACAGGGTTTCGTCTTTGATGAGGGTCAGGCGCGACAAATGATAAAAGTCGTCGAGCGTGGGCGGCATGATGCCGCTTTTAAGCGCGCCCAGCAGTGTCAGATACTCGTTGACCGAGACCGGAAGACGGTGACTGCGCAAATGGTAGAAGAAATCCAGCAACATGACGTGAGATTACCAAACAAGGTTGCCGGAACTTAACGACGGGTACTGGCGCGCGTAATGGCGGCCAGGCGCTGCAAAAGGGTGAGGTCTTGCTCGTTCTTCAGCAGGGCGCCGGCCATGACGGGCAAGTCGTGGTCGGGGCGGCGGATATCGTCGGCACTGATGCTCTCGTTCATGAGCAGACGCAGCCAGTCGAGGAACTCGGATGTGGATGGCTTTTTCTTGAGACCGGGGGCGTCGCGAAGTGCAAAGAACGTATCGAGAGCCGCCGCCAGTACCTCTTGTTTGATGTTGGGGTAGTGCACATTGACGATCTCTTGCAGGGTGTCGCGCTCGGGGAAGTTGATGTAATGAAAGAAGCAACGACGCAGGAAGGCATCGGGCAGGTCTTTTTCGTTGTTGGACGTGATGATGATTAGCGGGCGATGACGGGCCTGAATGGTTTGCCGCGTTTCGTAGACATGAAATGTCATCTGATCGAGTTCGCGCAGCAGATCGTTAGGGAACTCGATGTCGGCCTTGTCGATTTCATCGATGAGCACGACGGTGGGTACGTCGGATTCGAAGGCCTGCCAAAGTACGCCCTTGACGATGTAGTTGGCGATGTCGCGTACTTTTTCGTCGCCCAGTTGCGAATCGCGCAGGCGCGAGACGGCGTCGTACTCGTACAGGCCCTGGTGCGCCTTGGTGGTTGATTTGATGTGCCATTGCAGCAGTGGGCGTCCGAGTGCTGCGGCCACTTCCTCTGCAAGCATCGTTTTGCCGGTGCCTGGTTCGCCTTTAATAAGAAGCGGGCGCTGAAGTGCAATGGCGGCATTGACGGCCAGCTTCAGGTCGTCGGTGGCCACATAGCGGTCGGTGCCGGTAAAGCGTTGTTCGGATGAGGCGGGTGCTGCAGAAGTCATGTTTTTGGTCCGTATTAAAATAGCGTCTTGCAGTGTAATTTTGGGTGAATAGCGATCTTCACAACAATTATCGTACAATCCCAACGTTTCGTCGGTCACCTGTGCGGTGAGCGGCCTTTTATTTACCGCCAAACAAGAGCTACTATGAAGTTGCGAACAAATTTCAAGCGCACGCTGTCTGCGCTGGCCGTTACGGCATCCTGTGCGTTCGTGGGTCAGGCCCATGCGGCCGATTCGGCCACCGTTGGCGATGCCAAAGCCGCCGTAAATAAAGTGTCCATGTGCATTGGCTGTCACGGTATCGAAGGCTACAAAGCCAGCTTCCCCGAGGTTTACCACGTACCTAAAATTGCAGGCCAAAATGCCGAATACATTGTGGCTGCCCTGAAAGAGTACGCCAGCGGTGCGCGCAGCTTCCCCACCATGGAAGCCATTGCCAAGAGCCTGTCTGAAAAAGACATGGCCGACCTGGCTGCTTACTACGCTAATTTGAAATAATCGGGGGCGACCATGAAGAAATTGACTCTTGCCCTGCTGGGTTCCGTTATGTTTGCCGCGGGTGCCGCTCAGGCCGCCGATCTGGCTGCTGGCCAAGCCGCTTATCAGCAATTTAACTGTGCCAGTTGCCATGGCGCCGATGCCAAAACGCCCATCATGCCGGCTTACCCCATTTTGGCTGGCCAGC
Source organism: Pusillimonas sp. NJUB218 (assembly GCF_003788685.1). NCBI lineage: Bacteria > Pseudomonadati > Pseudomonadota > Betaproteobacteria > Burkholderiales > Alcaligenaceae > Pusillimonas > Pusillimonas sp. NJUB218. The sequence continues at coordinate 190,809 of NZ_NQMK01000004.1, forward strand.
ATGCCGACTACCTCGAGCATGCCTTAAAAGCCTACAAGCGCGGCCAGGCCGGTGCGCCTGCAACGGCAAATATCCGTAAAAACGCCATCATGGGTGGCATGGCTATGGCGTTGTCCAACGAAGACATCAAAAACATGGCCGCCTGGATGGCCAGCCTGCCATCGCCTTTGGCTATTCGCAAGTAATCGCGTTTCCGCTGTCCTGTTTAAGGGCGGTGGTTCCGCATTAAAAAGATCAGGCCCGGGTGATACCCGGGCCTGATCTTTTGTGTCGGCGTCGTCTTGCGCCAGTTTTATCGACCGTGGCGTGTGCTGCGTTGCCTGATCAGTTCCAGATAGGTGTCGTTGCTGAACGGCTTGCCCAGTCGTTGGGCTTCCCACACCACTTCGCCCAAACACTCCATAATTTCGTGAGCGGCTTCGTGCGCTCCAATGCGCTGCGCCAGGCCGTCGTGGGCCGCTCGAATGCCGGGAGGCTGGTCAACAGAGAGCTGTTCGGAAATAGCGAGGTGCATCGACAGGTGCAGGTACGGGTTGGTTTGCCCGCCTTCCACCGTATATTCGGCTTCAAGCGCATCCGGGCGGTTCAGTTCGTCGTGATATTCGGGGTGCTGCACAATCCACTCAACGGCCATCGATTCAATCGGTGTCAGTACGTTGTTTTGGGTGTGTTTATGCCAGGCGCCACAAAAAAACTGCCTGACCTGTTCGCGGGATGGATTGAAAAGCATGGGCATTGAGCCTTTTTGGCGCGTGTTTAAAAACAAAGGGCCGGCCCCGGTTGTGGGGTCGACCCTTCAGATTTTACGTCAACGGCCGTTCGTCGAGAGGCCAGCCGTCTTTTACCATTTGCCCGAAGGCCTGTTGCCTTTTGGTTGGCCGCGTCTGGGCCGTGCTTTAAGACGATGGCCCAAACGCCGAGCGCATGCGTGACATCAGTGATGTTTTTGACGACTTGGCGTTCTTGTCTTGCGCATTAGCGCCGGCAGTCGTTGCGCCGGTTTCGGGCACAGTGGTCGCGCTTGCAATCGTATTTGCACCTTGACCAACGCCGTCTGTACCCGCAGCAGGCGTGTCGGCGGCCTTGGCGCCATTAACGCCGGTCACAATACGTTCGGCCAGGTTCTTGCCAAAGTCATCCCACATGCGGTCGGCCTTGGTTTTGACCATATTCATGCCAAAGCTGCCCAGGCGACCCAGCAGTTCAACGTTGACCTTGGTACGGAACTCGGTTTCGTTCGGTCCCAGTTCGGTCAGGAACACCTCGCTGGTATGTTTGAGCGAGCTGGTAATGCTGGAGTCCTCACCTGTACCTTCGCTTTTCAGGTAGGCGGGTGCGTCTGTTTGGGTAATGATCGTGCGCACTTTAAAGCGCGCACTGATGAACGACATTTTGACGTGGATGTTCACCAGGTACTCGGTATCGCTGATGACATCAATCGACTCCATGCCGGGTACACAGGCCCCCATTACGTTGGGGTCAAGCAACAGCGTCCAGACCTTGTCCCTGGGCGCTGCAATCGTCATTTTCTTTTCAATTTCCATTTGATTTTCCGGTGTTGGCGTCTTTATTTGGCCGCGAGCTTATGCGCGGCAGCTTGTACCGACTCGACTATGCTGACGTAGCCGGTGCAGCGACAAAGGTTGCCATTCAGGCCCTTGCGAATCTCGGCTTCAGACGGGTCGGGGGTTTGGTCGAGCATGGCGGTTGTGGTCATGATGAAGCCGGGCGTGCAGTAACCGCATTGCATGCCGCCACAGGTCAGGAAGGCTTCTTGCACAGGGTGCAATTCACCCTCGCACGACAAGCCCTCAATGGTGGTGATCGACTTCCCGTTGACCTGTACGGCCAATGACAGACAGGACTTGATGACTTTGCCGTCGACGATGACCGAGCAGGCGCCGCAAATGCCGGTTTCGCATCCGCGCTTGGTGCCTGTTAGATTCAGGTCGTCACGTATGAAGTCTGCCAATAGCCGGCGAGCGTCGATATCGACGGTCAGGGCTTCGCCGTTAACGACAACATCAATGGTGTGTTTGCTCATGAGCGTGTCCTTATTGCGCCGTCAGGCCGAAGAGGTTGATCAAGGCGCGGCGGATAACGACGCGGGCCATGTCTGCGCGGTAGTCGGCGGACCCGCGCGAGTCCGAGATCGGGTTGATATGCTGAACGGCAATGTTGGCCGCTTCCGCCGCCAGGGCCAGTGTCAGGGTTTGACCGGCCAGCAATTGTTCGGCGGGTGTCAGACGCACAGCGGTTGGCGTTGAGGCACCTAGCGCCATACGGATCTCTTTGCAATGCGTGCCGTTTTCAACGCGTGCGAGCAACGCCACGTTGACCAGCGGCCGATGCTCTGCCGCTGTGCGCAGGAAGCGTGTGTACGACCCAATGGCATCGTCGGGCAGCGCGGGTACCAGGACGTGTGTCAGGATTTCGTCCGGCCCCAGCGCGGTCTGAAAATAATCGACCAGAAAATCTTCGATGGGCAGCAGTCGCTCGCCTTCGGGCCCCGCAATGACCAGTTGCGCCCCAAGGGCCATCAGACAGCCTGGGGGGTCGGTGGCGGGGTCGCCGTAGCACAGGTTGCCGCCCAGCGTGCCGGCGTTGCGCACTTGCGGGTTGGCTACCTGTCGAGCCATGTCGGCCAACATGGGAAAGTGCTCTTGAATGACCGCCGAACTGGCGATATCGGCATGGCGCGCCCGCGCGCCAATACTTAACCCCACGCCGGGCTCAAACTCAATGTTGCTCAGGTCGTCGATTTTGCCCAGTGAAATTAAGTGCGTTGGCGACAGCATGCGCTGACGCATGCCCAGCAACAGGGCAGTGCCGCCGGAAATAATGCGGCTGTCTTCGCCGCATTCGCGCAGCAATTGGCAGGCTTCCTGTGCCGTGGTTGGTTCCAGATAAGTGAAATCATGCATGTTGGTCTCCTGCGTTGTGTTTCTCGCGCAGTGCGGCAAGGACTTTTTCGGGCGTAATCGGCAGGTCGTTGATGCGTACGCCGACAGCGTCGTAAACGGCATTGGCAATGGCGGCCGCGCCCGGCAAGACGGCGGTTTCACTGGCACCTTTTGCACCGTAGGGGCCATTCGGGTCATTCGATTCGATAAAGCCGCTCTTGAACGCAGGCAGGGCGTCGGCGGTGGGCATGGCGTAATCAGCAAAGTTGCCGTTCATGAGCCGGCCGTCTTCAAAGTTCAGGCTTTCATAAAGCGCCCATGCGGTAGATTGAGCGGTGGCGCCATTGGTTTGGCCATGCACGGCCATGGGGTTAAGGGCTTTGCCGCAGTCGTCTGACACAAAGCTATCAACGACGCGCACCTGGCCGGTTTCTGTATCGACTTCGACTTCGACGGCTTGTGCCGCGAACGAGTAGGCGGGGGCGACGTTGCCGTAGTAGTTGGCGTCGGCCATGACGGTTGGCGGGTCGTAGGTGGCTTGAGCGAAGATGCCCTGGCCGCCCACGCGAAACAGATGTAGCCGCACCGCGTCGGGCAACGACACCGCACGGGAGGTGTCTGCTTTGACGCGGATCATGCCGTCTTGGATTTCCAGTGCGTGCGGGTCCGAGTCGAGTTTCTCGGCGGCGACTTCAAAGAGTTGCTCACGCGCTTTGATGGCCGCTAAACGCACGGCGTTGCCGGCGATAATGGTGACGCGCGATGCGACGGTGCCAATACCAAACGGCGTCGAGTCGGTATCGGGTTGCGGTACGGTAACGTGGCTGATAGGGATGTTTAGTTCATGGGCGCAAATCTGACTAAGGACGGTGGCTGCGCCCTGGCCCATGTCGCATTCTGGCGTAATCAATGTCACTCGTCCGTCTTCATTCATTTTGACGATGGCCGTCGAGCCGTCCCAGTTGCCCAGTTGGCGGTTGGCGCTGACATGAATGCCCGCCGCTACACCCGTTCCGCGTTTGATGGGGCCGGCGTCTTTAGACGCCTTGCGTTTTTCGGCCCAACCAATGCCCTGGGTAGCCTGCGTCAGGCAGTCAGACAGGCCACAACTGCCCATATGCCAACCATGTACGCTGGTTTCACCGGTTTTGATGGCATTGCGTAATTGCACTTCAAGTGGGTCGATGCCGACCATCTCGGCCAGCATCGCAAGGTGGCTGTTTAACGGAAAAGCCATTTGTTGACCACCAAAGCCACGGAACGCGCCGCTGGGGATCTTGTTGGTGTAAACCAGCTTGCCACGTGCCCGGACGTTTTCAATGCGATGCATGTTGTCGCTACGCATGGATGTGACATGGATAACGTGCCCGGCCAGGCCGGTGTATGCACCGTTGTCACCGATAATCATCGAGTCTTTGGCCACGATCAGCCCGTCTTTTGAAAGGCCCATGCGCAGCCAGACTGTAGCCGGCATGCTTGACGGGGCCGCCAGGAAGTCTTCCAGGCGGTTATTGGCCAGACGCACCGGCTTGCCCGATTTGATGGCAAGCAATGCTGCGATGGGCGTATTGGCGTCTTCGACCGCTTTGCCGCCAAAGGCGCCGCCAGTCATGGTCTGGATAAAGCGGATTTGTGAGTGGGGCACGTCGAGCGCCTCAGCCAGTCGCGAACGCGACATGAAAATGGACTGCGTGGCGGCCCATACCGTAATGCGGCCGGTCGCGGTGTCGACGTCAACGACCGAGGCCATGGGTTCAAGATACCCGGGGTACTGATAAGGCATGCTGTAGGTGGCTTCGTAGACCGCAGCCGCTTGGTCGAAACCGCGTTCAACGTCGCCTCGATCGACATGGGTCTCGTAGGCAATGTTGCCCGTGCCTTCGTGGATCTCGATAGCGGCGGGTTCAAGGGCGCTGAACGGGTCAAGAACAGCGGGGAGTTCTTCATATTCCACCCGGATGAGGTCGATCGCATCGCGGGCGATGTCCTCGCTGATTGCGGCGACTGCGGCCACTTCTTCACCGGCGTACCGGACTTTGCCCGCGGCCAGGATACGGCGCTCTTTTCGCGATACCCCCCAAAGACGGGTAGGCGTGTCTTCGCCGGTGATCACTGCTTTGACGCCTTTCAGGGCTTTGGCTTTGGAGGTGTCGATACTGACGATACGGGCGTGAGGATAGGGGCTGCGCAGCACTTTGCCGTGCAGCATGCCGGCTAGCTTGATGTCGCCCGCATAGATGGCGGTGCCCGAAACCTTGGCGCGCCCGGTGACCTGTGGGACGTTGGCGCCGATGATTGCGTCTGTCATGTTGAGTGCTTCCCATGAGCGGTGAAGAAAGCAGCGCACTGCAATGCTGATGGATCGGCGGATGGCAGTGTGCCGTTGATTTGCTAGTGAAACGACGTATCGTTTCTGGAAAGCTAAAGTTAACGCTCATTTTGTTGATGTGTCAACAAAATGAGCGACAGGGAAAACCCGATGTCGGCCCGTGAATATCAGGTTTATCGGTCAGTAGCGTCGTGAGCGGTTGGAACGCGCAGCAATCCGGCGTCGGCGGCCTTTCTGAGCTTCATCAGGGCGGTGTACAAGGCAACGCGCTCGGGTTCATCCAGCTGCGCCAGGACATTGGCCTGGTATTTTTGCGCAACGGGCATGATTTGCTCGTACAGGTCGGTACCGGCTTCAGAGGCAACACACACCAGTTTCTTGCGGTTGCCACCGGGCTCGGGCTGAACCGAACAGAAGCCGCGTTGTTCCAGAATGCGCAAGGTGCGGCTGACCAGGGCTTTGTCCGAACTCGAGAGACGAACCAGCTCGCCAAAGGGCAACGGTGAAAATCGCACAATCAGCGCGAGAAGCCGCCATTCGGAGACGGTCAGCCCGAATCGTTCCGCGTATTGCGTCGTCACTTCACGGCGCAGCATATTGGCCAGTTGCACAATCAACGTGCTGGGAAACTTGTCGACGGTAAGGTTACTGCCGTCCGGCTCAACCCGCTGCCAGGGACAATTATCTTTACCTTGACGCGCCAAGGCGGCGGGTGATTTGGTTACCATGACGATTCAAGTCAAAATCAAACAGGCCTGAAGTGTAATGGCTGGTTCAACAAGGCGGCAAATAATTAGACGGCGGCCGGGCGTCGCCCAAAGGGGGAGAAGTGAGTCAGCAGCGTGTTCTGATTACAGCCGGCGCGTCCGGCATTGGTCGGGCGATTGCCCAGGCATTTGTGGCCAAGGGCGCACGGGTTTTTGTGTGCGATATCGATGAGCCCGCGTTGCGGGCCATGGCGGACGTTTTACCCGGCGTGCATACGGCCGTATGCGACATTTCCAGTCGTACGGCGATTGAGCAGATGGTGCCCGATGCCGCTGAACGCATGGGGGGGATTGATGTGTTGGTTAATAACGCCGGCATTCCGGGCCCGACAGCTGCCGTCGAAAATTTCGACCCCGATGCCTGGGAGCGCGTCATGCAAATCAATCTTACCGGTACGTTCAACGTGACCCGTGTTGCCATTCCCTATTTAAAACAGTCCGGGGCCGGGGTCATTATCAATATGTCGTCGGTGGCTGGGCGCTTTGGTTATCCGAATCGTTCTGCCTACTCAACCAGCAAATGGGGGCTCATCGGTTTTACCAAAAGCCTGTCTATTGAACTGGGGGGCGATGGTATACGCGTCAATGCGCTGTTGCCGGGCGCTACCGATGGCCCACGCTTTCAGCAAGTGCTTCAGGGTCGTGCCGCCATCAGCGGCAAAACACTGGAGCAGGTCAGTGCTGATGCCATGTCGTCGCAATCGCTCAAGTTCTTGGTCGACCCGAACCATATCGCCGACCTGGCGGTGTTTCTGGCGTCTGACAGCGGTCGTTCGATTTCTGGCCAAGCGCTGTCAATTGATGGTGATATGCAGCACACCAGCACCTGAATCGAAAGCGCGCCGGGTAAAAAAAGTTGGTGTTAGTTGCCAGCGGCGTGCCCGCACCCGGGCTTAGCCTGGGAGGCAAAATACATTTAATGTGGCACGGCGCTTGGCTTGCTTGTCGCTTACCGTACAGGCAAAAAGTTGAAGAACAACAGGCCCTGTACGTAGTTGATGCCCACCCGACGCAGGTTCTCGTCCAGCAGGTTGGCGATCAGGTCAAGGCGGCCCACAAGTTGGCCAAACTCACGCTCGAAACTCAGGTTGCTGGTTTCGGGCGTGATTTCGTTGGCCAGCAGCAAAGGTTGCCCCAGGCTGTTTTTGCGTGTCGATAGCATCCAGGCGGCTATTTCAACATTACGTGCGGCGTTATACACCTTTTGTGCCTCAAGAGCATCGGTGACGTAAAAGCGGGTTTTGCCGTTGTGGGCGCGCACGATGGTGTCGGCGAGCCCGAATACAAAGGCAGCCACGCGATCGCCCGTGTAGCTTGGATCGAGGGATACCGACAGGATCTGGATGTCGGCCAGCCCACGCAGGGGAGCCGGCGCCTGGCCGGATTCGATGGCAGCCTGCCCCCGTTTGATGGCGGTTTCTATGTCGCCGGCGCCTGATTTGCGCCATTCGGCCGGATTGCGTCTGTAAAGCTTTTCAAGCAGTCTGTTCAGGCTGTCGAGGTTGTCGCGCATGGCGACGGTAACGGTGCGGTTGAAATCGGTTTGCGCCATTTGATCGACCGACATGTCTTCGGTGCGCGGCGTGTTCGGGCCGGAAGGGCCAGGCAGTGCACAGCCTGAAAGTGCCAGCGCTGTGACGAATGCAAGGGTACCGGTGAAAAGTCGATTCATTCGAGGGTGCCTTTGTTTTACCGGTTGCACTGTAGCAGAAAAAGAATACCGTTCTTTGCACTTTCGGGATAACGATAGGCCTTGAGCAGGGCTGCTTCGCATAATGCTTCTGTCAAAAACACATAACTAAGCTTTCATTAATTGACAGGAGACAAGATCATGCAGGATATGCAAGATAAAGTGGCCATCGTGACGGGTGGCTCGACACTAATCGGCGCCGCCGTAGCCAAAGCGTTTTGCGACCGTGGTGCAGCCGTTGTCATTGCCGATATCGACGAGGCAGGCGGCCAGCGGGTAGCCGACAGTCTGGGCGAACGCGCCGTATTTGTAAAAACCGATCTGTCCGACGACTCGCAAATTGATGCATGCGTGCATCAGGCTGTCGCGCGCTTCGGTGGCGTTGACTATCTGGTTAACCTGGCGTGCAGCTACGTCGACAACGGCATCGAGGCCAGCCGCGATGACTGGCACCAAAGCTACGATGTGAATGTGGTGGGCGCTGTCATGATGATGCGTGCGTGCCGTCCCTACATGATCAAGCGGGGCGGTGGCGCTATTGTCAATTTCAGCAGCATCAGCGCCAAGGTAGCCCAAACAGGTCGTTGGCTTTACCCCGTAACCAAGGCCGCCATTGCTCAGCTGACACGCAATATGGCCATGGACCTCGCGGCCGATCATATTCGTGTCAATTCGGTCTCGCCAGGCTGGACATGGTCGCGCATCATGAATGAGCTGACCGGCGGCGACCGTGCCAAGACTGATCGGGTGGCCGAACCCTACCATTTGCTGGGGCGTGTCGGCGACCCATCCGAAGTGGCCGAGGGTGTTGTGTTCCTGTGCTCGCCGGGCGCTTCTTTTATTACCGGAACCGACCTCGCTATCGATGGCGGCTACAGCGCCATGGGACCCGAGCAGGCTGTTCCCGCCATTCCCCGTCTGTGTGAGTAACCGGAGTCAAGCCATGAAAATTGCAATCATTGGTGCCGGTTTTGCCGGCCTGTCGTCTGCCAAAGTACTGACCCAGTTTGGTCATGATGTGACCGTATTCGAGAAGGCACCCGATGTCGGGGGCGTCTGGAGTGCGACGCGTCGGTATCCCGGCCTGCGTACCCAGAACAATAAAGACACTTACTTTTTATCCGACTTCCCGATGCCGGCCGAGTACCCCGAGTGGCCCAGCGGTGAGCAAGTGCAGCGATACCTGGCGGCGTTTGCCAAACATTTCGATTTGGATCGCCGCATCCAGCTGAACACCGAGGTCATCGTCGCAGAGCCCGAGGGCGATAAAGGCTGGCGCGTCAAAGTACGCAACACGCAAACTGGGCAAGAACATGAGCATCAGTTTGAACATCTGGTGGTGGCTAACGGTATTTTCTCCGAGCCATTTATTCCGCCCTATTCGGGTGTGGCCGAGTTCGAGGCGGCCGGCGGTCGTCTGTGTGCAACGTCCGAGTTCAATAACCTGGAAGACGCGCGCAACAAGAATGTGCTGGTGGTAGGGTATGGCAAGTCGTCTTGCGATGTGGCGGCCGCCATTGGCGAAGTTGCAGCATCGACCAAAGTCATTGCCCGCGAACTCCTTTGGAAAATGCCGCGTAAGGTCATGAATGTACTGAACTACAAGTACCTGATGTTGACCCGGATGGGTGAAGGTCTGTTTCAGTATATCGAGGTCAAAGGCTTCGAGAAATTCTTGCACGGTGCGGGCAGCGGGGTTCGCGACAGCATGATTTCGTCGTTGCAAAAAATAGCAACGCGTCAGCTTAAGCTCGACAAACTGGGGCTGGTACCCGAGGGCACGTTCGACCGTATCGCCCGCAGTACCGTCAGTTTGTCTACCGACGAACTGTACGAGCAGGTCATTGCGGGCAAAACCGAAATCGCCCGTGAGTGCGAGATTGCTTCGTTGGGGGCCCGCGATGGCAAGCCTGTGGCGACCTTGACTGATGGGCGTACCGTGCCCGCCGACCTCGTCGTATGCGGTACCGGGTTTAAGCAGGTCGTGCCATTTTTACCGCAGTCGGTGCAAGATGAGATTACTGACGAGCGCGGTAACTTTGAGCTGTATCGTCAAATCTTGCCGCTAACCGTAAAGCGTCTGCATTTTTGCGGCTATAACTCGTCGTTCTACAGCCCGTTAAGCGCCGAAGTTGCAGCCTTATGGATTGCCACCCACCTGATGGGCGGGTTGGAGCTGCCTTCGGTAGAAAAGCGCCGCGAGCATGTGCGTCGACGCCTGAAATGGATGGAAGAGCGCACCGAGGGCAAACATGCGCGAGGTACCAATATTATTCCGTTCTCGATGCACAACGTTGACGAAATGCTGGACGAAATTGGTATTAATGTGGGGCCATTTACCCGCTTTAAACAGTGGTTGCTGCCCATTGATGCCCGTGACTACCGCATGGTGACACGCAAGTTGCTGGAACGGCAGAAGCAGGTGCAGGCTAACCCCGCAGCGTTTGCGAAGGCAGTTCATTGAACTGCTTGCGATAAGCTTGCGTAAAGTGACCCAGGTGCCCGAAACCCCAGTCCAGGGCTACCTGGGTGACGCTAATGCTTTGCCCAGCGCGTCGTGCCTGCAACAGGGCGTCGCGCACCTTTTGCAGACGCACCTGCCTGACGTAGCCCATGGGGCTGATGCCCCGGTGTTCTTGAAACCCCTTGTACAAACTACGCGTACTGATATGAGCATGACGCGCCAGGTCTTGCATGGTGATGGGCTCTTTGCAGTGCGCCAGAATGTATTCTTCGGCCCGCCGAATGTAGGGCAGGTCGGGTGTTGGCGCCGGGTTAAGCAGCGCAGCCGAATAGTTATGCGGATGTTGGGTTAACAGGGTGGTGGCCAATAGCTGCTCGAGTTGGCTGGTAACCAAATTACGCTGGTCGGCCCCGGCAATGAACTGGCTGGTGGTTAAAAATGCAATAAGTTGGCGCCAGGCCAGGCCACCGTCGCGACTTAAGTCCATGCCCAGTTTGAATTCGATGGGGCTGGGCAGGGCGTGGCCCAGCGCTGCTGCACACGCGGTTTCAAGGGCGTGTCGTTCTATTTTTACAATAAGCTGATCACAGACCCCTTGCCATTGCATGTGCACTGGCAAAGACGGCGTCAGAACTGACGCCATGTCGGGCGTGGAAATGATGTGGTCGGTGCCGCAGTGAATAACGGCTCTTCCGGCCATGGGCATTTGCACCAACAGGAAGTCATCGAGCGACTCGGGTTCGATGGTGACGTCTGCCCCATAGCGCAGCCGATTGATGGATGCCTTGCCCAACGACAGGTGATCCATTTCGGCATCGAGCTTTTGGCGCCGCCCACGTACGCCCAGTTCGTGGGGCTTGAAAATTCTCCCCACAGTGTCTCGGGTTTCGTCCAGGTCGTTCGAGTGAAAAAGCCGGTGTGCGGCCAAATGGCCGACAAGCTCGGGTTCTTTCGGGAAAAGCGCCATGGCAGCCTCGGTAGAACAGGGCGCGCCGATACGACTGGTGCGTGGGGTTGGTCAAGGGGTTAATCCTTGAATTCTAAAATAATTTCACGCGTTCAGATACCTAGGGGATACACCGTCTGGTAAGCAGCGGTGAAGGTGTGCAAGGCCTGTTGGGCGGCGGGCGTATCGTGGCCTGGCTTGAGCAGATAGCTGTCAAAACCGCAGCGGCGCAGGTAAAACACCGTGTCAATCATGACGTCGCCCGATGCGCGCAGTTCACCGGTCCAGTGGTGCCGGGTCCGTAGCAGTTGGGCCAGGGTAAAGCCTCGGCCGTCGGTGTACACCGGAAACTCGATGGTGATCCAGGCGGGGGCTATGGTTGTGTCGAGCCCCCCTAGCGCCGCCGGGTCGGTATCGCTGGTCAGCACCAGACCGGGAATATGCGTGCGGTTCGCCCAATCTGCCTGGTGAGTCAGCCAGTCGTTCAGTCCGACCTGCCAGTGAGGTGCGTCAGGAGGCAGGGCGGGCGCGGCGTCAGGCGCTGTTGACGAGGTATGCTCTGGCGGCACGGTCGAGCCATGACCTGTTTCCCAGGTGATGGGTTTCGGGATGCGCCGTGTATCGCCGCTCGCCGTCAGAAGTGTCTGGGGGTCTTGGGTATCAGGCATGTGCGTCTTCTTCGTTACGTGTGTGCTGGATTTTGCCGGTCACAATATTGGGGTCGCTGTACACCGCGGTTTTGAAAGGTTCGGGCCCAACCCGGTCGATGACGTCGATGAAGCGCTCGGTGTCGTCGTCGCGCAGGCCAAGATAGGTTTGTATCAGCCGCTCGATGACGTCCGGAATCTGTTCGCGGCTGAACGACGGCCCTATGATGCGGCCGATTTCAGCGCCTGTATCGCCGACTTGTTCAGTGCGTGCGGCACTTTGGCGGCCGCCCAGCGTGACCTGGTACCACTCCTGGCCCGCCTTGTCGACGCCCAGAATGCCAATATGTCCAACGTGGTGATGCCCGCAGGCGTTTATGCAGCCCGAAATATTCAGGTCCAGTTCGCCGATGTCGTGCAGGTAATCCAGGTCGTCGAATCGAGCCTGGATGGCGGCGGCTACCGGAATGGATACGGCATTGGCCAGCGCGCAGAAGTCTCCGCCTGGGCATGAAATGATGTTGGTGAGCAGGCCGATGTTGGGCGTGGCCAGGCCCAGTGCGTTCAGCGCATGCCAAAGTGCGGGCAGGTCTTGACGGGGTACGTCGGGCAGTAACAGGTTTTGTTCGTGAGTCACCCGTAATTGGCCCTGACTGTATTGTTCGGCCAGTGTGGCTATGCTGTCCATTTGGTCGGCCGTGATGTCTCCAGGGGGCGAACCCGTGGGTTTAAGCGATACGGATACAGCGGCATACCCGGCAACCTTGTGGGCGTGGGTATTGGTGCGCAGCCAGCGTGTAAAGGCCGGGTTGTTGGCCTTCAGTTCGGTAACCTGGCTGTCATGGCCGGCTTCGAAGGCTTGGTAGACCGGCCAATTGAAGCGTGAGGCAATTTGGTCAACGTGGGCTTGAGTCAGCGTGTCCGGGCCGTTTTTCAGGGCTTGCCAGTGCTCGTCTACCGCCTTTGCAAAGCCTTCGGGGGTCATGTCCCGAACCAGAATCTTGATGCGTGCCTTGTATTTGTTGTCACGGCGCCCATGCAGGTTATACACCCGCAAAATGGCACTTAAGTATGTCAGTAGATGGGGCCAGGGAACAAACGGGCTGATTTGTTTGCCCACGATGGGTGTGCGCCCCAGCCCGCCACCCGCCCAAACCTGGAACCCGGTTTCGCCGTTCTGGGTAACCGCCTGCAGCCCGATATCGTTGACGGCAATGGCTGCGCGGTCGGTAGTGGCGCCGCTGACGGCGATTTTGAATTTACGTGGCAAAAATGCAAATTCGGGGTGAAATGTCGACCATTGCCGGATGATTTCGCACCACACCAGCGGGTTGACGATTTCGTCGGGCGCAACGCCGGCGAGGTGGTCGCTGGTGGTATTGCGGATGCAGTTGCCGCTGGTTTGTATCGCATGCAGCTGCACGGTTGCCAGCTCGCCCAATATGGTCGGGACATCTTCAAGGCGGGGCCAGTTGAACTGCATGTTCTGGCGGGTGCTGAAGTGACCGTATCCGCGGTCGTAGCGCCGTGCAATGTCAGCCAATTTGCGCAGTTGGTCGGCGCGCAACAGGCCGTATGGGATGGCGACACGTAGCATCGGCGCGTGGCGTTGTATGTAAAGACCGTTTTGCAGACGCAGGGTGCGGAACTCGTCTTCGGTGAGCTCACCGGCGAGGAAACGTTGCGTTTGGCCTTCAAATTGGGCCACGCGTTCATTTACCAGTTGCTGGTCTGTTTCGTTGTAGGTGTACATCGGATCATCCTTCCAGGGTATGCGCAGAATTCTATAGAGTTGTGTGTTTCTCGTTGCTATATGCAAGGTGCTGCAAGTCATAAGGGACAGGGTCAATACCCTGTTGCCCACTTTTGGTATGATGATCGCGACCCGGCCTGGGGCAGCGCGCGCAACCTTGGTGAATGCATTTCGCCCCGTTGTGTTTCTGCAGCGCACAATATAGGTGCAATCCCTAAGTGTTTATTGCTAACAATTGGTGCACAATTCAATACATGCAGGTGAGGAGACAAAGCCCTGCATGGGCAAACCGATACAATCGGAAATAACTATACTTGCCACTCATGGCAAGAAGCGGTACCCATAAAAATCAAAAAATGCAAAAAGGCCAGCGTTTAGCGCTGGCCTTTTTGCGTTTTCTTTCTGGTGCGGCTTACATAGGGGTGTCGTGGACGACGAGGGGCGGTCTATGTCGGTGCGTCGGGTATTTGGCTTGGCCTTTAATTTGCCGACGCTGCTTTTAGCAAAACCTGCACCGCACCGCTGCCGCCGTTGTTTTCGGGGCACTCGGTGTAGGCCTGTACGGCGTCAAACTGGGTAAGCCAGCGCCGAACCACCTCTTTAAGTACTGGGGCGCCATCGCGCGACCCATACCCTTTGCCGTGTACAACCTGCACGCAACGCACATTGTGTGTAATGCACGATTGAATGAACTGGTCGAGCCGGTCGCGAGCTTGTTCCAGCGTGGCGCCGTGCAGGTCGATGCTGGCCACAATGGCCCATTTCCCGCGTTTCAGGTTTTTAAGAACATCGGGCCCGACGCCATGGCGCAGATAGTCGCTGTCGCCGCGTTCGGCATGTGGCAATGCCGGGGCGAAAACATCGGATACTTTTGGGGTAGGGCGCTCAAAGTCTTGCCCTTGGGCGGCAGCACGACGGTCTTTAAGTATGGTTTTGGCCGCTTTGGGCACAGGCGGCAAAATGGCCCGCCCGGTGTCTTTGATGGGCTGGACAAAGCGCATAGTTTGCCGGAACAACGCAACATCTTGCTCTGGAACGGCTTCGGTGCCGGCCGGCCAGGGCGCTGCGTTGCGCGCTCCTTGCCTGGACAGGTGCGCAGCGGGGCTTGCGCTAGCAGGCGAGACTGATTGATTGGAGGTTGTAGCAGACGACAACCCGCCAGAACCCAGGGGCTTGCCCCGGGTTCCTTTTTTCAGATTCTTGTTAGGCCTTGCCGCAGGTTTGGGTGCGGTGGCGGCTTCGGCCTGCTGGCGTAGCTTTTTAAGATCGGCCAGCCCGGGTTTATTGGCCACCGTTCTCGAGCCAGCGTTGGGCGTCGAGCGCGGCCATGCAGCCGGTGCCTGCGCTGGTAATGGCTTGGCGATAAACGTGGTCTTGCACGTCGCCCGCTGCAAAAACGCCGGGTACAGACGTCTGGGTAGCCATACCGCTTAAGCCGCTCTGGGTCACGATGTAGCCGTTTTCCATTTTAAGTTGGCCTTCGAAGATGCCGGTATTGGGCTTGTGGCCAATCGCAATAAAGGCGCCCGTGACGGCCAGGTCTTCGGTTTGGCCGGTTTGATTGTTCAGAATCCGTACCCCGGTGACCCCGGAATCATCGCCCAGCACTTCTTGCAGTTCGTAGAACAGTTTCAGTCGCATATTGCCGTTATTGACCTTGTCCATCATTTTGTCGATAAGGATGGGCTCGGCGCGGAACTTGTCGCGGCGGTGAATGACGGTAACCGTGTTGCAAATATTCGACAGGTAAAGGGCTTCTTCGACAGCGGTGTTGCCACCGCCAACTACGACAACGTTTTGTTTTTTATAGAAAAAGCCGTCGCAAGTGGCGCAGCCCGAGACGCCTCGGCCCATAAACGCTTGTTCTGAGGGTAAGCCCAGGTATTGGGCTGATGCGCCAGTGGCAATGATCAGGGCGTCGCAGGTGTAGACCTCGCCCGAGTCGCCATTGAGTGTAAAGGGGCGTTTCGATAGATCGACACTGGAAATGTGGTCGTAAACGAATTCGGTATCGAATCGTGCGGCATGCTCTTGAAAGCGCTGCATCAGGTCTGGGCCTTGCACGCCTTGGGCATCGGCTGGCCAGTTGTCGACGTCAGTAGTGGTCATCAGCTGCCCGCCTTGCTCCAGGCCGGTAATCAGGACAGGGTTCAGGTTGGCGCGCGCGGCGTAAACCGCAGCCGTGTAGCCGGCCGGGCCGGAACCAAGAATCATTACTTTGGCGTGTTTTGCAGTCGTCATCGCATCAATATCCGAAATTAGTGTGTAGCCAATTATAATGAGTCCATGGCTCGAATACCTGCAGCATCTCCCCGTTCGTCGCGCAACGCGCGCAATGGTCCCTCGGCATTGCAAACCCGTATTTCGGGCTTGCTGCGCGAGGCTCGTTGGATCGCGTTCGCCGCGCTGGCCGCCTGGCTTGGGTTGGTGCTGGCCACCTGGTCGCCTTCCGATCCCGCCTGGTCGCATTCCATGCAGTCAACGGTCACGCTTAACAAAGGCGGTACGGTAGGGGCCTATGTGGCCGACTTGCTGCTTTTTCTGTTCGGCTATTCGGCCTGGTTATGGGTGGTGTTGCTGGTGCAGCGCGTCGGGGTTGGTTTTTACCGGCTTACCGGCCAACTGCCTCCTGAAGAAAAGCTCGATGTCCTCCCTCGTTTGCGCTGGGAAGCTGGCGTTGGTTATGCGCTGATGTTTGTGGGGGTTATGGGCACCGAAGCCATGCAGTTGGTCGAAACGGGTTCGCATTTGCCCGCTGGGGCGGGTGGCGAACTGGGTAAATTATTGGCTAAGGCCTTGGGTTACACCTTGGGCACCACGGGGTGCACCTTGTTGTTGCTGGTGTTCATTGCCGTAGGATCCAGTCTGTTTTTCCGGTTTTCGTGGTTGCAGGTAGCCGAACGCATCGGGCTCTGCATCGAGCGGTTTGCGTTGTACCTGTGGCAACTTAAGTTAGCGCGCGAAGATCGCAAAGTGGGTCAAGTCAAAAAGGCCGAGCGTAAAGAGGTCGTCGAAGCCAAACAAGAACAGCTGGTTCACGAGCAGCCGGTACGCATTGAACCGGCGATCGTCAGCGTGCCCAAATCTATTCGCGCCGAAAAAGAAAAACAAAAAACCTTGTTCGCGGCGCCAGTGACTACAGATACCTCGGGCTTGCTGCCGGAAATCGGGCTGCTCGACGCGGTGACCGAACTACCCGAATCGGTGTCGCCCGAAACCATCGAATTCACCTCCAGGCTCATCGAAAAGAAATTGTCTGATTTCGGCGTGAATGTCACTGTCGTGGCGGCGCAGGCCGGTCCGGTAATTACACGCTACGAAATCGAGCCGGCCACAGGGGTTAAGGGCAGTCAAATTGTCAATCTAGCCAAAGACCTGGCCCGGGCGCTTAGTCTGGTCAGCATACGCGTGGTTGAAACCATCCCGGGTAAAAACTTGATGGGGCTTGAGCTGCCCAACCCGCGTCGCCAAATGGTCAAGCTCTCCGAAATCATCGGGTCGCAAACCTACCATGCGGCACCGTCGGTGCTGACCATCGCGCTGGGTAAAGACATTGCTGGTAATCCGGTTGTGGCCGATCTGGCCAAAATGCCCCACCTGCTGGTGGCGGGTACCACGGGCTCGGGTAAGTCGGTGGGCATTAACGCCATGATCTTGTCGTTGCTGTACAAGGCCGATGCTTCCCAAACCCGTCTGATTCTTATCGACCCCAAAATGCTCGAAATGAGCATTTACGAAGGTATTCCGCATTTGCTGGCGCCGGTGGTCACCGATATGCGGCATGCCGCCAACGCGCTTAATTGGTGCGTGGGCGAAATGGAAAAGCGCTATCGCCTGATGAGTAAGCTTGGCGTACGGAACTTGGCCGGCTACAACGCCAAAATCCGCGATGCTGCAAAACGCGACGAAACTATCCCCAATCCGTTCTCGTTAACACCCGACGAACCCGAGCCGCTATCGACCTTGCCCATGATTGTGGTTGTCATCGACGAGCTGGCCGACCTGATGATGGTGGTGGGTAAAAAAATTGAAGAACTCATCGCCCGCCTGGCGCAAAAAGCGCGTGCCGCAGGTATTCATTTGGTGTTGGCCACGCAGCGGCCCAGCGTCGACGTCATTACCGGCTTGATCAAGGCCAATATCCCAACGCGTATCGCGTTCCAGGTATCGTCCAAAATCGATTCGCGCACCATTCTTGATCAGATGGGCGCCGAAACGTTGTTGGGGCAGGGCGACATGCTGTATATGCCGCCGGGCACTGGGCTGCCAGTGCGCGTGCACGGTGCCTTTGTCAGCGACGACGAAGTGCACCGGGTGGTCGACAAACTCAAAGAGCAGGGTGAACCAAATTACGTCGACGGGGTCTTAGAAGGAGCCCCTGAAGGCGAGACCGGCGACGGGCTTGGATCGGTTACAGGCTTTGCCGATGCCGAGTCCGACCCGCTTTACGATCAAGCCGTTCAGGTCATTCTCAAAAATAAACGGGCGTCAATTTCGTCGGTACAACGGCACCTGCGCATTGGCTATAACCGGGCGGCGCGCTTGCTCGAGCAAATGGAGCAAGCTGGCTTGGTGTCGGCGATGCAATCCAACGGTAACCGCGAAATTCTTGTTCCGGGGGATTCTGCCAATGCAGATTAATCAAAAAATTGCGGCTTTTTTTGCAGCTGCTTTGCTGGCCACTGCGCCGCTCGCCAGTTGGGCGGCGTCGGCCGAAGCGCAATTGCGCCACTTTATTGGAAACGTACAGTCGGCCACCGGTCAGTTCCAGCAACAAACCATCACGCCGCAGGGGCAGGGTAAGCCATCGCAAACCGGCGACTTTTCCTTTCAGCGCCCGGGCAAGTTTCGTTGGGACGTCAAAAAGCCCTACGAGCAACTCATTGTGTCGGACGGGCGCCATGTATTGCAGTACGACCCCGACCTGGCGCAAGTGACCCAGCGCAGCGTCGATCAATCCATTGGCGCGTCGCCCGCTGCCATTTTGTTTGGCTCCGGTTCGCTCGACGAATCCTTCACGCTCGAAGCCTTGCCCGAGCGCGATGGCCTGGCCTGGCTAAGGGCAACGCCCAAAGGTGCCGATGCCGGTTTCAAATATGTCGATATAGCGTTTGCCGACAACCTGCCTGCGCGCCTCGAGTTGCTCGATGCCTTTGGCCAAACGACCGTTATCGACCTGGGCAAGGTATCGGTTAACCCCAGTTTGCCGGCCGGTAGTTTTCAGTTCAAGGCACCCGCCGGCGTCGACGTCGTCAAGCTTCAATGACGCCTCCCGACCTTTTTTCCGGCTCGGCCGGTGCGGCTTATGTGCCGTTGGCCGAAGCTCTGCGTCCTAAGACCTTAGACGAAGTCATTGGGCAGTCTCATTTGCTGGGTGAAGGTAAGCCATTGAGGCTCGCGTTCCGGTCGGGCAAGCCTCACTCCATGATTTTTTGGGGGCCTCCGGGCGTCGGCAAAACCACTTTGGCGAGGTTGACAGCTACAGCCTTCAAATGCGAGTTCATCGCCTTGTCTGCAGTCTTGTCTGGCGTTAAGGACATCAGAGAGGCAATGGAACAAGCGAGGCAATTTCTTGCGCAAGGCAAGAGCACCATCTTGTTTGTGGATGAGATTCACAGATTTAATAAGTCTCAACAAGACGCTCTGTTGCCTCATGTGGAGTCAGGGCTGTTCACCTTTATAGGGGCAACCACAGAGAACCCTTCATTTGAAGTGAACTCCGCTCTTCTGTCTCGTGCCCAAGTCTATGTGCTTAAGTCACTGACAGAAGAGGAATTGAAGCTTCTCCTGAAGCGAGCACAAGAAATAGCCCTTGGTGATTTGGCGTTTGAAGGCAAAGCTGTAGATACCATTGTTGGCTATGCAGACGGCGATGCAAGAAGGTTCTTGAACCTGCTTGAACAATGCAAGACGTCTGCTAGTACTGCAGGTGTTCAGAATATTGATGTTGAATTTATCCAGAATGCCTTGTCTCTCAATGCAAGGCGTTTTGATAAAGGCGGGGACAGTTTTTATGACCAGATTTCGGCATTGCACAAGTCTGTGCGTGGCTCACATCCAGATGCTGCCCTTTACTGGCTAACACGCATGTTGGACGGTGGTGCTGATGCAAGGTATCTGTCCAGAAGAATCGTTCGTATGGCATGGGAAGACATTGGGCTTGCTGATCCAAGAGCAATGCAGATAGCCAATGATGCGGCCTTGACTTATGAGCGGTTGGGCAGTCCAGAAGGCGAGTTAGCCCTTGCTCAGGCAGTCATCTATCTGGCAGTAGCCGCCAAGAGCAATGCTGGGTACATGGCGTATAACCAAGCAAGATCCTTCGTAAAGCACGACAAGAGCCGTGAAGTTCCTGTTCATCTTCGCAATGCGCCAACAAAGCTCATGAAGGAGTTGGGTTACGGACATGAGTACCGTTATGCTCATGATGAACCTAATGCCTATGCTGCGGGTGAGGCCTATCTTCCAGACGGAATGCAGGAACCGGGCTGGTATCAACCTGCTCCAAGAGGGTTGGAAATCAAGATTGGCGAAAAGCTGGCCCTGCTGAAAAAATGGGATGAAGACGCACGTAAGAAGCGACAGTAGAAAGATCGCTAATGGCAGGCTGCCTCTAACCGGAAATTGCAGACTTGCTTTTCTTGATGCGCAATGTTGGTCCCTTAAACAATACCGCCATTGGCGCGAATGACTTGGCCATTGACCCAAGATGCATCGTGCCCTGCAAGTACGGCGATCATCGCGGCAATATCTTCAGGTTGGCCCAACCTTTCCAACGGCGCCATTTTGGACAAATGTGCGATTTGTTCGGGCGTTTTTCCACTAAGGAACAACGCCGTTGCGGTGGGGCCAGGAGCCACTGCGTTGACCGTGATGTTCTTGCCACGAAGTTCTTTGGCAAGGATGTTGGTCATAGTTTCAATCGCCGCTTTGGTCGCGGCATAGATTGCATATCCGGGCAGGCCAAGACCAATCACGCTGCTGGAGAAATTGATGATTCGACCGCCGTTGCTCATACGGCGCGCCGCTTCACGCATAGTGTTGAAGCTACCTTTCACATTAGTGGCAAACAGGCGGTCAAAAGTCTCGTCGTCTGTGTCGGCCACATTTGGAAGTGACGGGGGCATGATGCCGGCATTATTCACTAACACAGCTACCGAGCCAAGCTGATGCTCTGTTTCATCGAATAAGCGCCGTGCCGCGAGGGGATCGGACACATCAGCTTGGATGGCTACAGCACGACCCCCTGCAGAAGTGATGACATCAACTATTCTTTGGGCTTCTGCTTGGCTGTTCGCATAGTTTACAGCTACAGCATACCCGTCACTTGCTAGACGGAGGGAAATCGCGGCCCCGATGCCGCGAGAGGCTCCAGTGACAAGGGCTACAGCGTTTGAAGATACCGTGTTGGTCATAAAAGGCTCCAGAGAGATACAGGCAGAAAAAATCATCTGTTGCCACTATATTGTTTTTTATAAATAGAATAAATTCTTATATATGAAAAAATAATCCATAAAATCTAAACAGTAGGAAGATCGTATGGATCGCCTTGACGCAATGCACCTGTTCTCACGGATCGTGGACCTAGGTAGCTTCTCAAAAGCGGCTGAGGAGCTGCGGTTACCAAGAGCCTCCGTGAGCTTGGCCATACAGCAACTGGAAGGCCGTTTGGGTGTTCGCCTACTCCAGCGCACTACACGGCATGTGAGTCCAACGGAGGATGGGCTGGCTTACTATCTTCGCTGCCAACAGATACTGGCGGATGTTGATGATGCTGAGACACAGTTCAGGAGCAATGCTGCGACGCCTCGAGGCAAGATAAGGGTTGATTTACAGGGCACGCAGGCGTTGCGCTTTGTGTTGCCTCGCCTCGGAGAGTTCCACGAAAGGTATCCGGACATTGAGTTGGATATTGGGCTTGGCGACCGGTATGTAGATCTGCTTCGCGAGGGACTGGATTGTGCGCTGAGATCCGGGGAGCCCAAGGATTCATCTATGGTGTGCCGTCGTGTGGCTCTACTTGAACAGGTTACATGCGCTGGCAAAGACTATCTGGCCCACAACGGCATGCCGCAAACTTTAGACGAATTCAAAACCCATGATGCTGTGAATTACATTGGAGCCAATGGTCGCAAATTGCCGTTTGAGTTTCTGATTGACGATGTGAAACGGAGTATGCAACTTGATGGGCCGGTCACAGTGAGTAGTGCTTATGCCTATGTGGCCTGTTGTCGTGCGGGTTTGGGGTTTATCCAGGTACCTCGATATCATGTTGAAACTTTTTTAAAGAGCGGGGAGCTGGTTGAGATTTTCCCTGAATGGGCTCCCGCACCAATGCCTGTTTCTGTCATGTATCCCCATGCACGATACTTGTCGTCACGGGTACGTGTTTTTATTGAGTGGGTGGCTGAATGCATGTCAATCGCCAAATAACGCATCCGTCGGGGCTCAGATTGCTGATCCTCGCCCTTGTTTTTCTCAAAGGGAAGCTCGGGGGTGGGCTTCTATCAGCCGACAGACCGCGGGCTAGAGGGTAAAATCACCGAAAAGCTGGCGTTTTTGCGTGATCTCGACCGTCGGCATCGCGGTAAAAAATAGCCGGTGCGGTCTTGGCAGTGTCTGGTACGGCCCACGCGCTATCGGCTTCCTTTCAATTATTTTATTTGGCTCAATATGTTAGACCCCAATCAGTTGCGTAAAGATTTGCCCAGTGTGGTCGCGGCGCTCGCCCGGCGTGGCGTGTCCTTCGATACCGAACGTTTCGCCCAGCTCGAGTCCCGTCGCAAGGCCGTGCAGGTCGAAACCGAAACCCTTCAGGCGCGTCGTAACGCGGTATCCAAACTGATTGGCCAGTTAAAGTCCAAGGGCGAAGATGCCTCTAAAGAAATGGCCGAATCCCAGGCCATCCCCGAGCAGCTTAAAGCGCTCGAGCAAGACTTGTCGGCTATCCAGGCCGAACTCAACGAATGGCTCATGACCATTCCTAATTTGCCGCATGACAGCGTGCCCGAAGGTAAGTCGTCCGACGACAACGTCGAGGTACGCCGCTGGGTGCCGGGCCCGACCGATGCCAATGGCAATCCGGCCCCCTTGCCTTTCGAGGTCAAAGACCACGTCACGCTAGCCGAGCGTTTCGGCCTTGACTTCGAGTCGGCACGCAAGCTGGCCGGTTCGCGCTTCATGATGCTGCGCGGGGCCGCGGCACGTTTGCATCGTGGGTTAGCCCAGTTCATGCTCGACCTTCAAACCGAGTCGCACGGCTACACCGAGTGCTACACCCCCTATATCGTCAACAGCTCAACCCTGTACGGTACGGGTCAGTTGCCCAAATTCAAAGACGACATGTTCTGGGTGACCAAGGGGGGGCAAGACAAAGAGCCCCAACTCGACGAACAGGGTAACCCGGTCGAGCGCGAAGACCTTTATCTTATTTCGACGTCTGAAATTACATTGGCTGGTTCGATGCGCGACACCATCACGCCGGCGGCCGAGCTGCCCATCAAACTGACGGCACACACACCATGTTTCCGTTCTGAGGCGGGTAGCGGCGGGCGCGACGTGCGTGGCGTAATTCGTCAGCACCAGTTCGACAAAGTCGAGTTGGTGCAGGTGGTGCATCCCGATGCCTCGTATCAGGCCCTCGAAGACATGGTCACGCACGCCGAAGCTGTGTTGCAAAAGCTGGGCATCCCGTACCGTGTGATGTTGTTGTGTGGCGGCGATATGGGCTTTGGCGCGGCTAAAACCTACGACCTCGAAGTCTGGTTGCCGGCCCAAAATACGTGGCGCGAAATTTCATCAGTTTCAAACTGCGAGGCCTTCCAGGCACGTCGTTTGCAAGCGCGTTATCGCCCCGAAAAAGGCAAGCCCGAATATCTGCATACATTGAATGGCTCGGGTCTGGCGGTGGGCCGGGCGCTGGTGGCCCTCATCGAAAACTATCAGCAAGCAGACGGTACGGTTATTGTGCCCGAGGCCTTGCGGCCTTATATGGGCGGTATCGAACGTCTGTAATGTAAAAAGCCCGGCGTGTTGCACAACGACGCCGGGCGATCACAGTCGAAAAAACAATTTAGTTCTTTTTAATCGCGGTGCCCGCGGTGTTTATGATGGCGCTTACCCCTGTGGTCGCGCCATTTTTTATGCGGATGGTAGTCGTGCCTTTTGTAGTAGCGGGGGTAGTCGTTGTAAACGACGCCGCCGGGCACCACCACAACCTGGGGCTGGCCCACGGTCACACTCCAGCCATTGGGTTCGTAATGCCGGTGATGGTGTCCATAGCGCGGCGGGTGCGGGGTGCTGTAAACAATGCCCGGCACGCCCACGGCAATGTCAATATCGACGTCGGCCAACGCGGGCTGTGCGCCGGCAAAACCCAGTGCCGCCAGGCCCGTCATGATCAGTCGCTTCATTCTTCACCTCTTGTTCAGCTTCAATGAGCCTATTTTGGCAATAAACCCGGCCAAAAGGTGTAAGTGCAATCAACTGAAGTGCTTCTAATCACAACGGCGCTGCTGCCGTTGTTACAACCTGGCAGCAAGGTGGCTGCATGACGGCGGGCTAATGCAGTACCGGGGGTTGGTGGTTTTGCTTGCCGCCCAACCCGGGGGCTCTGGCTGTCGCCTTGCCGACGTTGTCTTCGGCGTCGGTATCGGCATCCGGCGATGCCCAGGCCATCAAGCCCAGTATCAGGGCGATCCAGAACAACAAAGATAGCGTAACCGCCAGTAACCCGTTCAGGCTGCCATAGCCCATGGCTTCGGAGGCGTGAATACCTAAAGCGTTGGATACATAAGGAATATGGCCAAGACCTTCGACCAGCAGGTTACCCGGAAGACGGTAGAGATCGCGGATCAGCTCCCAGATTTCCCAGAAACTGTAGCGGCCGTCGGCATTGATATCAACAACCAGATTGAGCGATTTGATGTTCATGGCAGCTCCTTAAAACCGACCATGCAAGACCCGCGTGCACTAGGCCGGAGTCGAAAAACAGAACATAAATACGGCGTCCTGTATGGTCATCTTATGCTTCGGCGCGACGCAAATCAACTATATTTCTTCTGGTTATAAATAGGTCTCGATTAATTAGTTCTCGTGCCGGATGAAATTCGCTAGCATGCCTCAATTCTTTCAAGTTTCTGAACAAACGGAAAAATTATGAAAACTTTGATCAAGCAACTGTCTACCGGCGTTGTATCGGCTGTTGGGGTGCTAGTCCTGGGCTTGTCTGCACCTGCTCAGGCTCAGTCCACCTTTGATGTCACGGTACTGGCGGCGGCTTGTGCCAACTGTCATGGCACCGATGGGCGGTCGCCGGGAGGCATGCCGTCTTTGGCGGGCCGCCCCGAAGCCGTGCTCAAGGCCCAGTTAATGGCCTATAAGTCCGACACGCCGCCGGCGGGTACGACGGTCATGAACCGTTTGGCTAAGGGCTATTCCGACGACGAGCTTGCTGCCCTGGCGAAGCATTTTTCGCAAATCAAGCCTCAAGCTACCAATAAGAACTAAAGGGTAACCATCATGATCAATTCGAAAAAAATGACACGTCGCGAAATGCTGGCCACCGTGGGTAAGGTCGGTGCGGCAGGGGCTTTGCTGGTGGGTGCACCATCGTTTGCCAGTGGTTCGGCCGGTCGGGTGGTCGTTGTCGGCGGTGGGTTTGGTGGCGCTACGGCAGCCAAATACCTCAAGCGTCGCAACCCTGCCATTCAGGTCACGCTCATCGAGCCGGCGCGCGAGTTCATGACTTGCCCGTTTACGAATCTGTACTTGGGTGGCCTGCGTACGTTAGAGCAGCAGTCACATAACTACGACGAGTTGCGCGCTCTGGGCGTAACGGTTGTGCACGACTACGCTGATGCGGTCGATGCCCAGAAGCAAACCGTCAAGGTGGCGGGTGGCCAAACGTTCGCCTACGACAAGCTCGTGTTATCGCCCGGTATCGATTTCCGTTGGAATGCCTTGGAAGGTTATGACGAGGCTGCAGCGCAAAAAGCGCCACACGCCTGGAAAGCAGGTGCGCAAACCGAACTGCTTAAAAAGCAGCTTGATGCCATGCCCGATGGCGGGGTGTTCGTCATGGTGGCGCCTGCCAACCCCTATCGTTGCCCACCCGGCCCCTACGAGCGCATCAGCATGGTGGCGCATTACTTCAAAACGCAAAAGCCCAAGTCGAAAATCCTGGTGCTCGACCCTAAAGACGCGTTTTCCAAGCAGGGCTTGTTTACCGACGGATGGAAGCGTTTTTATGGCGATATGATCGAGTGGGTGCCGCTGTCTAAAGACGGTAAAGTTGTACGTGTCGATGCCAATACATTAACGGTCGAGTCCGAGTTCGGCGAGAAGCACAAGGCCGATGTGCTCAACGTCATTCCACCCCAAAAGGCCGGCGTCATCGCCGAGCGTGCAGGGGTCACCAACGAAAGCGGTTGGGTGCCGGTCAACCCCGAAACTTTCGAGTCGACGCGCGTGCCTAATATCTACGTGGTGGGCGATGCCACCGTTGCGGCGCCGATGCCCAAGTCGGGCTTTGTGGCTAATGCGCAGGCCAAAGTTGCCGCGGCAGCCATTGCCAATGCTCTGGCTGGCCGTCCAGCCGTAAAGCCGTCTTTCATTAACACCTGCTACAGCTTGATTGCGCCCGATTACGGTATCTCGGTGGCCGGCGTTTACGCGGTGCAAGACGGTAAAATCGTCGAAACTAGCGGTGGCGTCAGCCCGAAAGAGGCCGATGCCGGTTTCCGCAAGCTCGAGGCCGAATATGGCGTGGCTTGGTATAACGCCATCGCCCAAGATACCTGGGGTACGCAGGCCTAAGTCGCGCGGTTGCGCAGGCCTGGGCCCGGGTTAAACATCGCAAGGAAGCATTATGTCGAATGTCGAGCTCGTGCTCTGGTCTGCCCTGTGTATCGGGGTTGTTTTCGGGGTGGCCGGGCAACTCAGCGGTTTTTGTTTGCATCGTGGTTTGGCTCAGCACTTTCAGCGCTTGCAGCGTAGGCGATCGGGGTCGTCAGAGCACGTAGCCGCGCATGCTCATAGTGCAGCTGCGGCAAATCCGGGTCGCTCGGCTGTATCCGTTGCAACGCCCGAAACCGTGCCCGCCGTCAAGCTTCAAAGTTTCGCGCTGGCATTGTTCGTGGCTATTGTGGGTACTCAATGGGCCGCCTATGCAGGTTGGGTTGATCTGACGCAATCCATTTATCTGGCCGGTACGTTTTCCTGGCTATTGGTGCCCTTGGGCGGCGTGTTGTTCGGTTACGGCATGACGCTGTCCAATGGCTGTGGCGCAAGGGCGCTGGTCTTGTTGGGGCAGGGCAATCTGCGTGCCGCAGTGGTTTTGCTGTGTCTGGGTGTGTCGGCCTACGCTACGCTTACGGGCGTTTTGGCGCCGCTGCGGGTCGGCCTGGCCGAACTCACCTCGTGGTCGCCAGGCAGTTTCCGAGGGCCTTTCACGCCTTATTACGTGGCGGCGGCTTTGTTGTTCCTGGTGGGCTTGCTAGGGTTTTCGTTGCGTAAGGCAACCTTGCTAAGACACAAGGCCGACTTCTTCGGTGCGTTGGTCATTGGGTTGCTGGTGGTAGCCGGGTGGCTGGTCACGGGCGTGCTGGGTGCCGACGACTTTGATCCGGTCCCCCTCGAGTCCATGACTTTTGTTGCACCTGTGGGCGCAACGCTTCAATACCTGATGATTGCCACGGGGGTCGATGCAGGCTTTGGTGTGTTGGTGGTTGCCGGTGTGGTGGCAGGCTCGTTGGTGTCTGCGCTAGTTGGAAAACGCTTCAAATGGCAAGGGTTCGAGTCACCGCCCCAAATGCGTCGCTATATGGCCGGCGGCATTCTAATGGGGGTGGGTGGCGCCCTGGCCATGGGGTGCTCCATCGGCCAGGGTCTGACCGGTTTATCTACCCTTGCGCTGGGTTCTGTTATGGCCTTGCTGGGTATACTGGCTGGGTCGCGTCTGGCGCTTAATTTGCATCAAACCTCATCATGATTTTCCCTCGTTTTTTTGTTCGTCGCGTTCTGTCGGCGGCTTGTTTCTCGGCCGGGATGCTGGCTGCACCCCTGACGGTGGTGGCGCAAACACCCGCGTGGCAGCGCGTCGACGCGGTCAAGGCCCTGGTTGGCAACAACCTGCAGGCAGGGCAGGCGGTCAAGCTCGAATTGCCGCTCGTGTCTGAAGACGGTTCGTCTGTTGCGTTGTCGGTTATCGCTGATCAGCCCCTTGGCGACGGCGTATACATTCGTTATCTCGACATTTTTGCGCTGGGTAACCCCACACCGCAAGTGGCGCACTTCGAGCTGGGGCCCGAGGTGGCGCCGCTGAACCTGGGCTTGCGTGTTCGTCTGGGCGAATCGCAAACCGTGGTTGTGGTGGCCCGCAGCAGCGACGGTCGCGCGTTCGTTTCCGAGCGCGCAATTCGTATCACCACCAGTGGCTGTATTGCCGGGGCGGCTCTTCCCGACAAGGCGCTTGAAATGAAAGAGCGGGTGCGTTTGCCCAAGCAATTTGTGGCCGGCAAACCAGCCGAAGTGCTGACCATGATCACGCATCCGATGGAAACAGGGCTAGTGCCCGATGCTAGCGGCAAGTTGCCCGATCAGCGCATTATCGATAGCTTTACGGCTAGTCTGGGTGATCGTCAGTTCATTAAGGCTCAGTTTTACCGCTCAATGGCTGCAAACCCCTATGTGCGCTTTACATTGGCACCAACTGCAAGCTCAGACCTGCAGTTGGTTTGGCGCGAAGACACCGGGCGGCAAACCGAGTACAAAGCCACCATACAAGTGGCCGCCCAGTAAGTTAATTGATTTCCAAGTTAATTGATTTCCGCACCAGTCAGCAGTAGTTCTTCCAATGCCGGGGCGGGTACGGGCCGACTAAAAAAGTAACCCTGCATGTGGTCGCATTGCTCGTTGCGCAGGTAGGCCAGTTGGGCCTCGGTTTCAACGCCTTCGGCCAGCACGGTCAACTTCATGCTGTGGGCTAGCGTAATAATGGCCTTCACGATGGCCGCGTGGCTTTCGTCTTGTGTAATGTCCTCAATAAACGATCGGTCAATCTTCAATTCGTGAATTGGGAAATTACGTAGATAGCTCAGGCTGGAGTAGCCGGTGCCAAAGTCGTCTATCGAAAGCCGGATACCCATGTCGTTCAGGGTGTGCAGGGTGGCGGTTACGTGGTCCGGGCGTTCCATCAGCACGCTTTCCGTAATTTCCAGCTCAAGCGCATTTGCTGGGCATTGCGAGTCTTCAAGGATTTTTTCTATCTGCGAGACGATGTCCTGATTCTTGAACTGGCGTGCCGATAAATTCACCGACACGCGCATGTCGGGGTTGCCATGAGTGCGCCATTTCACAATATTTGTGCAGGCTTGTTTCAGCACCCATTGGCCGGCGGGCAAAATCAGACCCGTGTCTTCGGCAACCGGTATGAACTCGTCGGGGGCGATGCTTGTGCCGTCGGGCAATGTCCATCGCAGCAAGGCTTCGACGCCGATGATCTGCCCGCAACTAGCGCGGATCTTGGGCTGGTAGTGTAGTTGGAGTTCGTTCTGCTCTAGCGCGCGGCGCAAGCCGTCGGCAATGTACAGTCGCCGAATGTGCTGGGCATTGACTTCGGGGGTGTAGAACTGCACGTTATTGCGTCCGGCCTCTTTGGCCTGGTACATGGCTGAGTCGGCATGTTTCAACAGGGTATCGCCATCTTCTCCGTCTTTCGGGAACAACGCAATGCCAATGCTGGCGCCTGTGTACAGGTTACGGTCTTTGTATGTAAATGGGGCGGCCAGGGCACGCAAAATGCCTTGGGCTCTTGCCGTGGCAACGCGGTTCTCGTCTATGTTTTCCAGAATGACGACAAACTCGTCGCCCCCCAGTCTGGCGACGGTATCGGTTTCCCTGATGCTCGCAGTCAGCCGTTGAGCGGCTTCGGCCAGCATAGCGTCGCCTGCGGCGTGCCCCTGGCTGTCGTTCACATGCTTGAAACGATCAAGATCCAGATACATCACAGCAACTTGCTGGTGGTGTCGTTTTGCGCGGGCTAATGCCTTGGCTAGTCGATCTTGCAACAGTACCCGGTTGGGCAAGCCGGTCAGCGCGTCGTGTCCCGCCAGTCTGACCAGTTCCTCCTCCATGCGCTTCCGCTCGGAAATATCTTCAAGCACAACAATCAGGCCGATGCGGGCATCGTCTTCGCGAAGGCACGATACCGTTGCGCGAGTCCAGATAATATGGCCTTCTTTGTGCAGGTATCGCCGCTCTTTACTGTAGTGTTCCAGCTCGCCGGCCATGACGCGGCGGGTCATGGCGTCGGCGTCATTGCGGTCATCGGGGTGCGTAAGCTGCGGGAAACGCATACCCAGCAGTTCCTGACGTTCGTACCCCAATACATGGCACAGCTTTGGGTTGATGCGCGTGATACGGCCGTCTGCATCTGTTTGCGCCATCCCTACAGCGGCCAGGTTGAAGGTCAGGCGGTAGCGCTCCTCGCTTTGTGCGAGCTTGGCCTTGACCTGCAGCTTTTCGGTAATATCTTGCGCCATCACCAGCAGTAGCGGTTTGCCTCTGAACCTGATGCAGCTCAAGTTGAACTCGAGCCTCAGGCACGCATCGGCTTGATCCAGCGTGACGAAGATGCTGTTCTGGGCGTTGCCGGTATCCAGCACGTCAGCGCCGGCTTCAAGCAGCAAACTGCTTTTTACAAGGCTGGACAAAGGCAAACCTTCTGCCGACAAGTCATCATCCAGTCTGAAGATGGCGCGCATGGCCGGGTTCATCGACAGCACCATAAGGCTTGCACTGACGACCATCAGCCCCGTCGGCATAGTCGAAACAATGCTTTCGGCGTATTCCTTGTGTTCACGGATTTCTTCCGTATCGGCCTGAAAATAGGTATCCAGCGCCAGGCCAATATCAAAATTCACGACCTTCATTAGTGCGTCGCAGGTCTTCATGAATTCGTCTGGCATATGGCCCAAAACTTGCCACAACAGCTTTTGCATTTCTGCGACGTATTTTCGGTAGGCGCCCAAATACCAGGTCGGTTCAAGCCCGATGTGCTGGTGTACAAGGCCCACGCGCAGACGGTCGCGTACATAGTCGGGCCCATAATTGCCTGCAGTCAAGGTATTGAAGTACTGTCCTTGCACGTGCTTCAGCCTGTCCAGGCGGCCGTCCCCATCCAGCAGTGGTTTGAGTGCGTCAAATCGCGACAAATGCGCGTAAAACGCGTCGGCAAAACGTTTCGATTCTTTGCCCAGTAATTCATGAGCGCGTCGCAATCGTAGTGCGTCCTCTTCCGTCAGCTCCAGAAACGCCTTGCGTTGACGGATTTCATCTTCGTCAAGCCCGAGACTTTGGGCCAGAGCGTCTACAGCTTCTTTCAAGTCTTTCATGCGTCGGCCTTGTTGTTCTTTAACCCAGTTTCAGGCGGGCCACAGGTGCATTTCGTTTAAGCTGATGCAAAGGCTGCCGCTTCTTGGCCGAGCGTGTCGGTGGCAAGCCCGGCATTGTTGTGCGGGTCTCGATCAGCTTGAATGCGTCCAGCAGTGCATTAAGGTGAGTCGCCTGTACTTGCAGGGATTCGGCTGTTTTCGCCGTGCTTGCCACAGCTGCAGCGTTGTCCTGGGTAATGGCCTCAATTTGTCCGACGGCCTGGTTAATGTGAACAATGCCGGCGCTCTGTTCCTTTCCAGCAGAGGCTATTTCGCTCATGAGCGTGGTGGCTCGATGCGCTGAGTCCAGAATGTCATGCATGATCTGTGCGGTTTGGTCGACCTGTAGACTACCGGCATCAATGCGCGTAACTGACGCCTCGATCAGTGTCTTGATGTCTTTTGCTGCATCGGCGCTGCGCAGCGCCAGACTGCGCACTTCCGCGGCGACTACGGCGAATCCGCGCCCTTGGTCGCCGGCGCGTGCGGCCTCTACTGCGGCGTTCAACGCCAAAATATTGGTCTGGAAAGCAATCGTGTTGATCATGCCGATGATGTCAACCACCTTGCGGGCGCTTTCCTGAATTTCGGTCATGGTGCACGTGACCTGCGCCGCTGCTTGTGCCCCCCGGGTTGCGGCCTCGGCGGTCGAGGCGACCAGTTGGTTGGCCGCTTCGGAGTTTTCGGCATGCTGTTGAACAATCGAAGTCAGTTCGGCGACCGATGCTGAGGTTTCTTCGACGTTAGCGGCTTGCGATTCCGTGCGTTGTGCGAGCAGTGCATTGTCACGGGTCAAGTGCACAGCTTGTGCGCTTACCTGCTGTGTAGATTCCTTGATTTGCCCCACCAGCAGCTTGACGTTGATTTGCAGTTTGCGCAGTGACTGCATGAGATTGGCAATTTCGTTGTTGCCTATAGCGTCTATGCGGCCGGACAAATCGCCCGCGCTCATTCGGTCAATATCCTGCTGAGCACGCGCCAGCGGACTGATTAGGCGTCGGTAGATGGCGATGCCGCCGTAGGCCGACAGGGCTGCCCCAAAAAGCATCAGCAGCTCGGCCAGTAGCGGGAGGGCCGATGTGTCGCTGGTGTGAGCGAGGTTTAACTGCCACACGACGAAAGCATTGATCAGGAACAGACCCATCATGCACAGCGTCCATACAATCAGACGGGTTTTCAATGACAGTTCGTTGGGTGGCGTTTGAGGGTGGCGCGACAGACGGGGGCGTCGCACGACAGCGCCTTCTCTGACGGTAATGCGTCGCGTGCCTTCGCGTATTTCTTGGTAGGCCGCTTCTGCCGCTTCAACTTGTTCGCGAGAGGGTTTGACACGAACCGAGGTGTAGCCTGTGACCGCCCCGTTCTCGGTGATGGGAGCGGCGTGGGCCTCGACCCAATAGTGGTCGCCATTTTTGCATCGGTTCTTGACCAGGCCAGTCCAGGCTTTGCCGCTGCGCAACGTTTGCCATAGGTCGTAAAAGGCTTCTTTGGGCATGTCCGGGTGGCGCACAATATTCTGCGGTGCCCCCAGCAACTCTTGCTCTGAAAAGCCGCTGACACGGACAAAATCTTGATTGACGTATGTGATGTTGCCCTGCAGGTCTGTTTTCGAGACGATGGTCTCGGTGTCCTGCAATATATATTCCCGATGCGTGACTGCGCGTTCCTGTCTCATATCCTCTGGTCCTGGTGACGCCGGATGGCGCAACGCGCAATGCGGTCGCAACGCGCTTCATGTTGCCGGCGGTTTACGGGCAATGGCGGGTGCTGGGCCAGGTTTGAGATGGGTCGCGGGTTTTGGGCGACTGTGGCAAACGCGAGAGCGGGCGGGTTTGGGGCCGGCGGGCGTTGCCAGGTATTCGTTTGTTCTTGCTTTGTGCCCTGATTATTAAGGCATGAAAAGCCATTGGCTAGGTGTGGATTACCCTAGGCGTCGAACTGGCTAAGCGTTTCGTGAGCGGCAATCAGTGACTTGGCCAGATCTTGAACTTGCCGGCGAGTGCGACGCGCCTGTGACCGCAGCGCCTGAAAAGCCTTTTCGTGGTCCAGGCGAGCCCGTTCCATGATGATGCCTACCGCAATGCTGATTTCACGGCTTGATTCGAGGGCGTGGTTCAGTTGTGCTTCGCTTCTTTGAAGTTCAACAATGTCGGCGGCGCGTGCCAGGCCCGCTTTGATCGCCGGGATCAGTTGTGCAGTGTCGATGGGCTTGACCAGATAGCCGACGGCACCGCTTTCGGTAGCTTCTTTAACCGTTTCTTCGTCGCCGTAGGCGGTAAGAAAAATAAACGGAATCTGGGTGTTGGCCCGAAGTTGACGTGCTACGTCAAGCCCAGACACGCCTGGCATGCTGATATCCAGTATGGCCAGATCGGGGGTAATGTCTTGCAGCAGTTGCAGGGCTTGCTCGCCCGAGTAGGCTTCGCTGACGGTAAAGCCGGCATACTTGAGCCCCTTTGACAGTGTGGCCAGCACAAGGCGGTCGTCGTCGACAACCAGCAGGTGGGGGGCGACGGCGATGGTAGACGGCTGAGGTGTCATGTTGGGTGAGGTAGACGTGAGGGGTTGACGCTGTAAATGACCGGGGGTGAAAGCGTGAGCTGTGTTTCGACGAACCCGGCGCGATTGGCAAAGGTCAGGGTGGCGCCGTTTGCAGGCAGCATCGAGCGGACGAGTTCAAGCCCCGTGCCGATGCCCTGTTCGGCCGCAAAATCAAAGTCATCGGGTAGGCGGCCGGGGTTGGTAATGGTAATGCGCGCGCACTCAAGCTGCGCCTGCCAGGCGACACCCACGCTTAATGTGCTGTACCGTTCGGTGGCCGACAGATGCTTGGCGGCATTAAGTATCAATTCGTTCAGGATCAGGGCAATGGGTACGCGTTCTTGTTCGCAGACCCGGATGCGTTCGGGCACGTTCACGGTTACTGTAAAGTGCGGGCCGTCGGGTAGCACCAGCTCTTGCACCATACGGGCGATACTGGGCGCCATCTCGCACAACACTACTTCGTTGTATAGCGCTTTGCCTTCCAGCCCATGTACGACCGCAATGGTGCGTACCTGGGCGATTGCTTTTTCCAGTACATGGGCGGCCTGGGGTTCTGACTGGGCATGCTGGCGAAGCATGCCGGCAACCCCTTGCAAGCTGTTCTTGATGCGGTGATGCACTTCCCGGATCAGTACGTTGCGTTGCCGTTCCATGCGCGTTACGTAAGCCCGCGTCTGCTCTTCAATAAACGCTGTATAGGTATTGACGGTTTGGATCGCGACAAAATGCTGGAATTCGTTGTGATCGTTAAATATGGGGTTAAAGCTCAAGTGGACCCAAAACGACGTCCCGTCCTTTTTGTAGTTCAGCATTTCGCCTGAAAAATGCTTTTTATGGGCGACGCACTCACGCAACTGGTCGAGGGTACCCGTGTCGGTGTCGGGGCCATGCAGGAAGTCGCCGGGGTTTTTGCCGAGTACGTCGTCGGTGGCGTATCCCGTTAATACAGGCAGTTCGGGCGATGCCCAAATTACCTGCCAGTTTTCATCGCACATCAGGGTAAAAGCGCCGGCGCACGGAGAAACGACCGGTCGTTGCAGGTCGGGCAAGGTCAGGACGGGTTGTTGCAGTTGTGGCATGGTGTTCACTCAAATTTGTGCCAAATTGTATTTGGGTGTGCCTGAAATTAAAAGGTCGGGTTAGTCCCCATCGCGCCGCGTGATTACTGTCGCTGTTTTGCTCGCGATAAAATGCCTGAAACGCCGCATGCCGGCCACGCAATTACTCACCGGAGCACTCATGTCTTACCAGCATATTCAGGTCCCCAGCCAGGGCGGCAAGGTTACGGTCAACCCCGACGGTACGCTGCAGGTACCCGATCAGGTTGTCATCCCGTTTATCGAGGGTGACGGCACGGGTAAAGACATCATGCCGGTGATGCGTAATGTTGTAGATGCCGCCCTACAAAAGGCCTACAACGGCGCACGCAAAATTCACTGGATGGAAATTTATGCCGGGCAAAGCGCTGCCGAGCGTTATGGGCAAACGGCGTTGCCCGCCGAAACGGTACAGGCTATTAAAGATTACGTCGTCGGCATCAAGGGCCCGCTGACCACGCCGGTCAGTGGGGGTATTCGTTCGTTCAACGTGGCCTTGCGACATCAGCTCGACCTGTACGTGTGTTTGCGTCCGGTGCGTTATATCAAGGGTGTGCCGTCGCCCGTCCACCACCCCGAACGCGTCGATATGGTGATCTTCCGCGAGAACCAAGAAGATGTGTACGCAGGTATCGAGTTTCCGGCCGAGTCCGATCAGGCCGACGCGTTGATCGATTTTTTGCAGAATACGCTGGGGGCGCAAGATATTCGTTACCCCAAAACATCGGCCATCGGCATTAAAACAGCGTCTCGCGAAGGGTCTGAGCGCCTGATTCGTAAAGCGATTCAGTACGCCATCGACCACGACCGCAGTTCGGTCACGCTGGTGCACAAGGGCAACATCATGAAGTTCACCGAAGGGGCGTTCCGTGATTGGGGTTACGACCTGGCCCGACGCGAGTTTGGTGCGCAGCTCATCGACGAAGGGCCGTGGTGTCGCATTAAAAATCCTGTTTCGGGCCGCGATATCGTCATTAAAGACGCCATTGCCGACGCCTTTCTGCCGCAGGCTTTGTTGCGCCCTAAAGAGTTCGACGTTATTGCCACCACCAACTTGAACGGCGATTATTTTTCGGCTGCGGTCGCGGCACAGGTGGGGGGGACGGGTATTGCCCCGGGCGCCAATCTGTCCGATTCGGTGGCCTTGTTCGAAGTGACGCACGGCACGGCGCCCAAGTACGCCGGCAAAGATTACGTTAATCCGGGGGCGGCTATTTTGTCCGCCGAAATGATGCTGCGCCATCTGGGCTGGTCCGAAGCCGCCGACCTGATTGTGGCCGGCATCGAGGCAGCTATTCAAGACAAAGTTGTGACCTACGATTTTGCGCGACGCCTGCCAGGCGCCACACAGGTGTCTTGCTCAGGTTTTGGTCAGGAAATTATCAACCGTATGCCAACTTGACAGCGCTCTCGCTATAATAGGGGGCTGTCTTGTATCTTATATAAGACATATCACGCTAACCCGCGGTGCCAGTCCCGGATAACGGTGCCTGCTTTTTCCGCGACAGACACAGGCTCAAGAGGACACTATGACTTCCAAGATTATCTATACCCTTACCGATGAAGCGCCGGCTTTGGCGACGTATTCGTTGCTGCCAATGGTCGAAGCGTTTGCCCGTACAGCTGGTATCGCCATGGAAACGCGTGATATCTCTCTGTCGGGCCGCATTCTGGCGGTATTCGCCGACAAGCTGACCGCTGACCAGAAAATTTCCGACGCGCTGTCCGAGCTGGGTCAATTGGCAACGCAACCCGAAGCCAATATCATCAAGCTGCCCAACATCAGTGCTTCGATGCCGCAACTGAAGGCTGCCATTAAAGAATTGCAGGCCCAAGGTTATGCTTTGCCCGATTACCCCGATGAGCCTAAAACCGACGAAGAAAAAGACATCAAGGCGCGTTACGACAAGGTTAAGGGCAGCGCAGTTAACCCCGTCTTGCGTGAAGGTAACTCCGATCGTCGTGCCCCCCTCTCGGTTAAAAATTATGCACGCAAGCATCCCCATAAAATGGGTGCCTGGGCAGCTGATTCCAAAGCGCATGTGGCCAGCATGGCCGACGGCGACTTTTACGGCAGCGAAAAATCCGTCACAGTTGGGCAGGCTGGCGACGTCAAAATTGAATTGACGGCCAACGATGGCAGCAAAACCGTCCTGAAAGAAAAAACGACGCTTAAAGCCGGTGAAGTGATCGATGCTTCGGTCATGTCGGTGGCCAAGCTGCGCAGCTTTTTGCAAGCGCAAATCGAAGACGCCAAGCGTCAGGGTGTACTGTTTTCTGTGCACCTGAAAGCCACCATGATGAAGGTGTCCGATCCGGTCCTGTTCGGCCACGTTGTTTCGGTGTTTTATCAAGATGTACTGGCCAAGCATGCCGAAGCGCTTAAAGCCATTGGCTTCAACCCCAACAATGGTATCGGCGATTTGTACGCTCGTCTGGGCGACTTGCCTGCCGACCAGCAAAGCGCCATCAAGGCCGACATCGATGCGGTCTATCAAGCGCAGCCCGCGTTGGCCATGGTCAATTCCGACAAAGGCATCACCAACCTGCACGTACCTAGCGACGTCATTGTCGACGCCTCGATGCCTGCGATGATTCGCGATTCGGGCAAGATGTGGAACGCCGAGGGTAACTTGCAAGACGCCAAGGCCGTGATCCCCGATCGTTGCTATGCAGGTGTATATCAGGCCGTTATCGACGATTGCAAACGCCATGGCGCGTTCGATCCTGCCACTATGGGTAGTGTTCCTAACGTAGGCCTGATGGCGCAAGCCGCCGAAGAGTACGGCTCGCACGACAAAACGTTTGTTGTGCCGGCCGACGGTGTCGTGCGTGTTACCGACGCGTCGGGCAACGTTTTGCTCGAGCATGCCGTACAGGCAGGCGACCTCTGGCGCATGTGCCAAACCAAAGATGCCCCGATTCAAGATTGGGTAAAACTGGCTGTCAATCGTGCGCGCCTTAGCAACACCCCGGCGGTATTCTGGCTCGACCCTGCACGCGGTCACGACGCTCAGCTTATCGAAAAAGTCGAGCGCTACCTTAAAGACCACGATACCAACGGTCTCGATATCCGCATCATGACCCCGGTCGATGCCACCCTGTTCTCGCTCGAGCGTATTCGTCAGGGTAAAGACACTATCTCGGTCACCGGCAACGTGCTGCGCGACTACCTGACCGATCTGTTCCCCATCATGGAACTGGGCACCAGCGCGAAAATGTTGTCTATCGTGCCTTTGATGGCCGGTGGCGGCCTATTCGAAACAGGTGCAGGCGGTTCGGCGCCCAAGCACGTACAACAGTTCGTCGAAGAAGGTTTCCTGCGCTGGGATTCACTGGGTGAGTTCCTGGCTCTGGCCGCATCGCTTGAACACCTGGCCAACAGTTACAACAACCCCAAAGCCAAAGTGCTGGCCGATACCCTCGACAGCGCAACCGGTAAATTCCTCGACGACAACCGCTCGCCCGATCGTAAAGTCGGCGGCCTCGACAACCGCGGCAGCCATTTCTACCTGGTCATGTTCTGGGCTCAGGCCTTGGCCGAGCAAACCGCCGACGCCGACTTGCAAGCCAAGTTTGCCGAAGTGGCCAAGGCGCTGACCGAAAACGAAGCCAAGATCGTCGCCGAACTGGCTGCACCGCAAGGTAAACCGGTGGATATCGGTGGTTACTACCGTCCCAACAAAGCCAAGGTTGATGCCGCAATGCGCCCCAGCGCAACGCTGAACGCGGCGATTGCCAAGCTGGGTTAATCACTCGGCCGGGTAAGCCCGGGCTGTCGGTGGTGCGGCGCGCTGTAACGCATGCTGTGCCCAAGCGCTAGCCCGGCGACACCAAACCGCGCCCGAGCACCTGCCGACAAGGCGGTGCCCGGGCGTTTTTTATGGCGTGTATTCCCAGTGATGACGGTGTTGCTGCCATTACCTATTGACACAAGCTTTAATCGGGCGCAGCGTTAGCGGTGATCCACAGCAAAGCGGTGCCCGCTTTTTAGAATTGCGTTTCAGGTAGCCCAGGCTGTATCGGGTTGACTCATGCCTGACTTTCCCTGACGGAGGGCGATTATGTGTGTCACTTGTTTTTCGCGGTTTCATCGGGGTTTAGGCGGCGTTGATCAACGCCAGGTCTCGGCGGGTAGGCGCAAGCTTCTTGCGGGGTTCTCGGCGGCGCTGTTATTTGGCTCCCTGGGTGCGAAATCGCAAGCCCAGTCGGCGCCGCCAAAAATAGAAAACAAGCTGTCGCCTGACCAGGCGCTTGAGCGCCTGATGGCGGGCAATGCACGTTATGTGAGAGGCGACACGTCGAAAAAAGATTTCGCGACATCTCGCGCCGCGCTATCCGAAGGTCAAAACCCTTATGCGTGTCTGTTAAGTTGTGCGGACTCTCGTGTCGGCCCCGAGTTTTGCTTCGACGAATCGCGTGGCGACCTGTTTGTTACCCGTGTGGCCGGCAATTATGTCAATGTCGACATTTTGGGTAGCCTTGAATATGCGGTGGCTGTATTAGGCGCGCCTCTGATTATGGTGTTGGGCCACAGCCGCTGTGGTGCCGTTTCGGCAGCCATTTCCGCCTACGAAAAAAATACAGATTACCCAGGCCACATTCAAAGCTTGGCAACGGCTATTGTTCCTGCGGTACAAGCAGCCAGTCGTCAGCCCGGCAATTTGTCTTTGCTAGAGCGGGCTACGGAAGAAAATGTCCGGTTGAATGTTCAACGCCTGGCAACCGCCACACCAATTTTGCGGCAACGCGTCGAAACCGGCGCTCTTAAAGTGGTGGGCGGTATCTATCAGTTAGACACCGGGCAAGTGATGTTGTTGTCTTAGTTGGGCTGATCAAGCACGCATATTCGAATAGTTTCTGGCTAGGCCGGAACACATGCCATAGGGCGGTGTTCCGGCCTTTTTGCGTTGGTTGGTTGTGTTGTTCTTTGGTTGTTGTTGCCAAAGGCGCGGGCTGTTTGCTTACATTTAAGCGTGCTTCTTGCCTCGTCTGATCTTTGATGTATACAAAAAATATAATGTAATTGAAGGAATATGTAATTTATTTGTTGGGCAGTTGGCTTGCTGTTCTAGTGTGCTTTTCTCTGAATTTTTCTTGTTTATTAGGCTTTTAAATAAAAATAGGGCTAAAAAACTACTTCATTTCCGCGTTTTGAGCTTTGGTTTTTTGCAATTCCTATGAAGTTATTTGAAATATTGCATTCATTTTTCAACCGAAAATAATGTTATTTATATAATTACGGTTGCTTGATCAATGTGAGTAAAAATGTTTCAATGGATACAAAAATCTACTTGTATCCAAATAAATCACGTTGAACCAGGCTTTCTACGGTTAGCCAACGGCAACACCGGGCATAAGCTGCACAGGAGAGAAAATGAATAGGGTCTACAAAACCATCTGGAACGAAAAAACCGGCACATACGTAGCCGTTTCAGAACTAAGCCACGCGCGCGGAAAGCGCTCGGGCTCTTCGGTGCAGAAAAGCTGCGCAGAAAGCATGTTGCGCAGCGGTGTACTTGCCTTGGCGGGTGCGGGCTTGATAGGAGTAGCGGGAACAGCGGTGGCGGATACTCAGTACGACAACCAGGCAACCAACGCTGCAGCCTATAGTCACAGAGATGGTGAGTCGGCATCCATTGATGGCAAAAACTACAAAGCAAGTACTACAGATTCTTCCAAACGCGCTTGGGGCGTTCTGGTTCACGAAAATGGAAGCAGTGCTGCGTCCACGCTGAACGCATCCAATATGATCGTACACACCGTGGGCAATAAAGCCCACGGCATTCAGTCGGGCGCTA
Source organism: Pusillimonas sp. NJUB218 (assembly GCF_003788685.1). Taxonomy (NCBI): domain Bacteria; kingdom Pseudomonadati; phylum Pseudomonadota; class Betaproteobacteria; order Burkholderiales; family Alcaligenaceae; genus Pusillimonas; species Pusillimonas sp. NJUB218. The sequence goes on from NZ_NQMK01000004.1 coordinate 231,182, forward strand.
GCTCTAAAGACGGCACAGACAAGTCTGTAATCAATCTTGGCGTCGGCGTTACCGTTTCGACAACCGGTGACGACTCTTTTGCTCTGCACGCCATCGACGGCAGTCTCATCAGCACGACAGGTGCATCAGACGTCACTATCGACACCACGGGGAAAAATGGCTTTGGTGCGTTTGCCGAAAGCTGGTCAACCATCACGCTGAACAACACGAAAATAACCACCAGCGGTGAGCTCGGCCATGGCTTGGTCGCTAATAACGATAAAAACGCCACTGGCGGGGTCATTTCAGTCGACAACACTACAATTGTTACCACTGGTTCGAAGGCTCGCGGCGCAACTGCCGAACGCGGCGGGAAGATAACGCTTACAAATAGCTCTATCAGCACCAGCCACAATGGGGTCACAGTTGCTGACGGTAACCTCGGCATAGACGGCGCCCACGGTTTGTACTCGCTGGGCGCCAACTCAAGCATCACAGGCGTCAACACGAACGTCGTTACAACAGGGCTTGGTTACGGCGCTTATGCAAATGAGGGCGGAACAATAACGCTTACTGGCGGCACCATAGAAACAAAGAACGAGAATGGCAAAGGAAGCCAAGGTGAAGGCCAGGGATCACGCGGGTACGCCCTCTATGCTGATGGTGCGGGGTCGACAATCTCAACAACCGGCACCACCATAGTTACTCAAGGTCAGCGAGCTTACGGAGCACATGCTTATAACGGTGGAAGCGTCGAATTAACTGGGGGCTCTGTTACTACAAACGGCTTCATGGCTTATGGCCTTTACGCACGCGACGCTGGGTCGACCGTTACGGCCGACGGCGTGGACGTAACAACATCAGGTCAGGTAGGCTATGGGCTCTGGGCTTTGAACGGTGGCGTGGCTACTTACAGCAACGCAAACATTCTGGTTCAAGGGGGTGGGGCCTCAGTCTATAAAAATATGGGGGCACTCGCTGAGGAAGGAGCTGCTCGTGTCAATCTCAATAACGCGTCGATCACCACCCTTAGTGATGGCAGTTATGGTGTTTTGGCGCAAAAAACTGGTGTCATTGACTTGAACAAGACTCGCGTGGAGACACGCGGTACAAACTCAGTTGCCGCCAGAGTTTCTGGTCTGGGTAGCCAACTGACAAGCTCGAATGGTAGCAGTCTTGTCGCCCTCAAGAGCAACGCCATTGAAATACTGAATGGTGCTGAAGTTACTCTGAATGACACTACTGTCGAGGCAGGCCTGGCGTCGATAAGCTCCAACTTCGACACACATGGTCAGACTCAAAAAATTACCGTTGGCAGCGGCTCAACGCTGACCAAGAATAACGGTACATTGCTGCGCGTGGATCGTACCGGCAGTGGCGAAGATGGCGTAGTCAACCTTACGTTAAAAGCCGGCTCTTATGCCGATGGCAACATTGAGAACTATTACGGAGGCTTAAGGGATACGGATTCAAACAGAATTGCCCAAACCGTTCTGGATGTTCAAGACGGGGCGTTCTGGGCAGGGCTGGTTGTTGACGGCAACACCACCGTTGCCGATGGAAGTGAACCCATTACCGGCAGCACTGGCAGTGTTACCAACACATCGAACACCACCGTTACCTTCAACGATGTCAATACAGTGACGGGCAGTGTTTCGGCCGCCTCTAACTCCACCATGACGTTTCAAGGGTCGGGCACCACCACCATTACCCAGAGCCTGTCTGGGCAAACGGGTTCTACCCTGCAGTTCAACAACAATGCCGTTATTCAAGGCGGCGTAACCGCCGTGGGTAGCACACTGAACTTTGCCGGATCCTCCAACACCATTGGCAGCGGTACTGGCACCGCGCTGGCCGCCAGCAACAGTAGCGTCAGCCTGGGGAGTGGCAGCACCACCATCAATGGTGGCGTTCAACTGGACAGCAACTCGTCGCTACGCGGCGGTACCACGCAAAACCCCGTCACCATTACCGGCGATGCGGTTGTAAATAGCGGCGCCACCCTGGGTGGCAACCTGAACGTGGCCGGCGTACTGCGGGGCTCGGGCGGTACTTTGGGCCCTGGTAACTCCGTGGGTGTTCAAACCTATGGTTCTATGGCGGGTTTTACGGGTACTTATGTTGCCGAAGTTAATGCGGCAGGTGCATCCGACCTGATCCGCATTTCAACCGGTAACGTAGACCTTAGCGGTATCGACCTGCAAGTGCGTCAAGAAGACGGTAAGGGCGGTTACAAGCTGAACCATGACTACACTATTGTAGAAGCTGTGGCCGGTGCCATTGATGGGGCAACTGATCCAACAAAACGATTCAAATCCGAAGCCCTCGACAGCAGTTTTGACGGCACATTAGTCAAGCTTAACGCTACCCAGTACGGCGCTAAAGACGTCAAGATCAGTCTGTCTTTTGACGCGGCCAAGGTAGCCAAGATACGTCCTGGCTTGTCGGCTAACCAAAATGCCACGTTAGACGGCGTGACGTCGGTAGAGGGCGAAAATGCTGCTGTCGACGCGGTGGCAGTGTCTTCAGATCCTGCTGACGCCCTCAATCAACTTTCAGGTGAACTTCACGGCAGCACGCAGTCGGCACTTTTAAGTGGCGCCAGCGTTATCACCAAAACCTTGTCCAACCGTATGCGCGGCAATCTGGGTGCAGGTATGTCCCCTGGCGCGCCGGTCGCGCAGTCGTCAGGTAGTTTGCCTGCGGGTGCCATGCCCACATCTAACGCACGCCCGTTGTGGGCCGAGGTCGTTGGCAACTGGGGTTCGCTTGAAGACAATGGCAATGCTGCCAAGGTCAGTACGCGGACCACAGGTCTGTTCGTGGGGGGCGATGGGGCAGTGGGTAACGGTTGGCGTGTGGGTGCCGCTTTCGGCTTTACCGATGGCAAAATCGAAGTCAACGACCGGTCATCAAAATCAGACGTCAACAGCTACACCGCTGCGCTTTATGGCGGCAACAGCTGGGCAACTGGTGAAGGCAAAGTCAACTTCATGGCCGGTGCGTCCTATACCCGTCACAATGTCGACAGCCGCCGTTACGTTACCCTGGGGGGCAATCAAACCCTCAAGGCCGACTACCATGTCAATACGACGCAACTGTTTACCGAGCTGGGTTATGCCATGCCGGTGGGGCAGGCCAGCGAAGTTGAGCCATACCTGGGCGTTGCGTGGCTGAGTCAGCGTGCCAAGGGTTTTGCCGAATCGGGTGGGGCTGCTGCACTTAGCAGCGATAGCCAAACCGACGACGTCACCATGTTTACCTTGGGCCTGCGCGGTAAAACTACCATTGATACCGGGACTAACAAGGCTACATTGTTTGCCGGGTTGGGCTGGCGCCATGCGGCGGGCGATATCGAATCGTCTCGCAGCATGCGCTTCACTCAGGGTAATGGTGCGAGCTTCAAGGTGGCAGGTTCGCCTATTGCCAAGAACGCAGCGCTGGTCGACTTAGGTGCTGAAATGGCTGTTGGTAAGCAGGCCGCTCTGGGGCTGTCGTACAACGGCCAGTTTGGTAACGGTAACACCGAAAATACGGGTTCTTTGTATTTGCGTGTGAAGTTCTAAGGGGGGGGCGGCGCTCTTGTGGCGCCGCCACTATCCAACAACAAGGCCGGAGAAAAATGGCTGGCCTTGTTGTTGATTCTCGTGCGTATAGAAGCTCAAAAGCCTAGTTTACGTAAACGACGCGTGTATCGAGCCTAGCGAATCAGTACCCTTTCAATTTATAGGGCTATTAAGGCGCTTGGTGAGCATCTCAAATATTATAATTAACAAAACGTATCTATAAGAAACAAAGTCAACTATCGTCACTTATATGTAAAGCCATGGTTACTTGCGAAGCAGACCCTCGAGTTGACGCTATGGTGTCCGACAGCCAAAGGTTACGTGTTTTAGATCAGTTGGGCATTCTCGATACCGAGTACGAGGAGGCCTTCGACGACATCGTGAGTTTGGCCGCTCTCACGTGGGGTGTGCCGGCTGCGGCCATAAACTTCATAGATAAAGATCGTTTTTGGTTCAAGGCTGAAGTGGGCCTAGGTGCGCGCGAGCTGCCGATTTGTCCATACATTTGTTCGCAAACGCTGCTCGAGCCGAACCCTTATGCCGACCTGGTTGTTGGAGGCGATTTTTGTGCTGCATTGCAAGGTAAAAAAACGCCGCAATTGGCTTCTTGGTGGCATGGGTTGCAGTTTTATGCAGGTGCGCTTATTCGGTTTAACGGTTGTGTTTTGGGCGCACTGAGTATTTTTGATCACGCCCCGCGGAACCCTTCTGAACGCGAGTTACAGGTCTTGATACTGCTGCGTGATCAGGTTGTTCGTGAATTGGCAAGCAGGTCGGCCAAGCGCGGGTGAGTTGGGACCTAAGTGGCTAAGGTAGCAAGTGCTTTTTTCAGCAAAGTGGCCAAATCAATTCGTAAATAAGGTTTGGGTAACAGCCAATAGCCTTCGGCGGTGCGGTCTTGATCTTTGGCCAGTTTGTGCGAATACCCCGACGACAACACTACGCGTATGTTGGGGTTGTGCCGGCGCGCCAGGGTGGCTAACTGTTGGCCGTCCATACCGCCGGGCATCATCATGTCAGTAAGCAACAGGTCGATATCGGGGTGGCGTTGCAGCTCGAGCAAGCCTTCGTGGCCGTTGCCCGCAGCCAGCACCTGGTAGCCCAGTTTTTGTAATTGCCGCACCAGTGTGGCTTGTACCGCAGGCTCGTCTTCGACAACCAAAATTTTGCCGGTACCGCTGGGTGGGGTTTCGATTTCTGATTTGGCGCCGGACGCAGTGACGACGTCGGCCATCACCGGGAAATAAAGGCTTATTGTGGTGCCTTGCCCTAAGGCTGAGGTTACGGCGACGCCGCCTTTCGACTGTTTAACAAAGCCATCGACCATGCTTAGCCCGAGTCCACTGCCATTACCCACGTCTTTGGTGGTGTAGAACGGGTCAAAGATATGCTCCCGGGCGTCGGGCGCAATGCCGTGGCCATCGTCTTGTACCTCGAGGAGAAGGTAGGTGGCATTGACTGGTAAAGTGCGGGGAAGGGCAGCGTTATAGTGATTGACGGTGCGGGTGCGCAGCGTCACCGTGCCCGAGTTTTGAATTGCGTCTCGTGCGTTTAACAATATGTTAAGGACGGCATTTTCTAGCTGGGCCGGGTCAACCATAATTGTGGCGGGGCGGGCTTCAAGGGCCAGGTTAAGCGTAATTCGGCTGTCGAGTACCCGTTCGGCCAGGGTGTGCATGTCCGTAAGCAGGGAGTTAACGTGTACCGGCTTAGGCTGCAGCAACTGTTGTCTTGAAAATGACAGCAGGTTGCGAATCATGTCGGCCCCGCGGCGCGCCGCGCGTTTTATGTCTAACGCCATTTCCTGGTGTTCGCTGCCTTCGGTAAGCTCTTCGGCCAATTGGCCGGCATTACTTAAAATGACCGTGAGCAAATTGTTGAAATCGTGTGCCAAGCCGCCCGTAAGCTTGACAATGGCCTCGCGGCTTTGCGACAACTGCAGTTGTCTCTCTATCTGGCGGGCGGCTTCGCGCTGTTGGGTACGTTCGATAGCCACACGCACAAACTGGCAAATATGGTTAATAGTGGCTAGCTGCTCGTCGGTTGGGAGTGCGGGGTGATGGCTGTATATGCCAAACGTGGCCAGCACTTTGCCAGTGGCCCCGATAACCGGGATTGACCAACACGCCTTCGCGTCGATAAGTTCGACCAGGTCGTTAACCGACGCCCATAGTGGGTCGGTGTTTATGTCGGTAACAATCACCGGCTCTTGCCGGGCGGCCGAGGTGCCGCAAGAGCCATTGCCTTCGCCAACACTTATTCCATTAATGGCTTCAATGTAGTCTTGCGGATGTTTAGGGGCCGACCCATGCCACAAGCACCCGTTTTTAACCAGCAAAATAGAAGACCGAACCTCAGGGATGAAGTCGTCAACAGCGTGGGTGACGATGTCGAGCATGTCTTGCAGCTCGCGCTCTTGGCTGATGGCGTCGAGCACTTTGCTTTCGAGGGCCTGCAGCGCAACCACGCGTTTAAGCTCGTCGTGGGCCTTGTCAACGGCTCGGTTGGCCAGTTTGATGTCGTGGATGTCGGTGGTGATGCCGTACCAGCGCCTAATTGTGCCGTCGGCGTTGTGGTGCGGGGTAGCGGCCACATGGTGCCAGCGGTAACTGTTGCTGGGCTTATGGAAAATTCTGAATTCAGCCTGATACTTGGCGCCTGACGCGATGCAGTTGCCCCAAATGCGCAGTGTAGATTCGTGGTCGTCGGGGTGCACGACCGCCAGCCAGTCGATTGTGTCGTCTTGGTTGGCCGGGTGCCCGGTGTAGTGCGCGAACACGTGGTTAACGTAATCGACCTGGCCGCTTGGGGTAGCTGTCCAGATCATGCTGGGCAACGCCTCGGCCATATCGCGCTGGTTGTCGGTAAATGTGGGCATTTGGCCTATTGCTAAAAGTTGGAAGCCTATTACATATTAAATGCAATTGATTTCCAGTTTATCTTTTCTGGGCCTAAAAGTAATGTTTTTTATAGCTGTTTTCGTGGCTCGGTAAACGGCAATAGTGGTCGTCCGTTATTGGGTTTATTCCGCCGTGCGCGAGCCTCTGGAGGATGTTTGTCAGCCTTGCGTTGCGTCTGGCACCCTCGTAATACAAAAAACGCATGCCGGGGGCAGGTTTTTAACCACAAAAGCCGTTAGCCGGCTGGTCAGGCCCAGTGCGTTTAGTGTGTACGCCGACACTGGACAAGTCGGGCCATAGGTAAACAAGTACAGCGCGCCCTCTGGACGCATCGCGTCGAAAGTAGCTTTAAGCATTTGCGCATGAACGCTGCGGTTCATATTGCGCAAGGGCAGACCGCATACCGTGGCGACAATATCGCGCTGGGTCGTGTCGTAGTGCAAATGCAAGGTTTGCGCCGGTATTTGCAGTAAGGTAGATTGGGGAAACCTGCGGCGCAACCTGGCAGCTAGCGCCGCGTCTTGTTCGACCAGGATAAGGTCGGCAGGGTCAAACCCTCTGGTCAGCATATATTGGGTGAAAGCTCCTGTGCCGCTGCCCAGCTCGAGAACTTTCCCGGAACCCGGCTGTAGATGAGCCGTGATGGCTGCCGCCAGCGCTCGGCTCGAGGGCAGGATGGCACCGATGCCCAACGGGTTTTTGGCAAAAGCCTGCACAAACTGTACGTGATCTTGCAGCCATTTCAGGCGGCTGTCGGTGTCTTGCGTTGTCTTGGCTACGGTTTCGTGCGCTGACGGTGAAGACATGGTGCGTCGTCCTTTTTTGGGTTTGGCGATAGCCTGGGCCGTCTGGCCTGTTTCGAACTATAAGCTAAATGCTCGCAAGAATCGATCGGCTTTGTAAACAGATGTCAGCCTTGCTGCGGTACAACGCTGTCCCGGTCTGGTACCGGTTTATGTCATTTCCTGCGGTTTTTGCGTAACGCGGCTTTGTCGGTAGCTGCGGGCGCTATTTGAAAGGATTCTTGACGCTAATTTGTTGATCTGGCAACCGCAGCCCGTTATGCATGTCTTCGGTGTACAAAGTGTGGCAGCCCGCATCGGCTGCAGCCGCCACAATGCAGGCATCGTAAAACGGCAACTGATACCGCGCCGAAATTGTCCTGCCTTGGTCGTGGATGGTTTCGGTAAGGGGCACAACCTTGCAAAAGCCCCGTACCAGTGTCAGAAACTGGGTAATGTCGTCCCACGTCATTTGCAGCTTGCGCCTGCATACGTGAGCCACTTCGTTAAGCACTTGTACGCTGATCACCGGGCCGGCCGCCAGCAGATGTTCGGCCTGATCGGCCTTCTGAGGGTCGGTCGAGAGCAGATATAAAATGACATTACTGTCAAGAAAATGCCCAAATTTAGTCGCGCGCATTGGCTTGTTCGCGGTCGAAGTGGAAGTCGGCGGGCAGCTTCCCCCGGAACGTACGCAAGCGTTTCAGTAATTGGTCGGCGCCTGGCTTTTTACGTACTGCAAAGGTTCTTGAGTCATCAATAATAATTTCAATGTCGTCGCCTTCCCGCAGCTCAAGTGCCTCGACCAGGCTGGCAGGGAGGCGTACCGCAAGGCTATTGCCCCATTTTGCAACTTGCATGATGAGTCTCCTGTTTTGGATATACATTTTCATTGTATATCTTGGCTGTAAGAAGGCAACAGGCAAATATGTCACCGCCACGGGTCGGAAAGCGCTAATTGGGGCAGGTTGTGCACGCGGATCCAATATGCGAGATTCTGCTGTTGTCATTTCCTGCGGTTTTTGCGTAATGCTGCTTTGCCGGCGGCCGCAGGGGCTGTTGTGGTGTCTGTCGTGTTGATAAGCTGGTTTTAGTTGGGTTTGGCCAGCGCCAGCCCACATAAACCAATAACGGAGACACAAACATGACGAACATTTTTGACCCTGCTCAGCAACCCTCGGAACTATGGCGTTGGAGCGCAACGGCGCTGGCGCATGGCATTCGAACTGGTGCGATTTCTTCGCGTGAAGCCACTTTGGCGAGCTTGCAACGTATCGAGCAAGTCAACCCTCACGTCAATGCACTGGTTGAGGTCTCGCCCGAAGAAGCGCTGGAAATGGCTGATGCGGCAGATCGCGCGGTGGCGTCAGGTGAAAACCTTGGGCCGTTGCATGGTGTGCCTGTATCGATCAAGGTCAACAGCGACCAGAAAGGGCATGCGACCACCAATGGCGTCGTCGCATTTAAAGACATGGTGGCGCACGAAGACGCGCCGCACGTCGCAAACCTGCGCCGGTCAGGGGCCGTATTTGTCGGGCGCAGTAATACACCTGCGTTCTCATATCGTTGGTTTACCAATAACGACCTGCATGGCCGTACGCTTAACCCTTGGGATGCAACCCGCACACCGGGCGGCTCGAGTGGCGGGGCTGCTGCTGCGGCGGCGACTGGCATGGTGGCGATGGCGCACGGTAATGATATCGGGGGTTCGATTCGGCAGCCGGCGTATTGTTGCGGCGTGACGGGTTTGCGTCCCACCGTAGGTCGCATCCCTTCATGGTTTGGTCCTGCCAATGCAGATCAGGCGTTATCTGTTCAAACCATGTTGACTCAAGGGCCGCTGGCGCGTTGTGTGTCAGATCTGCGCCTTTCGCTGGCGGCGATGAGCCCATTCGACCCCCGGGATCTGGTGCATGCCTCGCCGGCGCTTCCGGGGCCGGGTCTGGCCCGGCCTATTAAAGTCGCCTTTTTACGCGATGCGGGGCCGTCTAAGCCTACAGCAGCAGCGTTGGCGGCATTGGATCAGGCCGCCGACTGGTTGCGCGACGCCGGCTATGTCGTCGAAGAGGTCGCCGACCCCGTTTTCGAGGAGGCCTACAAGCTTTGGTACCTGCTGGCGATGGAGGAGTTTCGTCAGTTGATGCCGTTGGTTGAAGAGGTTGGCGATTACGGTATGAAGAAAACGGCCGAACACTACTATGCTGTGGCCAAAGACTGGTGGGGCGAGCAACCTGACTTGACGACCTACATGAACGGATACGCCCGTCGCGGAACCCTGATCGTCAAGTTGCAGCAGTTCATGCAAAAATATCCGCTAATGTTGATGCCGGTGGCCGCCGAGCAGGCCTTCGAGCAAGATGCCGATATCCAGAGTGTGGAGAGTATGCGACGCGTTATGGCAGCCAATTGGTTGATGATGGCGATCCCGATGTTGGGCTTTCCCGCGATGTCGGTGCCAACGGGTGTGGCTGGAGGTCTGCCGGTTGGGGTTCAATTGCTGGGGCAACGGTTCCGCGAGGACGTTGTTCTGGATGCCGGCGAGGTGATTGAAGCCAGGGCTGGTATCTTGACCCCGATAGACCCGCGTTAAAGTGTCAACCCTCCCCCTTGCTGGTTATTTAAGTGGCTTGTGGGGGAGGGCGCCGATATAAAGAAGGACGGGGCCTGACAGCCCCGGTCAATGACATCGAAAACCTTGCTGTGTTCGATACCGGCGGGGAGAGCAGCCGGCGTGCCGGCTGAAGGCACGAGTGAACTGACTTGGGTTGGCAAAGCCTAACTGCCCCCCGATATCGCCTATGGATGCCGATGTCCCGGTTAAAAGGTCGCAAGCGCGCTGAAAACGTAGTTCATCGTAATACCGGTAGGGCGTGCGACCCGTGCTGTTCTGAAATAGCCTGCTGAAATGAAACGGGCTGAGCCCGGCGATTTGCGCCAGCCGCTCGACGGATACCCCCTCAGGAGGCAGGGCATGAATAGCCTCTAGTACCCGGTTCAGTAAACGGCGTTCGAGTTTGGGTGTTGTTTTTGCGGCCGGAGTCGGTTCACGCTGAAACCGGCGTGCCAGGGTATGTAGTAAGGCGACGCGGCAGCTGCTTTCCAGCAAAGGCGTCGGCCCCACATTAGAGACCTCTTGCCATAACCGAAGTACAAGCTCGTGCACCAGGCGTTCGTCAAAGCCGCGACCTGCTAGCCGCCACAAGTGCTCGGCAGGTGCCGTGACGCCAAAGGCTTCGAATAGTTGAGTTACGTCTTGCGCGGGTAGCGCGAGGTAAACACACTGCGACTCGCCATTGAGCGTCCATTGTGCATTTGCTTCGGCGGGCACGATATATACCGGCGATGTCGACGGGCAGAAGTGCTCGTTTGGACCAAACCCCAGGTCAAACATTACCGACGTTGCATTGATGTTTTGCTGAGCAATAATCAGGACATCGGAGGTAATGCCGCGTTTGAACGTATGCGCTTTGGCACGGTGCCTGGCCAAAGACACGCTGCTGGGCAGGGCCGGCCCAACGTCGACTTCACCCACAATATGTTGCGGGTGCCGCAGTAACGTCATGAAATTTGGAGATGAACCCATAAATATTGCCTGGCCGATATTTTGTCGGGTTGACCGGCCCATTCTATCGGGCAAAGGTACGGCTGGCGATGGGTGTTTTTGCTAGGTTTCGATTTGCTGCTTTAGCAGATGAAGCTTGTTTTTTGTAGCGGCCCAGACCTCATGCTCCGGCAAGGGTGGCTTGGCTTGTGTAATGCGCTTCCAGCGCGGGTCGTGCGATAGGTCACGGTTCAGTTGCACAAAATGCGCCTGGTCGGGCGCGATTTCGCTGGCCTCGACAATGGCACCGACGGGACATTGGCCGACACAAATCGAGCAATCAATACATTCGTCGGGGTTGATAACCATGAAATTAGGCCCCTCGAAAAAACATTCCATGGGGCAGACACTGACGCAGTCGGTGTACTTGCAGGCAATACAACTTTCGGTTACTACAAAGGCCATGCTTTTAAATCACCCTGTTTAATTGTTTATGTAGGTGACGACTGTACTCGCTTTTTGTGACAGCCAATAGCAACGGTACTGCAAACATTAATTCCCGAAACAGGAATATTCAGCTTATCAATTTGAACAGCCGGTAGCCGACTGTTGTCAGCTACCGGCTGCATGGGCTGCTTACTGCAGGTCGAAACGGTCAGCGTTCATTACTTTTGTCCAAGCGGCAACGAAGTCGTTGACGAATTTTTCGCGGTTATCGTCTTGGGCGTACACCTCGGCGTAAGCGCGCAAAATAGAGTTCGAGCCGAATACCAGGTCGACACGTGTGGCGGTCCACTTGGTGGCACCGCTGGCGCGATCGACAATATCGTAGCTGTTCCGGCCGGTCGGCTTCCAGCTATAGTTCATGTCGGTCAGGTTCACGAAAAAGTCGTTGGTTAACGCACCGACACGATCGGTAAACACGCCATGGCCCGCACCGCCGTAATTGGTGCCCAAGACACGCATACCGCCAACCAACACCGTCATTTCTGATGCGGTCAGGCCCATCAGTTGGGCGCGGTCCAGAAGCAGCTCTTCGGGTTTGACGACATAATGGGCTTTTTGCCAATTACGGAAGCCGTCGGCCAGGGGCTCCAGCACTTCGAAGGAATCGACGTCGGTTTGTTCTTGTGTTGCGTCGCCACGACCCGGCGCAAATGGCACGCTAACCGAAACACCCGCCGCTTTAGCCGCTTGCTCGATACCCACGTTGCCCGCCAGCACAATGACGTCGGCCACGCTGGCGCCCGTCTCGTTTGCGATCTGCTCATAAACTTTCAAGACCTTAGCCAGGCGTGCAGGTTCGTTACCTTCCCAGTCCTTTTGCGGGGCCAGTCGGATGCGTGCGCCGTTAGCGCCGCCACGATAGTCTGAACCACGGAAAGTACGTGCGCTGTCCCAGGCGGTAGATACCATATCGCTGACGCTTAAGCCGGCGGCGATAATTTTTGCCTTGACGGCAGCGACGTCATACTTTGCATTGCCGGCAGGTACCGGATCTTGCCAGATCAAGTCTTCGGCAGGCACTTCGGGGCCAATGTAGCGTGCTTTAGGGCCCATGTCGCGGTGGGTCAGCTTGAACCAGGCGCGAGCGAAAACATCTTCGAAATAGGCCTGGTCAGCTGCAAAACGTTCGGAAATTTTGCGGTATTCAGGATCCATTTTCAGGGCCATGTCGGCGTCAGTCATCATGGGCATGCAGCGGATCGATGGATCTTCGACATCGACGGGCATGTCTTCCTCTTTGATGCTGACGGGTTTCCACTGCCAGGCGCCGGCCGGGCTTTTTGTCTGTTCCCAATCATGCTTGAGTAGCATTTGGAAGTAACCGGCGTCCCATTTTGTCGGGTGGGTAGTCCAGGCGCCTTCAACCCCGCTGGTCACTGTGTCGCGACCAATGCCGCGTGTTTTGTGGTTCATCCAGCCCAGCCCTTGTTCTTCAACGTCGGTGCCTTCCGGGGCGGGGCCAAGGTTGGCGGCGTTGCCATTGCCGTGCGCCTTGCCCACGGTATGGCCGCCGGCAGTCAGGGCAACGGTTTCTTCGTCATTCATGGCCATGCGTTCAAACGTCACGCGCATGTCTTGGGCTGTTTTCAGTGGGTCGGGGTTGCCGTCAACGCCTTCGGGGTTGACGTAGATCAGCCCCATCATTACTGCGGCCAGCGGGTTTTCCAGGTCGCGTTCACCGCTGTACCGGCTGCCTTCGCCGCCGCTCTTGGCCAGCCATTCTTTCTCGGAGCCCCAGTAGATATCCTTTTCTGGGTGCCAGATGTCTTCCCGGCCGAAGGCAAAGCCAAACGTTTTGAAGCCCATTGATTCGTAGGCGACATTGCCGGCCAAAACAATAAGATCGGCCCAGCTGATTTTGTTGCCATATTTTTTCTTGATCGGCCAAAGCAAGCGACGCGCCTTGTCGAGGTTGCCATTGTCGGGCCAGGAATTGAGCGGGGCAAAGCGTTGGTTACCTGTGCCCGCACCGCCTCGACCATCGGCAACACGGTAGGTGCCGGCAGCGTGCCATGCCATGCGAATCATCAGGCCACCGTAGTGCCCCCAGTCGGCAGGCCACCAGGGTTGGCTGCTGGTCATCAGTTCGGCCAGATCTTTTTTGAGCGCGTCGACATCGAGAGATTTCACGGCCTCGCGGTAATTGAAACCGGCTAGCGGATTGGTCTTGCTGTCATGCTGGTGCAAGATGTCGAGGTTCAGGGCTTCGGGCCACCAGGCCATGGGCCCTTGGCTTGAGGCGGTATTGCCGCCGTGCATTACCGGGCATTGGCCTGCTTTTGTCTGGTTGCTTTCCATGTCGCGCTCCTGTGTTGCGTTACGAGTTATCGTGCGTTGATACAAGGACCATTGTTAAGCAGGCTTCAATATTAGTAAAGTTTATTATTTAAATAAACTTGATAGTAATATTCTATTTAAAGCCGCTTTAGGCAAGTCGTTAGAACGTACCAAGCCTACATAAGCCAAGTTTCAGGAAAAGGTCAGGAAAGGTCAAGCAAAGTTTGGCGTAAGTCGGCTGGTGGGGCTCGACTTTTGCTGCCAAGAGAAGAGACCAAATAAAAAAGCGCCCCGGGGGGCGCTTAAATATAGACTGCTTGGCGGACAGGGTGGGATTCGAACCCACGGTACGCTTGCACGTACGCCTGATTTCGAGTCAGGTACATTCGACCACTCTGCCACCTGTCCGTGTTGCGGTCGTTACCAGCAAGTCCGCAATTCTAACAGAGGTATTTATTTTTTGCACGGTGCCAGGGCTTTGCGCTGAGAAATTTGCAGGTTGTGCGAAGGTTTATCTGATTTGCGCAGTGCACTGATTAAGTTTTATAGAATACAGTACGACTTTAAGTTCAAAATCCAAAATCAAGGGGGTTGCATGCTGACAGGTAAACGCGCCGTTGTAACAGGGTCTACCAGCGGAATTGGTTTGGCCATAGCGCGCGAATTGGCGTCCAACGGCGCCGATATTGTCATCAATGGGTTTGGTGATGCGCACGAGATCGAGCAGGCCCGTGTCAATATCGAGCTTGAGTTTGCCGTCAAGGCCTACTACATTGCTGCCGACCTTTCGCAGGCCGCGGCGACCCGAAAATTCATTGATGATGCGGCAACCGTACTGGGCGGGGGACTGGATATCCTCGTCAATAACGCCGGCATTCAGCATACCGATCTTATTGAAAATTTCCCCGTCGATCGATGGGATGCGATTATTGCCCTGAATCTCTCGGCGGTGTTTCATGGCACTGCGGCCGCGCTGCCGTACATGAAGCGCCAGGGGTGGGGGCGCATCATTAATATCGCATCGGCGCATGGCCTGGTTGCGTCGCCGCAAAAGTCTGCCTATGTGGCTGCCAAGCATGGGGTGGTCGGCCTGACAAAAGTCACGGCACTTGAAAACGCCGGCAATGGCATTACCGCCAATGCCATTTGCCCGGGCTGGGTGCGTACTCCACTTGTTGAACGCCAAATCGAGGCGTTGGCCGAGAAAAACGGTACCGACATAGAAACTGCCGCCAAAGACCTGCTGGGCGAGAAGCAACCCTCGTTGCAGTTCGTGACCCCAAAACAGCTTGGCGCCGCTGCAGTGTTTCTGGCGTCCGATGCCGCCGAGCAAATGACTGGGACCAGCCTTTCCATGGACGGCGGCTGGACGGCCCGTTAACCTCCGCGACTGTTGACTTTGGCGTGCCAATGCGTCGGCGCTTCGCGCCGGCGTCGCCATTACCAAACTATCTATTCAATTTTTGCGATCAGGAACGTTTTTAAACATGTTAGTTCTTCTGTCACCCGCCAAAAAACTTGATTACGACTCGCCGGTGCGTACAACAAAGCATACGCAGCCTTTATTTGTAGAGCAGGCCCAGGGGCTCATCGATGTACTCAAACAAAAGTCGGCTTCTGAAATTGCCGGTTTGATGAGCCTGAGCGATAACTTGGCTAGTCTTAACGTCGAGCGCTATGCAGCCTGGACACCAAAATTTACGCAAACCAATTCGCGCCAAGCTGTGCTGGCGTTCAACGGCGATGTATACGAGGGCCTTGAAGCCCCTACGCTGAATGAAGGCCAGCTCGATTGGGCGCAGCAGCATGTGGCTATCTTGAGCGGTCTTTATGGTGTCTTGCGTCCACTCGACCTGATGCAACCTTACCGCCTGGAAATGGGCACACGCCTGGCGACTGAAAAAGGCAGGAACTTGTACGACTACTGGGGCAGCGAAATCGCCAAGTATCTTAACGCGCGCCTGGCTGAACAAGGCGCTGATACGATCGTCAACCTTGCATCTGAAGAGTATTTCAAATCGGTCGATCAGAAAACACTTAAAGCCCGCATCGTGCAATGTGTTTTCCAGGATGAGAAAAACGGTAGCTGGAAAGTCATCAGTTTTCATGCCAAGCGCGCCCGTGGCTTGATGGCCCGCTACATCATCGAGAATCAGATTACCGATTCTGCAAAGCTCAAAGGTTTTGACGCCGAGGGCTATGCTTTCCATGCCGATGCGTCCTCCGACTTGAAGCTGGTTTTTCGTCGCCCCGAACGCTAAGCGGCAGGCAGGTCATGACCAACTCAACCCGTATCTTTTTATTTTTTTCGTTCGGCTATTTTGTCTCGTACTTGTATCGAGGCGTCAACATTGGCTTTTCGGGCTTTCTCATCGAAGAAATCGGGCTGTCGGCTGCCGATCTTGGTCTGTTGACCAGCTTGTATTTTTTGGGCTTTGCGTTAACCCAGATACCTGCGGGCGCTGCGCTTGATACCTGGGGGCCGCGCAAGGTTAACGGGGTGCTTGTGCTGGTGGCCGCTGTTGGCTCGGTGATTTTCGCGCTTAGTGACACCATGTGGGGTCTGATGTTGGGCCGCTTTGTCATTGGCGTGGGCGTGGCCGTTTGTCTGGGGGCGGCGTTCCAGGCCATGGCGCTCACCTTTCCTACGCATCGTTTGCCCATGATCAACGGGGCAGTCGTGGCGCTGGGTGGACTGGGCGGGGCAGTGGTGGGGACGCCGTTGTCGCTGGTGCTCGATGTGATTACATGGCGTACGGCCAGTTTCTTGTTGGCTGCGCTGACGGTAATGGTGTCGTTGTGCCTGCTGTTTGGTGCGCGCGACACAGCACCGTTGCATAATCGCAAGCGTCCCACAATGGGCGACCAGCTTCGCGGTACCTGGGAAATCGCCAGAACGCGCGCGTTCTGGCAGATTCTGCTGTTCCCGTCTATTGTTGCGGGCACCTTTTATGCGGTGCAATCTTTATGGGTTAAGCCGTATCTGCTTGACGTCAACGGGCTGCCCGGTGCGACTGTCGATGGGCTTGTGTCGCTGCTAGGGTTTGCCGCCGTGTTCGGGAGCGCGGCTTCGGGGCTTGTGGCCCGGCGGGTTGAGCGCTGGGGTATCAGTCTTTACCACTTCTGTGGTTTGCTGTTGGCCTTGTTTGTGCTGACCGAGGTGCTGATTCTTCTCGACGTGCCATTGCCACGAGCTTTTTTCTGGATAGCTTATGGATTCCTTGGGGGTACCAACGCGCTGATTTACGCTGTCTTGGTAGAAACCTTTCCTCGCCATACGCTGGGGCGGGTGGGCACCAGCTTTAATATGCTGGTGTTCTTCCTTATTTTCTTGTTCCAGAACGCCGTAGGCTGGGTTGTGGAGTTGTGGGAGCCTATCAGTGTGGGCGTGTATCCAGCCCAAGCTCATATTGCCGCATGGACTATTTTGCTTGCCCTGCAAATCGGGGCGGGTATTTGGTACTTTGCCAGCAAGCAACCTAAAAAGCTCGAACACTTGTAAGGCAAAGCGGGCTATGCCGTTCCTGGCGTCAGTGCCCGCATTTCTTGTCGAATCAACTGAGTCGCTTTAAGCATTTGCTTCATCGGGTAGGCCAAGGCCGCCAGCTCGCCTTCAGTTTCAATTGATTGGGGTGGGTTGGCGTCTTTGTCGTTCAGGTATTCTTCGATTGCATCAAGCGACAACCGTATCCCTTCGGGGACATCGTGCAGTTGGGCCAGTAACGGGATTGCCGCGCTGATCTGTGAGGCCAGTAAATGGTTCTGGATGAGCAGGTGGTTGAGCTCGGGTACATTGCGCTGGCGGCGCACGGGCTCTGCCATCATGCGATAAAACGCGGCTGTAAAGTTACCCAGCGCAATGTAGGCATTTTTACGGGTTAGTCGCCACGCGACATCGGCTTCCTCAACGTCGCGGGTAAGGGCTTGACGCGCAGGTTCGTCAAGATCAGTCGCTTGCATCAGCTTGCGGCTCAGATCGGCGTAGTGCATGCCGGCTCTGAAGAATTTGGCATTGGCGTTTTTCGCCGCAGCCGCCAGCGAGCCCATAAAGTTGTGTTCCCACCAGGGCAAAATATAGCTGCACCCCAGTGCCAGCGCGCTGCCCAGCACGGTGTCCAGCAGGCGCTCACCGATCAGGAAGTTGGTGGCGGGTGACAGGAAATGGAACGCCAACATCAGGCACAGCGTGTTCAACGCGGCCGACATCATGAAATTGACCTGCACCATGCTGTAGCCCAAGATGCACGCAGCGACCAGCACGGTAAAGTAAATGTTGATGCTGGGTTCTAGGTTGAACATGGCCAGGGCCAGCACACAGCCCAGGAAGGTACCCGCCAAACGGAAAAGGTTACGCTGCCGTGTCAGTGCATAGCCGGGTTTCATGACGACGACCGTTGTCAAAATAATCCAGTACCCATGAATTTCGATCGACGCGCTGTCGGGGCGCGATGCCAGTATGGCCGTAAGCACAGCATCGACAACCAGTGCCAGGGTGGCTGCGATCGCCACCCGAATCGAGTAACGGAAACTGGGTGAATCGAGTCGCAGGTTGCTGGTGATCATGCCCAGCCGTAATTCGTTATGCGATAAAAACCGGCCTAGCGTTTTGTCCAGCCGCATATCGACCAGTTCGAACGATTGTTTGGGCTGGGTGTGTTCGGTCATGCGCTCGACGATGCGCGTCGCATTACGCAGGCGCCGAAGCACTTGTACCAGCAAGGCATAGACTTCGGGCTGGTTGTCGGCCAGCCCCTGTTGTCGATACTGCTCAAGTTCGTATTCGATGGCGCGAATTTCTGCCTTGACGCTACTGCGTTCGGTTACCGGCCGATCTCGGGCGACATCCAGCGCGATTTGGCGTGTGTTGTTTGCCAGCTTTCGCAGCGCGTCGCGTGCAAACACCAGCAGGTCGCTGTCGTGCAGGGAACGGTGGAGCGTCGCGTAGTCGGTCTGCGTAGCCACAAGCGTGTCGAGTAACGCTACCATATCTATAAAGATATTCAGGGCAGCGTAACGCCGTCGGTCCGATCTTGACTTGCCTGTTGGCAACTCGCGCAATACCGTGTTGCGTGCAGCCTGCTGGCTCTCTGTCATGGCGGACTGCGTGCGCATTAATTGACGGTATGAGTCCTCCAGGTCAAGGGTAACGTCATATAGCCTTGATCGTGAGTCAATGTAGTCGGCGGTAGCGAATAGGGCGACCGAGAGCGCTTGTTGTTCTTCTCGGTGCCAGAACACGCGGTGAACGGCGCTACTGAACAAGAAGTAAAACAGCCCCCCCGCAAATGAGCTTAACGAGTGGATCAGCACTTCGTGCGGCTCAAGCGCTTCACGCATGGTCAGGGTCATGATGAACAGGCAGGCGTAGCCCATCAGGCCGCCTTGGCGACCATATACCGTAAACATCGAAAACAAAAAACACAACGCCGGGATGACAAACCAGATGAGGGTGCTGTGCGATGCGCTAAGCCCGGTAACAACGGTAGTGGCAGTGCCCAGCAGTACGGCCCCCAGCATGGTGTTGACGCTGTAGCGTCGGGGGCTGCCGGGTTGGTCGATGACGGCAACGCAGGCTGCGCCTATAGAGGCCACCATGCCAAGGCCGTACTGGCCCAGCACTAGCCCGGCGAATAAAGCCGGGATAATGACGCCGGTGGCTTGCCGCAGCCCGCCAAAAAAGTAGTGGCTGTAAAAAAAACGTTGGAGCAGCGGCAAGGTGGCGGTCATTCTGGTGTCAATTGCACAACGAAAGTGTCTAGTATAGAGATTAAGCGTTGCATTTTGATCGCTTTTGGGGCCTTCGATTTGATTCTGATGCTGCAACGCGGTAAATTAGCCGATTAATCTGCTAAATACCGTTAGCCGATTGTGTAAGGTTTTGCTTTGCCGGCGTACCCGCCCGGTTTTTTGCGCCCTAAATCAACTTGCTGTTGGCCGCGTCACAAACGTGTGTGTCAACGCATTCCGTTTCTACCTCTTGCATTCACCCGAATGCGCGTACTGCATCTCGATGGGTGTGTGCCGAATCGGCAGGGTGTCTGGGTGGCGTGGTTCCGTGAATCACAAAGCGCCAGATTATGTTGCCGCAGTCGGTATAGCCCGGGCTGTCATGGCCGGTCGGGGTGTCAGTGCCGGTTACGAAAGGAATTAATTTACTATGGAACTCAATGGCGCCGACATCGTCGTACGCTGCCTTGCCGAACAAGGTGTTGATCACATTTTCGGTTATCCAGGTGGCGCGGTCCTTTACATTTACGACGCAATTTATAAACAAGACAGTTTCAAACACGTCCTTGTTCGTCACGAACAGGCTGCCGTGCACGCAGCCGACGCCTATTCGCGTTCGTCGAACAAAATCGGCGTCGCACTGGTTACCAGCGGCCCGGGCCTGACCAACGCCGTCACGGGTATTGCTACCGCCTACATGGACTCCATTCCCATGGTGATCCTCAGTGGCCAAGTGCCTACCGCGGTCATTGGCGAAGACGCATTCCAGGAGTGCGATGCCATCGGCATTACCCGCCCCTGCGTAAAACATAATTTCTTGGTGCGCGATGTCAAAGACCTGGCCGACACCATGCGCAAGGCCTTTTACATTGCCAAAACCGGTCGTCCCGGCCCTGTCTTGGTCGATATCCCCAAAGATGTCACCGTGGCTACCTGCAAGTACACCGCGCAGCGCGAAGAAGTCGCCTTGCGGTCGTATACACCCGTTGTCAAAGGGCATCAGGGGCAAATCAAAAAGGCCGTGCAAATGTTGCTGGCGGCCGAGCGCCCCATGATTTACGCCGGCGGTGGCGTGGTGCTGGCTGATGCTGCCCCCGAGCTGCGTCAACTGGTTGACCTGGTGGGCGCGCCGTGTACCAATACCCTCATGGGGTTGGGCGCATTCCCTGCCTCCGACGACAAATTCGTGGGCATGCCGGGCATGCACGGTACTTACGAAGCTAACATGGCCATGCAAAACTGCGACGTTCTGGTCGCGGTTGGGGCGCGCTTCGATGATCGTGTTATCGGCAACCCGAAGCACTTTGCGCAAAACCAGCGCAAAATCATTCATATTGATATCGACCCGTCGTCCATTTCCAAGCGCGTCAAGGTTGACGTGCCTATTGTCGGCAGCGTCAAAGACGTACTGCAAGAGTTCAACGCCATGTATGCCCAAATGGCCGTGGCCGAAGAGCGCACCGACCCGGCACGTTTGGCCGACTGGTGGAAACAGGTGCAAACCTGGCGCGGCAAAGAGTGTCTCAAGTTCAAGAACTCTACCAGCGTCATCAAGCCTCAGTTTGTTGTTCAAAAACTCTGGGAAGTGACCGGTGGCGAAGCCATCGTTACCTCCGATGTCGGACAGCACCAAATGTGGGCCGCCCAGTACTACGGGTTTAATGAACCCCGTCGTTGGATCAATTCGGGTGGTTTGGGCACCATGGGTGTAGGTTTGCCCTATGCCATGGGTGCGCAAATGGCCAACCCTGGGCGCGATGTTGCTGTCATTACAGGCGAAGGCTCCATCCAGATGAACATCCAGGAGCTCTCGACCTGCAAACAGTACCACCTGACGCCCAAGGTTTTGTGCCTAAACAACCGTTACCTGGGTATGGTGCGGCAGTGGCAACAAATCGACTATGGTTCGCGCTACTCCGAGTCTTATGTCGACGCCTTGCCCGACTTCGTCAAACTGGTCGAAAGCTATGGGCATGTGGGTATTCGTACCGACAAACCTGCCGACGTCGAACCGGCGTTGCGTGAGGCCTTTACTAAGTACAAAGACCGTTTGGTATTCCTCGACTTCATTACCGACCAAACTGAAAACGTTTGGCCCATGGTAAAAGCCGGGCGCGGCCTGACCGAAATGCTGCTGGGTTCAGAAGAGCTGTAAGGACATAACAATGAAACATGTAATTTCCATTCTTCTCGAAAACGAACCCGGTGCGTTGTCTCGTGTAGTGGGCCTGTTCTCTGCCCGTGGTTACAACATCGAAACGCTTACCGTTGCGCCAACCGAAGACGAAACGCTGTCTCGCATGACAGTTGTTACGCAAGGTTCCGATGAGGTCATCGAACAGATCACCAAGCACCTTAACCGTCTGATTGACGTGGTCAAGGTCGTCGATTTGTCCGAAGGGCCGCACATCGAGCGCGAGCTGATGCTGATCAAAGTGCGTGCTGTGGGCAAAGAGCGCGATGAGCTCAAGCGTATGGCCGATATTTTCCGCGGCCGCATCATCGATGTTACCGACAAGGCCTACACTATCGAGCTCACCGGCGACCAAGGCAAAATCGAAGCCTTCATCGGCGCGCTCGATCGCAGCGCCATTCTTGAAACCGTTCGCACCGGCGTGTCTGGCATTGGCCGCGGCGAACGTGTTCTAAAATTGTAGTCATGTTGTTCCGGCGGCCTTGCCAGTGTTGGTCGGGGCCGTTGTTTAACCCATTTATTCAAATCCTATAAACTGCGCACTTCGCGGTTTACAAGAACATACGCTTGGAGCACTTATAAATGAAAGTTTTTTACGACAAAGATTGTGACCTCTCGCTGGTTAAGGGCAAACAGGTCGCCATTATTGGTTATGGTTCGCAAGGCCACGCCCACGCACTCAACCTGCACGAGTCCGGGGTCAACGTCGTTGTCGGTCTGCGCAAAGGTGGCGCTTCGTGGTCGAAAGCCGAAAACGCTGGCCTGAAAGTAGCTGAAGTTGCCGACGCGGTTAAAACCGCTGACCTGGTCATGATTCTTCTGCCCGATGAAAACATCGCCGAAGTCTATCGTACCCAGATCGAAGCCAACCTCAAGCCCGGCGCAGCACTGGCTTTCGCGCATGGTTTCAACGTTCACTACGGTCAGGTTCAGCCTCGCGCCGACGTCGACGTCATCATGGTTGCACCTAAAGCGCCTGGTCACACCGTTCGTGGCACATACCGCCAAGGCGGCGGCGTACCTGCACTGGTTGCCGTTTACCAAGACAAATCCGGCTCTGCCCGCGACATCGCTTTGTCGTATGCCAGCGCCATTGGTAGCGGCCGTGCCGGTATCATCGAAACCAACTTCCGCGAAGAAACTGAAACCGACTTGTTCGGTGAGCAGGCAGTTTTGTGCGGCGGCGCCGTTGAGCTGATCAAGGCCGGTTTCGAAACGCTGGTTGAGGCCGGTTATGCCCCCGAAATGGCTTACTTCGAGTGCTTGCACGAACTCAAGCTCATCGTCGACCTGATCTACGAAGGCGGCATTGCCAACATGAACTACTCGATCTCGAACAACGCCGAGTACGGTGAGTACGTCACCGGCCCCCGTATCGTGACCGATGCCACCAAAGAAGCCATGCGTCAGTGCCTGAAAGACATCCAGACCGGCGAATACGCCAAGAGCTTCATCCTGGAAAACCAGGCCGGTGCACCTACGCTCATTTCGCGTCGCCGTATCAACGCCGAATCGCAAATCGAGCAAGTGGGCGGTAAATTGCGCGCCATGATGCCCTGGATTGCAGCTAACAAGCTGGTTGATCAGTCCAAGAACTAAGCAGTTCTAACAAAACCGGCGGGGTCAGGTCGCACAATAGGCTGCAAGACCGGGCCCCGCCGTTTTTTTGTCTCAAATAAATTTATGCATAAACCATCGTACCCACATCCGATCATCGCGCGCGAAGGCTGGCCATTCCTGGCTGGTATTGTTGTTATTTCCATTTTGGTCACGTTCTGGTCGCCGGGGGCATCCGTTGTATTCTGGCTGCTGTCGTTGTTCGTATTGCAGTTTTTTCGCGATCCAGCGCGTATGGCACCTGATGGCGCCAATAATGTACTTAGCCCGGCTGATGGCCGAATTGTGGCGGTGGAAGAGGTTGACGACACCTATGCACAGCGTCGCGCCCTGAAAATCAGTGTGTTCATGAATGTGTTCAATGTGCACTCCAACCGCGCACCCGTTAATGGGTCGGTGGTGTCGGTCGATTACTTTCCTGGCAAATTCGTTAACGCAGCGCTCGAAAAGGCTTCCCTCGAAAACGAACGCAATGCCATGGTCATTCATACGGCGTCGGGACACACGGTAACGGCGGTGCAGGTGGCAGGTCTGGTCGCCAAGCGCATTCTTTGTTACGCTAAGCCCGGCGACCAACTATACAGTGGCCAACGTTACGGGTTTATCCGCTTTGGTTCGCGTGTCGACGTCTACCTGCCGCTGGGTTCGCGCCCGCGCGTTTCTATTGGCGACAAGGTCAGTGCGACCAGTACCGTATTGGCCGAACTGCCCGAGCAGTAATTGCGCTATGTTTGCGCCTCGCGTGCCCGGTTTTTGTCCGGGGGCGCAGGCGGCAGGTCAGCCTGATCAGCCTATTTAACCGTACACCTGAATATGCCTAATTCTTTCAACGACGAAACCCGTCGCCGGCGCAGTATTTACTTGCTGCCCAACGCCTTTACCACCGCTAATTTGTTTGCCGGCTTTTATGCCATCGTGCAGGCCATGAATGGTCGGTACGAGCTGGCGGCAATTGCCATTTTTTTGGCAATGGTGTTCGACGGCATGGATGGTCGGGTGGCCAGGCTGACCAACACTCAATCGGCGTTTGGCGAGCAATACGACTCGCTGTCCGATATGACGTCTTTTGGCATTGCGCCCGCGCTTATTCTTTACGAGTGGTCGTTAAATGGCCTGGGGCGTTGGGGTTGGCTGGCAGCGTTTATTTATGTCGTTGGGGCGGCACTGCGTCTGGCGCGTTTTAACACCAATATTGCGGTCGTCGACAAGCGTTTCTTTCAGGGTTTGCCCAGCCCGGCAGCGGCGGCCCTTCTGGCCGGTTTTATGTGGTTAGCGGTCGACAACAAATTTCAATTTGAAGACGCTACCATTGCCTGGGTCGCCTTTGCCATAACCGTGTATGCCGGTGTGGCCATGGTGACCAACCTGCCTTTTTATAGCGGCAAGTCTTTTGCGCTTGGGCGCAGTGTGCCGTTTTGGGTCATTTTGGTCGTGGTGGCGGCATTTGTGTTTGTCTCCAGCGATCCGCCGCTTGTGCTTTTTGGCTTGTTTGTTATTTACGGCCTATCTGGGTGGGGCGTCTTTTTATGGCGCCTACGCAAGGCGCGCCAGCTCAGCTTCCGACGCACCGACACCCCCCAAGACAGCTAAATTACGTTGGCGTTAAAACCACCAGAACCGGTCTCCCTCGTACCGAGGGTCGGGGCCAGGGTGGAATCGGGTGACGCGCTCGCCGTCGCGGCCCAGGTACACATGCATCATCGCGTACCAGACACCGTCCTGCATATAACGCCAGCTCCAGACAATTTGTATTGAAGAGGGTAGTCCAACACCGGTTTTCTCGGCGGGTGGCCCAAATTCGCACAGCAGTTTTTCAGGTGTCCATTCGCCCGATTTCAATACCTGAAAGTGGGCGTCAGTCAGTAATTGCTCAACAGGCCCCACACGCCCCTCGGCGTCGGTATTGGTGCCCCATGCCTGCTGACCAAAGGGTTGCATGCTCCAGATCAGGCGCTGGCCGCCGTTATCAAGCGGGCAGGTGTAGGTGGGTTGGCCAAACTGGCTGATAACCTGGTTTGCCGGTGTGCCGGGTGGCACTTTGGCAATGTTTGCACAGGCGGTCAGCGCCGAAAGCAAGAGCGCAGCGCCGGCGGTCTTGAATATACGTGGCCAATCGGCTATCGGCCGCCTGAGGCGGTTGCTGGTTTTTGCCGCTGCCTGGCTTGCAAGGCCTACGCCTATCTTCATGCGCGAGGGGGGCTTGGTCGGGGAAGTGTCTGCTTCGGGTTGCGCGCGGTAGTAGGGCATATCTTTTCCTGCATGTTGGCTGATCTGCAAATTCTACCGAATCCGTTATAATGCCGTTTGCTCGCCGTTGTGGCGGGCTATTGCATTGTTGCTTTTAATCTCACGTCAGGGCACCTCGGCCCTGTCGCCAGTCTTCGAGGTCTAGTATGTCTGTAGCAGAAATCAAAAAATCAGAAATCGTTTCTCAGTTCCAACGCGCTCAAGGCGACACTGGTTCACCAGAAGTTCAGGTCGCGCTGCTTACCGCACGCATCAACGAACTTACCGGCCACTTCAAAGAGCACAAAAAAGACCATCACTCGCGCCGCGGTCTGCTGCGCATGGTCAGCCGTCGCCGTAAATTGCTCGATTACCTGAAGGGTCGCAACCCCGACGCTTATCGCTCGCTCATCGAAAAACTCGGTCTGCGTAAGTGATATCTGGGGCGGGTTCCCCAAATGTATAACCGTGCGCACCACGAAATCTATCGTGGTGCGCACGGTTTTTTAATTGTAAGGATAGTCAATAATGTTCAATAAAGTGACCAAGTCGTTTCAATACGGCCAGCACACCGTGGTTCTCGAAACGGGCGAAATCGCCCGTCAGGCCGGCGGCGCCGTCGTTGTCTCGATTGACGACACTGTTGTATTGGCAACGGTAGTCGCGGCCAAAAAGGCCAAACCCGGTCAAGATTTTTTCCCACTCACTGTCGATTACGTCGAAAAAACCTACGCTGCTGGTCGTATTCCCGGTGGTTTCTTCAAGCGCGAAGGTAAGCCCTCCGAAAAAGAAACACTGACATCGCGTCTTATCGACCGCCCGTTGCGCCCCTTGTTCCCCGAGGGTTTCTACAACGACGTGCAGGTCATCATCCACACGTTGTCGGTCAACCCCGAAGTCGACCCCGACATCCCCGCCATGATCGGCGCGTCCGCCGCACTGGCTATTTCGGGTATTCCGTTTAATGGCCCCATTGGTGCTGCGCGCGTCGGCTACATCGACGGCCAATACCTTATCAACCCCACGACCACCCAGCTCAAGTCCTCCAGCATGGACCTGATTGTTGCGGGTACCGAAGCGGCGGTGCTGATGGTCGAATCCGAAGCCAAGCAACTGCCCGAAGATGTCATGTTGGGCGGTGTGGTCTACGGTCACGAGCAAATGCAAACCGTCATCAATGCCATTCACGATCTGGTCGCCGAAGCCGGCAAGCCAGAATGGGATTGGCAGCCTGCAGCCAAGAACGAGCCACTTATTACGGCCGTGAAAGCTGTAGCAGGCGACGACTTGTCTGCTGCGTATCAAATCCGCGAAAAACAGGCGCGTACCGAAGCTGTGCGTAATGTGTACGCCAACGTCAAAGCCAAGCTTCAAGAGCATGCGGCAGCCAAAGAAGAAGCGGCTCCCGATGTTGTCGAGGTTGAGAATATTCTGTTCGAACTTGAGTCTGCCATTGTTCGCAGTCAGATTCTTTCGGGCGAGCCCCGTATCGACGGCCGTGACACGCGTACCGTGCGTCCGATCAGCATCCGTTTGGGCGTGCTTCCTCGTGCCCACGGCAGCGCATTGTTCACTCGTGGCGAAACTCAGGCACTGGTTGTTGCTACGCTGGGTACCAAGCAAGACGAACAAATCATCGACTCCATCATGGGCGAGTCGCGCGACCGCTTTATGTTGCACTACAACATGCCTCCGTTCGCTACAGGCGAAACAGGCCGTTTTGGTGTGCCCAAGCGTCGCGAAATCGGTCACGGTCGTTTGGCCAAGCGTTCGCTTATTTCCACGCTGCCTGCTGCCGACGAGTTCCAGTACACCATTCGTATTGTGTCCGAGATCACTGAATCCAACGGTTCGTCGTCCATGGCGTCGGTTTGCGGTGGTTCGTTGGCCATGATGGATGCCGGTGTTCCTGTTAAAGAGCACGTTGCCGGTGTAGCCATGGGGCTTATCAAAGAGGGCGGCAAGTTCGCCGTGCTTACCGATATTTTGGGCGACGAAGATCACCTGGGCGATATGGACTTTAAAGTAGCGGGTACCGTTAATGGTATTACTGCGCTGCAAATGGACATCAAAATCCAGGGTATTACGAAAGAAATCATGCAGGTTGCTTTGGCACAAGCGCGCGAAGGCCGTTTGCATATTCTGGGCAAAATGCAAGAAGCCATCGACGGCTCGCGCACCGAGCTGTCGGCGTTTGCGCCGCGTATGATTTCGGTCAAGATCAACCCCGAGAAAATCCGTGACGTCATCGGTAAGGGTGGGGCCACCATTCGCGCACTGACCGAAGAAACCGGTACGCAAATCGATATCTCCGACGATGGCACCATCACGATCTCCAGTGCTGACCTCGATCGTGCTCACGAAGCCGAGCGTCGCATCAAAGAGCTGACTGCCGATGTCGAAGTGGGTCAAGACTACGAAGGTCCGGTATTGCGCCTGCTCGACTTTGGTGCGATCGTTCAGGTATTGCCCGGTCGCGATGGTTTGTTGCACATCTCCGAAATCGCCAACTATCGCATCAACAACATCAACGACGTGCTGAAAGTGGGCCAGGTTGTTAAAGTCAAGGTCATCGAGGCCGACGACAAAGGCCGCCTGCGTTTGTCCATCAAGGCCATTGGTGGCATCGAAGCACAGGGCGGGCCTGCCGCGCCCGCTGCGTCTGCGCCCGAGGCCTGATTCTCGTAGTGATCGGGTCTGACGTGTATTTTTCAGGCCCGATAGCTGCGATAAAGCACAAAAAGTGCACCCGGTCGGGTTGCATTTTTTGTGCTTTTTTTTGTGGCGCGTGACTCACCAACAACAACATCAAGAGGTCATTTAATGTTTCCAGAACGACTCACCGAAGGCTATCAACACTTTCTCGATGGCCGCTTCCAGACCGAAAGCAGACGCTACCAGAAGCTGGCCGAAAAAGGACAAAACCCTGAAATTATGTTGATCGGCTGTTGCGACTCGCGCGTCTCGCCCGAAGTGATTTTTGACGCGGGTCCAGGCGAAATGTTTGTCGTACGTAACGTGGCTAACTTGGTGCCGCCCTTTGAGGCAGACACCGAATCTTCCTATCACGGTACTAGTGCCGCTATCGAATTTGGCGTCAATGGCTTAAACGTCAAGCATATTGTGGTGCTTGGCCATGCATCGTGCGGTGGTGTCAAAGCCTTTCATGACAACGCCAAGCCGTTAAGTCAAGGCGATTTCATTCGCAAATGGATGTCGCAGATTGAACCGGTTGCCGAGCGCCTTGGGGCCTCGACAGGCGACTACAAGGCAGACCTGAAACGCCTTGAACTGGCTGTTGTCGAAGCCAGCTTGAATAACCTGATGACGTTTCCGTTCATTCGTCGTCGTGTCGAGGCCGGCGAGATTGAGTTGCACGGGGCATATTTTGGCGTAGCGACCGGGTTGCTGTACTTGCGCAACCCTGCCTCGGGCCATTTCGAACCATGCCTGGAGCAGTAATCGGCGGGGCAGGGCGTCTGGCGTCAAAGGCGCTTAAAGCCCGGCTTGGTTGGCCGGCGCTGACGAGTGGGTGTCCCACGCTAATGGGCAAAGAGCCCGGGCATAAAAAAACCGCGTAAACACAAATTACGCGGTTTTTTTTCGCCGTTAAGCGTTGAATATGTTATTTGGTGCGTCCAGCCGGAATCGAACCGGCACGATCAAAGATCGAGAGATTTTAAGTCGCTTATCGAAATGGCTTAACCATGCGCTTTTCCGCGTGAAATGTTCCGCATTTCTCTGATACGTCGTCACTATGACGATTTTGCTATGCGGAACATAGGCTAACGCACTGTACGAAGCTTTTCCGGTCTGGTTCGGTAATGCTTTCGAGTGACGTGAATGCTACTGTGTTGTAGCAACTGCGACGCCTCCTCAATTGTTTCAACCATGTCGCTGGCTCGTTTTCTCATGTCCCTGAGAAACATTTTTCTAATCTCTTTTGCTAATGTTTCATTGCCATTGGCTTCGGCTTTTTTTGCCGCACTCTCACGCGCCTCCTCCCATCGCGCCCGTAGCATTGAATACGTAACTTTTCGGCCGGTAGATGTCGATAGAAACATATCGTGATCAGCTTTTATGGCTTCTCTACGCTTGAGAATTGCGGATAGTGTTGGCGACGATTCGATCTCGAAATAAGCTGGCTTACCTGTTTTGCTGGCAGAAATGATTAATTTGCCGTTGACTGGCATCAAGATCGTATGGGCGTCCGTGATTCGAAGCGCAGTAGCTGTTGATATGTCCATGCAGTCTTTTAGAACCTGGTCAGCTTCATCATATACAGCGTCGAACAAGTCATCTGTGACCTCGAACGTTCGTGCCTTCTCCTTGTTCTTCCATCCTGATCTTTCCATGCCAGCTGCTGGCCAGGGCTTGTCAGTTAACCCTTCTAGGCGTGCCCAGTTCCAAACAATGGACAACAAGGACATTTCGCGGTTGGCTTGTGTTTTTGCGCTTCTGGCCTTTAGGTATCCTTTTAAATGCGATACCGAGATGGCATCCCAAGTTGACATGCCAAATGCCGGGCGTATCTTGCGCAAATGACGCACATATCCGTCTCGGGTGCCTTTATTTTTGTAGCCTGGAAGAACTTCTTGTTCCCAACGTGCAAACGCTTCTTCAAGCGTTCCTGCTATGCGTGGTTGGTGATTATGAATTTCCTCCCAGCGGACAATGGCCTGGTCATAATCAGTACCTAGAGGCACATCAGGCTTGCCCGTTCCTCGCATATCGTAAAAATAATATATGACGACGCGTCCACTTTTGCGCTTTCGCGCATGATGACGCAGTTTCGGGAATGTGTTAACCATCAACGTACCATCGAAAAATCAGGCTCAACTGATTTTTTAATTTTGCGTCCTTCAACCCAAGCTGTAACGTGTTCGGAAAGGACGATAGGTCGCCCTGACACTTCTTTATAAGGAATGCCAAGCTGGTCAAGGACGTTCTTTTGCTTTGCAGCCAGATGGTAGCCTGTCAGCTCGACAAGGTCCGCTTTTGGCAGAATCGTTGTCATAGGATTCTCTCATCATTCAGTGATCACTTGCCATTAACGCGCCTGCGTTTTTAGTCGCGCAATTTGCGTAGTTGTTTAAGGGGTCCTCTTACAGAACCTACAGCAGTTAGCAGCGGATTAATGTCGGCTTCAGAAAATAGAAGTCCCTGCAAGTCGCTACGGGTGATTCTTCTGAGAAGGTTTTCAAACAGCTCGGCTTGCTCGGGATTTCTAAAAACAACATAGACCCGAATCGGTGTGATTTGAGTCGAGTTGTCGGCCTGGTCGCATGGAGGGCCGTGCTCGTGCTTGTTTAAAGTATTCACGGAATCATTACCTTGTTTGCCAACCCAGGTTGTTCGGGCGACGCCGCGCCCGTGGGTCATTGGTGGTCAGTAGGGAAGTCGGGAACCTGGTCCCCGGCGGCGCCATTCCAGGACCACCAGTTGCCTGGTCCGTATTGGGCGTCGTAATGTGAAATCTTTTCTTGTTTGCGCGCTTGGTAATCGGGTGTCGCCATCCCCCACACTTCCATGGGGATAGGTGCGCCTCGATCTTTGAGCCAGAAGTCTGGAAATACAGCGTCCTGGCTATCAAAGCGCAGCGGCTTTTCAAATCGACGTTGTTCAGCAACAAGCTTCTCGGCAATCAAGGCCTCAAAGCCGGAGTCAACAGGAATCCATTCTTTGGTGACCCACATCAGTGCCAGATTAATAACTTCGGCCTGCAGCGCGCCAGCGACAATTGTGGGTGCATCAGTTTGCGCAATGACGATAGTCGGTTGCGCAGTGAACCAGGCTCCCAATTCGCGTGCATAGCGTTGTTGCCAGAGCTCCCGCACTTCATCGCTAACGACCAGGTGTGGGATGCCATGAAAGCCTGCAATTGGTAAGGTCGGTGATGCTTCGAGGCCTTCGCGGTATCGTGCTAGCGGTGCCACAACCACAAGTCGCCTGCGTTCGTCGCTTGCAGAACGCGCCTTGGCTTCGTTGAGCTTGCTTTGTGCGGTATCGGCGCCGGGTGTGCCAATCAACAGGTTCTGGGCCAGCTTGACGCGTCCTGCGTAGGTTGTCATCGCAACACGCATTAAGTGGTGGTGCACAATACCCAGATTGCGCTTACCTTCCATGGCTGGCGACCAGGTGTTCAGTCCAGCATTTGTCCACAAGAAATGCAGCAGACCCAGCAGGGTCATACTCGATTGGCCAGCGCGCGTACTTTTGGTCATTGCCGGCCCCTTTGGCATCACGTCGCTTTCTTCAGGGGCTTTGGTAAGGCGCTGTTGCAGACCGACTTTTAGCTTGATTTTGACGTTACCGTCATCCAGCTCTTCGACAACTCCGCGTTTGTAGGCACCAAGGCCTGAGGCATTGGGATCGACCCCGAAGAATACGCAGTCTTCAGCATGTTCAGGGCCCGTGTCCGGGAAGCGTGCAAGATGAAAGTGATCTGAGTTAGAGCGACTATGCACTGAAAGCCGCTTTTCACCAGCGCCAAGGCACTGACACCGGACAACAGCTTTACCGTGAGCCATCATTAAGACTTTTTTCCATGCTTGGCTGTATTGAGCTTCGGTCTGGAATGAGGGGCTGTAGGTTTGGGTTTGTTCGCCCAGACTAATCAGCACCGGGTAAATACGTTGGTCTTTCATTGCTGCTCGCTGTTAAGTTTGAACTGTTGGGCGAACTCCCAGACTTGCTCTTCTACTTGGTCAGACAATACTTGAGCCTTGTTGACGTCACCTGATCGGGCCATTTCGTCGTTGAATGCCTTGCTGCCTTCGTTCAGCGCAAGAAGCTCACCGAAACTCAAAAAACCACTGCCATCGTTGTCTGGGGCTGAGTAATGGACGTATTCATCTTCAAGCTGATGGCGCAATTGCTCAAGGTCGAGGGGATTAGTCATGCTTCACAGGTGGTTGGACGCGATCAGGGCCAGATTTGATCTTTTAGACGGCCAAGGACTGCATAAACTTTGTAGAGCTGAGCGGGTGTCAGCCCTTCAAAGCCGTTGTCATAGACTCGCAAGATTTCTGCGGACTCATCGGCTGTAAGTGTTACGGCTAGCGTGCAATCAGTCACTATGTGTTCATAGGGAAATTGTTCGGATTTCATCGCTCATACTCTTGGTCAATGATTGGTCAGGTTACGTTAAGGATTTGTTATTCATAAGTGTTTCGGTTACGTCGCACTAATTGTTTTCTAGTTATCAACAGTTTTTGTGGATAACCAAGATTTGGTTTGATGAGTGTTTAGCGGCTAAACAGATGAGTAAGACTTGAATGCGCTCGGCGCTGGAAAACGACGCTTAAAGCTTTAGTTCAATCGGATTTTCAAGTCGCTTTGGGTATCCAACACCCAAAGCCATACATCTCGTAGGCGATAGTCGTTTTGAGTGCCGTGAACCACATAATCACCACGGACGCTGATTGACACTGGAAACAATTCGCCATGAAGCGCCCCGGTTTTCGTGGAGGCCGGTTGGTTTAAGTTAGACCTCGACGGCGACCTTTTCAGTCAGCTGTCGGTAATAGTTTTCTTCAGCCTCTGCCGGTGGAATATACCCGATGGGAGCCAGCAGGCGATGATGGT
>NZ_NQMK01000005.1:0-222838 GCF_003788685.1 Pusillimonas sp. NJUB218
GGGAAAGAGGAGGGTAAATTTTCAGCGTTGCTGGCTCCCCGTCAGCCGGATTGGGTTGCATCGCAGGGGTGTCGAAAGAGTCAACTGCGGTCCAAAGCTGTTGGACTTGGGTGAAAAGGGCGTTTATTCTTCCTATACGTTGTCGGCAGCGGGCCAAAAAGGAATACGTCCATGCCCATCGAGGTGAAACCGGCTGTGAGCGCGGGTTCAAGCATATAGCCCGACAGGCGCGTATCCTTGCCGATCACGACACGATGGCGGTGGTCACCGCGACGAAAGACACGGCCAGCCGCCATGCCGACGCGCAAGGCGGTTTCCGCCGTCATCGCGCCTTCGTTGGCTTTGCCACGAATACCGTCTGTGCCGAAATATTTGCGCACCATAAGGTCGATTATCCTGTCGTCGGGTCGCCCTCAAAGGGGACATGCCTGCTGAACCGCGAATATAGAGAAATATCCCGAATGTGCAGTTAACGAATTCTTGCGGTTTCTTTCAGCGCCGCCAATACCGCCAGCCCGTCGCGCAAGGGGCGCGGCTCGTGTGTGCGGATGAAGTCAGCTCCACCTGCGGCGGCGGCAAGCTCTGCAGCGAGTGTCGCGGCCCCGACATCCCCCGGACCACGGCCTGTGAGCGCGCGCAGAAAGGATTTGCGCGAAACAGACAGAAGCACCGGCAAATCGAAGCGCAGCCGCAATTCATCGAACCGCGCCAGCACCGAGAGCGAGGTTTCGGGAGCAGCCCCCAGAAAAAACCCCATGCCGGGATCAAGGACAAGGCGGTTGCGTTTGATACCGGCACCCGTCAGCGCCGCGATGCGCGCGTCAAAGAACGCCGCAATGTGATCCATGATGTCGCCAGCGGGTGCCTCGCGCCGATCTGCCTGCCCGTCTTGCACCGAATGCATAACGACGAGTTTGGCAGATGATTTCGCCAATTGCGGATAGAACGCAGCGTCTGGAAAACCGCGAATATCATTGAGATAGGCCACACCACGCGACAAGGCATAGGCTTGCGTCGCGGGTTGATAACTGTCGAGCGAGACGGGAATGCCATCTGCCTTGAGCGCGTCCAGCACCGGCGCGATACGCGCGATTTCTGTGTCGGACGAAACAGGCGCGGCGTCGGGATTGCTGGATGCCGGACCGAGGTCGATCACATCTGCCCCCTCGGCCATCAGCTTACGCGCCTGCGCAATGGCTGCGTCTGGCGCCAGATACCGGCCTCCATCGGAGAAACTGTCCGAGGTTATGTTGACGATGCCGAAAATGATGAGCGATTTATTCATGGGGGCTTCTATAATAATAATAATCGAGCATGAGTCTCATACGGATGCTCGGGTCGAAAGGGAATCCCCAGGCGAGTAACCTGTTTGCGGTGATCCATTAGCTGCAGGAGCAGAAGAGCATACATCTGGAAGCAAAGCCAGGAAAGCGGCCTATGGAGCTGTGCGGCAGCGCTCAGTAGGCAATTTTTCAAAATATTGTTAAGCCTTTTCTGAGCATGGTATTTTTCATGGTATTACCAATTAGCAGGAAAATAAGCCATTGAATATAAAAGATAAAAATGTCTTGTTTACAATAGAGTGGGAGTGATCCATCGTCTGGCGGCATAGCCAGGCACCTGAAGCCATCAAAAGCCACTAAGCCCGCATCTTTGCGGGCTTAGTGGCTTTTTTTATGGTACGGGCGGGCAGCAAGGGGAAGCGCCAGATCGACCGGTCTTCTTACTGCTTGACTGAACCCTTTAGTTTCTTGATGTACGCAAGGAAATGTGGCCGTAAGTCGGCAAATAGCGGATTGCTGCGATTCTCCAACATCACTTCGCCGAACAGCTTTTGCCCGACGACCAATGCAGCAGTAGCTTGCGCATCTAGCACTTCGCGGCTGCGAACACGTTCGACGATGCCGAAAATTTCGTCGTGGTTACCCACCTCGAACACCAACGGGTCGCACTGCTGGGGGTTGCCATTGGCATCGGCTAGATACTCCAGGGTTACGCGGTAACGGTGTTGCTTCATTGGTTGGCTCCTATCGATGTGTTGAAAATTGCACGTGCACCTTCGGCACTCAGCCCGGCTGTGCTGCTGGGCCGATAGCCTCTTACGGCACGCCGCTCAAGCCACGGCATGGCGACGGGTCGGTTCATGACAAAATCGGGATATTGGTTGATAATGTCAACATTCTATCAATTTTAGTTGACATATACAACCATATCCGTATGAGCACCTTTTCTAATACTTCCGGCTCGGAAGTTCGCCTGCCTGCGAAAGCGCCGGTAGATTTGCTGCACGAGCTGACCAGTCTCTTCACCAACATCAGACAGGCGATTCAGTTGCGTCTTAATGTTGAAGGCCCGATAGCCGGGCTCGGGCCGAGACACTATCGTCTACTGTTGGTCTGTCAGCAGGCGCCGGGTATCACCCAGCAAGGGCTTGTGCAACGAGTTGGACGTGATAAGGGACAGATCGCCCGCGTAGTGCATGAACTTGTCGCTGCCGGGCTGCTACGCCGTGAGCCACACCCAGACGATCGGCGCAGCCACCTGCTGCAAATCACCTCAGCTGGTGCTATGGCTAGTGCATTTTTCAGCGATGCCGAGGCCCAGATCGCGGCTGAGCTCTTTGGTTGGGTCGATCCAAGCCGGCTAGCAGCGCTTGTTGGCGAACTTCAAACGCTCCGCACAGCGATCAAATAATCCAGTCGGCAGGCTTACCGTTGCTTTGCCGGGGTAATGCCGCGCCAAAGGTATAGGTTGCCGGCCGTTCGGCTGCACTTAACCCAGCGCTGGCCCATTCGGCGAGTGTTTCGGCCAGCATCAAATCGTCCTCGTAGCCTGCGCGGGGCACTACAAATGCTTTAAGGCGGTTGCCTTCGTCTGCACGCATTAGCCTGACGACAACGTCTTGTACGGCGGGGTGCTGCGCTATGACCTTAGCCGCTCGCGCCGGGAAAACATTAATGCCACCCACCTGTACGACCTGGTCACGGCGGCCTGCTGGCCTGAAATGGTTTTCATCTTGCCAGGTCAGGTGGTCTTGCAGCGTGAATCGGGCCGTTGCACCGTCGGGCATACGCCGGGCAAGTGCGGCGCCGTCGTCTTGTGCTTGCCAGTAGGCAAAGCAGGTGTATGGGGCAGTTTCATCGTCGCGCCACCCAATACCCGCAGTTTCGCTGCTGCCAAAAATTTGTACCAACTTATTTAGCCCTGCAGCACGCATATCAATAGCCACTGCGTTGGGGCATGGAGCGCCCGATGTCACGCCGACGACGTTATCTGGCAATGCGCGTGCCAAGCGCGCTAAGTTTTGCCAATAATCGGGGTGACCAATAACCAGGTCGCCCGGCTGCATGGCCGATAACAATGCGCCTGGGCTGCTGGTTCGCACATCAATAATCTGCTCGGCCTTAATGCTCAAGGCTTGTGGCAGTAAAACTGTGAATAAAAACCCGTAAATGTGGTGCGCCGGCACAGCGCTTAGTACACGTCTACGCCCGTCGAACAAAACGCTCAGTTCGCTAATTTCTTGTTGCAGCGACGCCAGGCTGTGTTCACACCGCTTGGGTGTGCCGCTGCTGCCCGATGTGCTGAAGGTAATGTCGGCGCTATGTTGCCTTAGGCTGGTGTAGGCGACCGAAACCCAATCTTGTATTTCAAGCCTGGCCAGCAAGTAGTCTTCAATACCGGACCGATGTATGTGCAGCAGTTCCGACAAGCTGGTGGCCAGCGACAGCAATTCTAGCGAGTCGGCGCCCAGGTCACGAATAAGGTGCAGCTCGTTGGGCCAGGGCAGGGTGTGCAAGAGCGGCCGTCTGCGCATCGTTGTCAACTCAGCGTTGAGCAGATCGCAGACGACGCGATGCAGGACACCCGGTTGTTCCCACCAGCAGGTTGGTGATGCCGATTGCCCTGTCATTTTTTTCGCCTAGATGCGTTTAACAAAAATCCAGTACGTGTCGCCGCTGATGGCCCGTTTCATGTGAACTTTGACCTTTGTCGGCTTCATCTGGTAGTCAAAAACGTATTCGAAAATAGTGTTCAGGTCGCCTGTTTTGACACCGGCATCGAACACCCCTTTGAAGGTGGCTTTAGACGTGCAGGGAGCAACGTCGCGAAAGAAGTTCTTTCCGATTACGTCGGCGGGGTTACGCCCTGTAATGGCGCCTTCAGCCGAGTTGTATTTCAGAATTGTCCCATCTTTGTCTAGTTCAATAGCGCCGAACGCCAATTTATCTATTTCGCCGGAAGACATTTTCCCGAGGGTGTTTTCGATGTCTGATTTACCAAAAGCAATAATGTCGAGTTCTTTCATTCGTTTGGCCTTAAGGGTTTTGAGCTGAAATTGGCTTCTATTTACACAAAGCGATGTATTTGATTACTGTCGTGTAACTATGCTCAAACGATACGCTTAAATATTTTATTTGTCTAGGACAAATTCGGTTCAATGCCTGGGTGTGTTGTGCAGTTCCAGATGGGGAGAAAAATACCGCGAAAAATGGTTGTCACGCTTTATAATTTTCATATGCAACCGAACGCCTACACGCCGATGGCCAGCTTCGTTGATCTTCTGATGGACGCTGTCTTTGCGGTTAACCTGGATGCCTCCATCGTCTTCGCAAGCGCGTCGTGCGAACGTATTTTCGGTTACACGCCAAAAGAAATGATTGGCAAAAACATGTTCGACCTGATGCTGCCCGAAGACCGCGAACGCACTCGCACATCGGTGCAAGAGGTCATGTCTGGTTGCCCGCAGCTTCACTTCGAGAATCGCTATGTCCGTAAAGACGGGCAGGTTGTGTACATCATGTGGTCGGCGCGGTGGTCGTCGGCCGACCAGTTACGTATTGGCGTTGCGCGCGACATTACTGAACGAAAGCGGGCCGAATCTTTACAGGCGGCTCTTTACGCCATTTCCGAAGCCGCTCACCGCGCCGATGATGTGTTGACGTTATTTCAGCATCTTCATCAGATTGTGGGCACGCTGTTACCGGTTGATGATTTCTCGGTTGCGTTGATCGACTCCGAAACAGGCGAGCTTGGTTTTCCGTATCCGGAAAATGCCGGCTGCCGTAGGTTGGCACTGCTCAAGGAAATTTCCGGCCCACTCTGTCGTCAAATTGTCCGTACGGGCCTACCCATATTGCTGGCGCCCGACACAATGCGGCCATATCTTGCCGAACTTGATGTTTCTTCAAGTGTGCAACCCGTGGCGTGGTTAGGCGTGCCGCTTAAGTCGCAAAACGAAGTTATCGGTGTCATTGTGCTTAACAGGCATCCCGGCGGGTTGTGCTACAGCCACGAAGATCAGGCTTTGTTGCAGTTTGTCTCGACGCAAATCGCTGCTGCCATTGAGCGTCAGCAAATGCAGATGCGCCTCAAGCAAATGGCGCAGTACGATCAGTTGACTGGCCTGCCCAACCGCGCATTGCTATACGACCGTCTGAAGGTTGCATTGTCGATAGCCCGACGAGAGCAAGCGTGTTTTTCATTGCTTTATCTTGATATAGATAAATTCAAGCAAGTCAACGACACCTTGGGCCACGGCATCGGAGACCTTTTGCTAAAAGAAGTGGCCAGGCGTCTGAAGCTGTGTGTGCGCGAATCGGATACCGTCGCTCGTGTGGGTGGCGATGAATTTATTGTGTTGTTGCATCGCAGCCCATTGCCAGAGCAAGCCGAAGTAATCGCTAAAAAAATCCGTGACGTATTTAGCCAACCATGTGTCTTGAACGGGCACAGCTTTAACATTGCTTCCAGTATTGGGCTTGCGCGTTACCCCGAGCACGGTACAGATGAATCGCAATTGATTGAGTTCGCCGATAAAAGTATGTACCTGGAGAAAAAAGCCAAGGTTTGCCAAGCGGCGCTGCTGGCGGCCGCGCACCGCAAGGGTAACGCCTTATTGTGAGCTATGCGCCTGTTGCTCAGTGCTGCTGTGGCCTGGGCAACCACCGCCAGAACACCCAGGCCGCGGCAAACCCCAGCCCGCCTACCATGGCAACGCCGGCACCTAGCGAAACTAAAGCGGTTATGCCTGACAGCATTAGTGGCCCGGTGCTGCCGCCAATATCTGATAGCAGGCGCCACAGCCCCAAAAATTGGCGTCTTCCCTCGGACGGCGACGCGTCTGCACCTATCGTCATGATAAGCCCCGACCCAATTCCGTTGCCAAACCCCAGAATCATGCTGACAACGATGAAGGCAGACAGGCTTGTGGTAAAGGGCATGATGAGCAGCATGCTGCCCATGATGATCATCGAGGGCAGGGCGACCCAAAGCCGTCCTTTTTTGTCCATGACTTTGCCTGCAGGATAGAACAGCAGCATGTCGATGGCCCCCATTAGCCCATACACGACGGCGGTAGTGGTAGCGTCTACGCCGATGTGTGCGGCCCATAAGGGGATAACCACCTGTCGACATGAACGAATGGCCATGACGCAGACGCATCCCAGCCCCAGCGTCAGGTAGGTGCGCGCATGACGGCGGGCAATATTGCGTAAATTAGGTTTTGGGCCGGCCGGCTTGTCGCCAGGGGCCTGTGCAGCGGGCTTGTGTTCGAAATCGGGGATAGTGAAAGCCAAAGCACCGGCTGCGGCCACAGCGGCCAGCGCCACCAGGTAGCCGCCTGACAGCCCCGTAAAATGCATAACGCCGGCCCCAAGAAAGGGGCCGACAAAAAGTCCGATACGCGTGACGCCACCCAGGGTGGACAGCGCCCGTGCCCGCATGCCGATGGGAACCACTTCGGTCAGATAGGTTTGCCGTGCCAGTAAAAAGACTGAATTCGACATGCCGATAAGCAGCACGCCCAAAGCCAGCACTAGGGCATGTGGCGCCAGCAGGCACAATAGCAAGCCGATGAGGCTCAGCAACGAGGCGCCTACCATGGCAAGGCGCTCGCCGAATCGGGCAATAAACAAAGCCGCCGGGATATTGTTGAGCAATGAGCCGATACCGATCAGGGCCACAATAAGCCCGGACAATGCTACCGACGCACCCAGCTCGCGTGCAGTCAGTGCGATGATCGGATAAATTGCGCCTTCGCCAATACCAAACAGCAACGATGGGCCAAAGGCGGCAACCGCAATTTTGCGCAGGCTGAATTCTGTATTATGGGTAGGCACGACGAGGTCTTGGTGAAAAAATAGCGATGTTGGGCATTGTGCCCATTGGTTCTGTGTATTGTAGAACGGTGCACCTGACTGACATTTGAACAAGCGATGACCACGCGTGGTCATCCTGGTCTGGGTGCAACAAATCAATAAAGGGGAAAACACATGCCGGTGTTGACCGCAGTGGCGGTATTGCTTGTGTTGCAGTTGGTTGGCGAAGTGTTTGTGCGCTTGACGCAGTTGCCAGTGCCAGGTGCGCTGGTGGGGTTGCTATTGCTGTTTGCCGGCCTGGTGTGGCGTGGTCGCTTGCCAGCGGCACTGCGCGATACGGCCAAGCACGTGCTGCAGCACCTGATGCTGCTATTCATTCCGGCCGTGGCCGGCATTATGCTGCACTTCGATCGCATTGCGGCCGAATGGCTGCCGTTTCTGCTGGCCTGCATTTTGGGTACGGCTATTACCATCGTGGTAACGGCGCTCACCCTGTCCTGGATGCTCAAGCGCCAGAATCGGGGGCAATCATGACCGACGCCTTGATGTCTTTATGGTCGGGGTTGCAGGCATCGCCGCTCGTGTGGGTTACCGTTACAACCGTCATTTACTTGTTGGCTCTGATGCTCTACAAGCGTTCAGGCAGTCACCCGTTTTTATTGCCGGTGCTGACGTCGGTTGTGGCCATCGTTGGGCTTTTGGTGGTCTCTGGCACGCCTTTTCAGGCTTACGAAGAGGGCACCCGCTTCATGAGCTTTCTGATCGGCCCCGCAACCGTCGCGCTGGCTGTGCCGCTGTACAGCCAGCTGACTCGTCTTAAAAGTATCTGGAAGCCTTTGGCCGTGGCCCTAGTGGTTGGCTGTTTTACCGCCATTTTTTCGGCGCTGGGTATTGCTTGGCTGTTTGGGGCCTCTACCGAAACCCTATTGTCATTGGCGCCCAAGTCGGCCACCATGCCCATAGCCATGGAAGTGGCCCAGCTAACCGGCGGGTTGCCATCGTTTACAACGGTGGCAGTAGCCATTACCGGAATAGCAGGCGCTATTATTACCGGCCCTATTTTGCGCGTATTACACATCAGCGATCCGGTCATTCACGGCTTTACCAAGGGGCTGTCGGCCCACGCCATCGGTACGGCCAAAGCGATACAGGTAGGCGAAACCAACGGTGCATTCTCTGCGCTGGGGTTGTGTCTTAACGGGATCGCTACTGCGCTGGCGGTGCCGCTGGTGCTCAAGCTTTTTGGTTTGTTTTAATTTTCAAGGAAATTGTCATGCCTTCTTTTGACGTCGTCTCCGAA
Organism: Pusillimonas sp. NJUB218; assembly: GCF_003788685.1. Lineage (NCBI taxonomy): Bacteria > Pseudomonadati > Pseudomonadota > Betaproteobacteria > Burkholderiales > Alcaligenaceae > Pusillimonas > Pusillimonas sp. NJUB218. Next base: position 8,401 of record NZ_NQMK01000005.1, read on the forward strand.
GTCGATAAACACGAGTTAAGCAACGCGGTCGACCAGGCCAATCGGGAACTGGTCAGCCGTTTTGACTTTAAGGGCAGTAATGCCACCTTCGAGCTTGAGGGGTATGTGGTCACGCAAGTGGCGCCCAGCCCGTTTCAGCTTCGTCAGATGCTTGATATTTTGCGCGGTCGCTTGTCGGCACGCGGCATTGATGTGCGTTGCCTTGAAGAGGGTGAAATTGCCGAGAACGTATCTGGCGCACGACAAAAAGTGACGGTACGCCAGGGTATCGAACAATCGGTGTCCAAAAAGCTGATTGCGGCGATTAAAGCGGCCAAGCTCAAGGTCGAAACCCAGATCAATGGTGACAAATTGCGTGTCACCGGGAAAAAGCGCGATGACCTGCAGTCGGCCATTGCCTTGCTGCGTCAGCAAGAAGTCGACCTACCGTTGCAGTTTAATAACTTCCGCGATTAGGCCGCGGGTTTTTGCGGCTATCCGTCAACGTTAACGCCGCCCATCAGGGCGGCGTTTTCAATGGGCTAATTGCGCAGCCTGTAACCGGTCTTGAATATCCAGGCCACAATGCCCAAGCAAGCAGCCAAAATGCCCAGTGTTACGCCCAGGCTAACCGGCAGGCTGATGTCGGCCGCGCCGTAGAAGCTCCAGCGAAATCCGCTGATCAGGTAAACCACCGGGTTAAGCAGGCTAACGGCCTGCCAAAACGGCGGCAGCATACTAATGGCGTAGAAGCTGCCGCCTAAAAATGTGAGCGGCGTCACAATCAGCAGCGGCACTATCTGCAGGTTTTCGAAGCTGTCGGCCCACACGCCAATAATGAATCCGAACAAGCTGAACGTAAGGGCAGTCAGCACTAAAAACACCACCATCCAGACCGGGTGTTCGATGCGCAAGGGCACAAAAAATGTTGCGGTCGCCATGATGATGAGGGCCAGTACCAGCGATTTGCTCGCCGCGGCTCCTACATAGCCCATCAAAATTTCTATATACGAAACCGGTGCCGATAGCAGCTCGTAGATGGTGCCTGTAAAGCGCGGAAAATAGATGCTGAAAGACGCATTGGAAATACTTTGCGTCAGGACTGACAGCATGATCAGGCCCGGCACAATAAAGGCGCCGTAACTGACCCCGTCGATATCCGCCATACGACTGCCAATGGCCGACCCAAACACCACAAAGTAAAGCGACGTCGACAAAATAGGGGCCAGCACGCTTTGCGACAGGTTGCGGCGCAGGCGATACATTTCAAACATGTAAATGGCCTTGATGGCTTGTACGTTCATTTCGTCTCCTTGATCAGGTCGACGAAAATATCCTCAAGCGAGCTTTGGCGCGTGTGCAGGTCGGTATATACGATACCGGCCCGATAAAGGCGGTCGATCAGGGCGGCAATGTCGGCGGTGTCGTCTTTGGTGTCGTAGGTGTACACCAGTTGTCGGCCGTCGGCTGACAGCGCAATGTGCGGGTCTTGCAAGGTATCGGGCAAGCGGGTTAGCGCTTGCTTTAGTTCAAGGGTAAGTTGCTTTTTACCAAACGAACGCATCAGGGTGTGTTTGTCTTCGACCAAAATCAGCCGCCCCTGGCGTATCACCCCGACGCGATCAGCCATTTCTTCGGCTTCTTCAATGTAATGCGTAGTCAAAATAATGGTGACGCCTTCTTGCTTGAGCCCGCGAATGACGTCCCACATGCCTTTGCGCAGTTCAACGTCGACCCCGGCCGTAGGTTCGTCAAGAAACAATACCGGCGGTTCGTGTGACAGTGCCTTGGCAATCAGAACGCGCCTTTTCATGCCACCAGACAAGGTCAGCATGCGGTTGTTGCGTTTGTCCCAGAGCGACAGCGACTTGAGGATTTTTTCGATAAGCGCAGGGTTGGGGCGCTTGCCGAACAGCCCACGACTATAGCTGACGGTATTCCATACTTTTTCGAAGGCTTCGGCGGTAAGTTCTTGCGGTACCAGGCCGATGCAGCGGCGGGCTTCCCGGTATTGTTTTACGTTGTCGAAGCCGTCAATGGTCACCTGCCCGGCGGTTAAATTGACCAGGCCGCAAATACTATTAATAAGCGTTGTTTTGCCGGCGCCGTTCGGGCCTAGCAGGGCAAAGATCTCGCCGCGATGAATATCCAGGTTGATGTTATCCAGCGCCTGAAACCCGGAAGCGTAGGTCTTGGATACGTTGCGGATAGAGATAATAGGTGATGCCACACAGCCCTCGTTCTGATGAATCGCCGATACGCAGCCGGCCCGATTTGCCCTAAGATTAAATGCATTGGCCGGCAGGTCGTATCAGTATAAAGACTACCATGAGCACACACGAACCAACGGCGTTATTGACACCCGCTGAAATGGCCCAGGCCGATGCGGCGACCGTGGCACGAGGAGTATCGGGCATTGACCTGATGGAAGCCGCCGGGCGTGCCGTCGCGCAGGCCATTATGCGTCGCTGGCCGCGCCGCTCTGTATTGGTGGCCTGTGGCCCCGGTAATAATGGCGGCGACGGTTATGTGGTGGCACGGCATCTGGCGGCGCATGGCTGGCCGGTGCAGGTTGGGGCGCTCAACGGCACTCGGCCGTCGGGCCGCGATGCCGCACACCATGCGGCCTTGTGGGAAGGCGTTGTTCAAACGTTATCCGTCGGCTTGCTCGACGAGGCCGAGTTATTGGTTGATGCCTTGTTTGGGGCAGGCCTTGGCCGGCCGGTTACCGGCGACGCGGCCGAGTTCATTGAAGCGGTTCGGCATCGCGGCCTGGCCGTATGCGCGGTCGACTTGCCCAGCGGGCTTGATGGTCGCACGGGTCGGGTGCAAGGGGTGGCGGCGCGCGCCGACCTGACCGTCACATTTTTTCGAAAAAAGCCTGCCCATGTGCTGTTTCCGGGTCGCGGGTTGTGCGGAGAAATTGAACTGGCAGACATTGGTATTGCCCCTGACGTGCTCGACACTATCGCGCCGGCTACTTTTGAAAATAGCCCCGCGCTTTGGCAGCGCCATTTTCCCTGGCCGTCGCTTGAAGGGCATAAGTATCACCGCGGGCATGTGCTGGTGGTGGGTGGGCAGACCATGACAGGTGCTGCCCGTTTGTCGGCCCGCGCTGCGGCGCGTATTGGCGCAGGGTTGGTGACGGTTGCTGCACCGGTGTTTGCATGGCCGGTATATGCCGCTGCTCTCGAAGGCATTATGGTCACGCCGTTTACCGATATGGGCAGCCTGCGCGATATTTTCAGTGACAGCCGCAAAAACGTGCTGGTGATCGGCCCCGGGGCCGGCGTCGGCGGACAAACTCGCGAACAGGTGCTGGGTGCTTTGGCAACCGGTCGGCGCCTGGTGCTCGATGCCGACGCCATTACCTCATTTTCGGCGCAGCCCCAGTCATTGTTGTCGGCTTTGCACCACGAGTGCGTGTTGACCCCGCATGAGGGCGAGTTTGTGCGCTTGTTTGGGGACGCCGACACCGACAAGCTGACGCGGGCGCGTGAGGCTGCGCAGCGTTCAGGGGCAGTGGTGTTGCTGAAGGGCGCCGATACCGTCATTGCTGCGCCCGACGGTCAGGCCGTCGTCAATACCAATGCACCGGCGTTTTTAGCCACAGGGGGTACGGGGGATGTTTTGACAGGTTTAATTGCCGGCTTGATGGCGCAGGGTATGCCCCCGTTTTGGGCTGCATGTGCAGCCACATGGGTTCATGCCCGTGCAGCTACCCGTTTTGGCCCTGGGTTGGTATCTGATGATTTGCCGGGGTACGTGCCGGCAGTATTACGTGAGCTGTACGGCGATGCCGGCCCAGAGGGCCGGCATGCGGGGGGCCTGGCTTATTAGTGCGAAAAAAGAATGGGTACCGTCATCGAGTCGAGTAAGGTTTTTGAGGTTCCCCCGAGCATCCATTCGCTGGCGCGGCTACGGTTATATGCCCCCATAACGATCAGGTCAGAACCATGGTCGCTGGCGGCGTTTAATATTGTGTTGCCAATGCCCGCGCTGGCGCTGTCCAGGCGTACGCGTCGAGGCTTGACATAGCCTTTTGAAACGCAATAGGTTTCGATATCTTCTTCGTGAACATCCTGCGATACCAGGCGGTTCGATCGCTCGTCGATGCTGACGATGACGATTTCTTTGGCGTTGGCCAAAATGGGCGCGGCGTCGGCAAACGCACGGGCGGCGCGACGGCCGTGATCCCAACACACCAAAATTCGGGAACCCACTGGGCGTTGTTCGCCAATATAAGGCACCATTAGCACCGGCCGGCCCGCCGACGTAATTACGGCTTCGGCGATACTGGGGCGAAAACTAGAAGTTTGCTTGACGGTCTGGCTCATGACGACCAGGTCGCAGTATCGCGCATGCAAGGCCAGCACTTCTTCCGACAGGCCTTTGGGGTTGCGCCAGGTGGCCTTGACACCGGCTGCGGCGGCTTGCTCCTCGAACAACGATTTCATTTCGTCGCGTTCTTGCGCCAAATGGGCGGTCATCATCTGGCTAACTTCGCGAGGAATGAGGCTGCCGTCGCGCAAATAATCGGAGGGCTCCGGGCTGGGGTAGACGCCGACGACTTCAGCGTTGTGCGTTTTTGCTAGCCGCAGCGTAGTTTCGAGGCGGCGAACTTGGTTGTTGTCTTTGGTAAGATCAATAGCGATACGTCCCAGCATGCGCGTCTCCTGACGGGTTATAAAGTGGGTTGGACTCCGGTTTTCGTCAGTTTCGATTCTAAATACGAAAATCGGCCATAAGCTTGATTAAACGCAAAGTTCGCAGCGCTAAAAATACTATGTCCGATGTCATTGCCCTGGTTTTTGATTTTGACGATACCCTTGCCCCCGATAGTACCAGCGGGTTTCTAACTGAAATAGGCGTCGATGCCGGCCAGTTCTGGTCTGACCGGGTGGGCCCATTGCTCGACCACCATGACTGGGACCCGGTACCTGCGTATCTTCACGAAATGATCGAGCTGTCAAAGTCCCAAAAACATGGCTTGATCACTCAAGAGCGGCTTAAGGCATGGGGCCAGCGGTTGCCGCTGCACGACGGTGTCACTACGCTGTTCGATCGCTTGCGCCGTCATGTTCGGCAAGCGCACCCGCAAGTGCAGCTCGAGTTTTATCTTATTTCCAGCGGTATTGGCGATGTCGTTCGCCATACGCCTATTGCCCACGAGTTCACCGATATCTGGGCCTCTGAATTTATTTATGGTCCCGATGGCGGAATTCATTTTCCGCGCCGCATTGTCAGTTTTACCGATAAAACGCGTTATCTGTTTCATATCCAAAAGGGTATCGTCGGCACAGCGTCGCGCAACAAACCTTTCGAGGTCAATCGCAAAGTCGATCAAGACAAACTGCGCATTCCCTTTCAGCAAATGATTTTTATTGGCGACGGCTATACCGACATTCCGTGTTTCTCATTAGTACGTAAGTCGGGCGGCGTAGCGTTTGGCGTCTGGGACAGAAAACACCGCGAAAAGCGCAGTCGGGCTTGGGGCTTTATCCAAGAGGGGCGAGTGTCGAATCTGAATCAGGCACGTTACGACGAAGATGCCGAGCTTTATCAATGGCTTGAAGAGGCCGTAGAAAGTCTGGCCGGGCGCATTACATTGAATTCGCGAATGTATGTCGGCTGACGTACCTATGCCTGCCGACCTCTTTACCCCGGCTGATCACTGGGCGATGCAGCAGGCGATGGACCAGGCTGCGCTTGCTGCGCAAATCGGCGAGGTGCCAGTGGGTGCTGTGGTTGTTGATGCTGAAGGCAGCATTATTGGCACGGGCTACAACCGTACCATCACCGATCACGATCCCACCGCTCATGCCGAAATCGTCGCATTGCGCGATGCTGCCGCGCGTTTGGGCAACTACCGGTTGCCCGGGGCCCGTGTTTACGTCACGCTCGAGCCCTGCACAATGTGCATGGGCGCCATGGTGCATGCGCGCGTCTCCCAGGTTGTCTTCGGGGCAGCCGACCCCAAAACGGGCGCGTGCGGCAGCGTGCTGGATATTGCCGCTATCGATCAGATCAATCATCATACCCAGGTGGCCGGCGGTTTGTTGGCCGACGCCTGCGGCACGTTGCTGTCCGACTTTTTCCGCGCGCGGCGTGCCGCTATTCGTGCGCAAAAGGGCAAGCCACCACTGGCCAATCTCATACCGACTTTGCCAGATGCCTCGCTGCCGCAGACGGATGCTTCGTCGCCACAGTCGGGCACCTTCCCGCCACTGCGGGGTGAGGATTCGTCATAAACTGTTTTTCTTGCTGCGTTGGTGTTGCGTTACCCTTTTGGTTCTGCCAAAGCAGTGTCACTTCAGCCCTTTTTCGGTTTGCCTCCATCCATGCCAGTTCAAGCCTCTGCCGCGCACCACGATCATCACCATGATCACGACTCTCATCATGACCACTGCCAGCCCGCACCCGACGGTATTTACCTGATCTCACCTTCGGGTGCAGTTTCCGACCCCGCGGCCGTCGACCTGGCTTGTCAGCGCCTGCAGGCGTTGGGCTTTAAAACCACCGTCGATCGCACCGCGCTGGCCGTACACGAACGTTTTGCGGGTACCGACAAGCAGCGTCTGGCGGGTATACAGCGGGCGCTCAAACAGAAGCATCCCGTTGTTATGGCGACGCGTGGCGGGTACGGGCTGAGCCGCCTGTTGCCATTTATCGACTGGGCGGCAGTGGCGCAAAGCGGCAAGCAGTTTGTGGGGCTGAGCGATTTCACGCTGTTCAACCTGGCGTTATTGGCTAAAACCGGCGCGCAAAGTTTTTCGGGGCCGATGGCCGTAGGCGACTTTGGCGCCAAAAAGCTCGACGATCTGACCGCTGCGCTATTTAACGAAGCCCTAAGCGGCCAGCTTGAAATTTTAAGTTTTGAATCGCCTGATGCCGACAAGGTCGATGCGCGCGGCGTATTGTGGGGCGGTAATCTGGCTATGGTGGCGGCCTTGGTTGGCACGCCGTACATGCCGGACATCGACGGTGGAATTTTGTTTCTTGAAGACGTGGCCGAGCACCCGTACCGGGTCGAACGCATGCTGAGCCAGCTATGGCAGGCGGGTATTCTGGGCCGTCAAAAAGCTATCGTGCTGGGCCACTTCACCGATTACAAGCTGGCTAAAAACGATAATGGTTTCGATATGGCCAGTGTGATCAAGTGGTTGCGCTCAACCGTTAAAGTGCCTGTGGTAACCGGCTTGCCTTATGGTCATGTGCGGGTCAAGGCCACGTTGCCGGTAGGTAAACATGTCGGCATCGCCACCGAAAAAGGCATGGCTTATCTGGTGCTCGACGAGCATTAGGGTAAACTACCGGGTTAACCTTAATTTTTGTTTTGTGATGGTGGGTTACGCGTTGTGTGCCCCATCCGGTCAACCCTGTTTTTGGTGATACGTTTTAAGTGATTTCTACCGCTAATCTTACGATCCAGTTTGGTCCCAAGCCTTTATTTGAAAACGTCAGCGTTAAGTTTGGCGAGGGCAACCGCTACGGTCTGATCGGGGCCAACGGTTCCGGCAAGTCGACCTTCATGAAAATCATTGGCGGAGACCTCGAGTCTTCGTCGGGGAACGTATCGCTCGAACCCGGAGTACGCCTGGGTAAATTGCGTCAAGACCAGTTCGCCTATGAAGATATCCGGGTGCTCGACGTCGTCTTGATGGGCCACGCCGAAATGTGGGATGTCATGGCGCGCCGCGATGCCATTTATGCTAACCCCGAGGCCACTGAAGACGATTACATGGAAGCGGCCAACCTCGAGGCCAAGTTTGCCGAATACGATGGTTACACCGCCGAGGCCCGCGCAGGCGAGCTGCTGTTGGGTCTGGAAATCCCGGTCGAACAGCACAATCTGCCTATGCGCGAAATCGCACCGGGCTGGAAGCTGCGTATTTTGCTGGCGCAGGCGTTGTTTTCAAACCCCGACGTGCTTTTGCTCGACGAACCCACCAACAACCTCGATATCAATACCATTCGCTGGTTGGAAAACGTGCTGAACAGCTACCAAAGCACGATGATCATCATCAGCCACGACCGTCACTTCCTGAACCAGGTATGTACGCACATGGCCGACCTGGATTACCGCGAACTGCGCGTGTACCCAGGCAACTACGACGACTACATGTTGGCTGCAGCCCAGGCCCGTGAACGCGTCAGTGCCGTCAACGCTAAAGCCAAAGAGCGTGTCGCCGAGCTGCAAGACTTCGTGCGTCGTTTTGCTGCCAACAAGTCCAAATCGCGTCAGGCGACGTCGCGCTTAAAGCAAATCGATCGCATCAAAGCCGACACCATCGAGGTCAAGCCGTCTTCGCGTCAGAACCCGTACATCCGCTTCGAGCAAAAGAAAGTCATGCATCGTCTTGCCGTGACTATCGAAGGCATTTCCAAATCCTACGACCACCCTGTGATCCGGCCTTATTCGGCCATGGTCGAGGCTGGCGAAAAAATCGCAATTATCGGGGCCAACGGTGTCGGTAAAACCACGTTGCTGCGCATGCTGGCGGGCGATTTGGCCCCCGATGCGGGCAGTATCAAGTGGTCCGAAAACGCCGACTTGGGCTATATGGCCCAAGACGTTTCCGATCAGTTCCAGTCCGACGATAATCTTTTCGATTGGATGGCCAATTTCCGTCAGCCGGGCGACGACGACCAGGCAATGCGTTCAGTCTTGGGGCGTCTGCTGTTTTCTGCCGACGACATCGTTAAGTCGGTCAAGGTATTGTCGGGCGGCGAAAAGAACCGAATGAGTTTTGGTCGCCTGATGCTGAGTCGTCATAACGTTATGTTGCTCGACGAGCCCACCAACCACCTCGATATGGAATCGATCGAGTCATTGCAGTATGCCCTTGAAAAATACGAAGGTACGCTGTTCTTTGTCTCGCACGACCGCGAGTTCGTGTCGGGCTTGGCCACACGCATTCTCGAAATCCAGCACGATGGTCAGGTCGTTGACTACGCGGGCGGTTACGACGACTATCTCGCGTCTCGGGGTATCGAGGGCTAACGCTTTGCCGTGACGTACACACTAGTTGCCACGGTTTCGTTTCAAGAAGAAGTACGCAAAAGTCGTTTCGCGGTTTGGGCTGCGCCGGTGCAAAGTGCACAAGATGCAGCCGCCTTCATTGCCGCGCACAGCGACCCGGCGGCAACCCATAACTGCTGGGCCTGGAAAGTGGGCCAGGCTTACCGGTTTAACGACGATGGCGAGCCGACAGGCACAGCGGGTAAGCCCATCCTTCAGGCAATAGAGGGGCAGCAGCTCGACGAAGTAGCGGTGCTGGTTGTACGCTGGTTCGGCGGCATCAAGCTGGGCACCGGAGGGTTGGTTCGCGCCTACGGCGGCGCGGCGGCCCAATGTTTGCGTCAGGCCGAAAAAATACAGCGGGTAGAAAAGTCACGCGTCGATTGCGAAGTGCGGTTCTCGGATATGGCCTTGGTGCAATCAAGGTTGGCAGGCTACGGTGCCGTAGTTGTTGCCGAAACATTTAACGCGCAAGGCGTATGCTGGCAACTGGAAATCCCCGTTAAGCACTTAGCTGCGTTCACTACAGAGTTTGCTAACCTGACGCGTGGACAGGGCCGCGTTGATGTTGCGACCGGTGCTAATTGACTCGTCTGTACCGGGCAGGCTACCTCAGTCCTAAACCTTTTGCTTATAAAAAACGCGCCCGTTGAGCGGGCGCGTTTTTTATTGCGATGGTCTGCCAGGGGCATTTTTGTTGTTGGCCGCCCCAGCAGGCTTTTATTCGCCTTGCTGTTGCTGCTGCTGGGCAGCGATATCGGCATGAACCTGCGCCATATCAATACTCTTGACCTGAGTCACCAGCTCTTCGAGCTGGCTGGCCGACAGGGCGCCGGGCTGATTGAACAGCAAAACCTGTTCGCGGAACACCATGAGTGTCGGGATGGAACGGATGCCCAGTGCGCCCGCCAGTTCTTCTTGGTCTTCGGTGTTGACTTTGGCAAAGGTGATGTCGTCGTGTTGCGAAGCGACCTTTTCGAATACCGGTGAAAAGCTGCGGCAAGGGCCGCACCAGGGGGCCCAGAAGTCAACGATAAGCGGTTTGTCGTCGAGGACGGCAGCCTGAAAGGTGTCTTTGGTCAGTTCGATCGTACTCATGCGGGCTCCCGAAATAAAAAAGCGGCTGGTGAAGCCGCTTGTTAGTTTTTACTAGTGATTACCAGTTTACTGGTTTATGTTTTTTATTGCACGTTGCCGCTTTAGTGTCCGCCGAAATAGGTGTATTTGATAACGAACAACACACCCACAATGAAGGTAGCAGGGTGGATTTGTTTGATGCGGCCGGTGATGATCTTAAGCACAACGTAGCTGATGAAGCCGAAGGCCAGACCGTTGGCAATAGAGTAGGTGAACGGCATGGCGACGGCAGTGAGGGCAGCCGGTGTGGCTTCGGTAGCGTCATGCCAGTCGATTTCAGCCACTTCGCGCAGCATCAGGCCAGCAACGTACAGCAGGGCAGGTGCAGTAGCATAGGCAGGTACCGAGCCAGCCAAAGGCGCCAGGAACAGCGCCAATACGAACAGCACGGCAACTGTCAGGGCGGTAAGACCCGTGCGGCCGCCGGCCTGTACACCCGAGGTGCTTTCGATGTAGGCAGTGGTGCTGCTGGTGCCAAGTATAGAGCCGGCAACAATAGCGGTACTGTCGGCAAACAGGGCGCGACCCAGGCGGTTTGGCTTGCCTTCAGGCATCAGGTTGGCACGCTTGGCAACGCCGATCATGGTGCCGGTGGCGTCGAAGACTTCGACCAAAACCAGAACCAGAATAACGTGAACAAAGCCAAAGCTTAATGCACCCATGACGTCGAGTTGCATGAAGGTGGGCGCCAGGCTTGGCGGGGTAGAGAACACACCGCCAAACTGTTGATGACCCATGAGGATCGACAGGATGGTGATGGCCAGGATGCCGATCAGGATGGCGCCACGTACCTTGAGGGCGTCGAGGGCGGCAATGATGAACAAGCCCAGGATGGCGTAAAGGGTAGACGGGGCTGTCAAATCGCCCAGTGCAACCAGCGTGGCTTCGTTACCGACAACAACGCCAGAGCTCTTCAGGGCGATGATGGCCAGGAAAAGGCCAATACCGGCCACAATAGCCGAGCGCAGCGACTTGGGGATGCCTTCGACAATCCAGGTACGTACGCCGGTGACGGTAAGAATCAGGAAGATGATCCCGGAGATGAACACTGCACCCAGTGCTTGCTGCCAGGAATAGCCCATGGCACCAACGACGGTAAAGGCGAAGAAGGCGTTAAGCCCCATGCCCGGCGCCATGCCGACAGGCCAGTTGGCAACAAATGCCATAATCAGGGTACCGATGGCTGCAGCCAGGCAGGTGGCGACAAAAATGGCGCCGCTATCCATGCCGGTGGTCGAAAGAATGGCCGGGTTCACAAAGATAATGTAGGCCATCGTAAGAAACGTCGTCACACCCGCTAAAATCTCGGTGCGTACGTTGGTACCGTGTTCTCGCAGCTTAAACAGGTTTTCAAGCATACAGCGCCCTCCCTAGGCAATGAATTATTTCAAGTTTGAATATTAGGTAATACGACGGTGCAATTCTAAGCCGTATTTTCCCTGTGCAGTATTAATTTCAGACCGTAATTACCCGCATATTTATTAGGTTTCCAACGATTTTGTCCGACACTGTGCCCACATGATTATTCTTGGTTATGAAAGTTCCTGCGACGAGACCGGTGTCGCGTTGGTTTGTACTGAACGCGGCTTGCTGTCGCACGCGCTGCACAGTCAAATCAAAATGCACCAAGAGTATGGCGGAGTTGTGCCCGAACTGGCGTCGCGCGACCACATTCAAAGGGTGTTGCCGTTAACGTCCGAGACACTGGCGGCGGCAGGCATGACGTTGGCTGACGTTGACGCCGTTGCCTATACGGCGGGGCCCGGGTTGGCGGGCGCTTTGCTGGTAGGGGCGAGCGTGGCGCAGTCTATTGCCTGGTCGTTGGGTCGTCCCGCTATTCCTGTGCATCACCTCGAGGGGCATTTGCTGTCGCCGTTACTGGCCACTCCTAAGCCGGATTTTCCGTTTGTAGCGTTGCTGGTTTCGGGTGGGCATACCCAGCTCATGCGGGTCGACGGGGTGGGGCGTTATGCCTTGCTGGGCGAAACACTCGACGACGCCGCCGGCGAAGCCTTCGACAAGTCTGCCAAGCTGATGGGCCTGGGTTACCCGGGTGGGCCAGCTTTGTCCAAGCTAGCCGAGCAGGGGGACGCAACGGTCTACGATTTGCCGCGCCCCATGTTGCATAGTGGTGATCTTGATTTCAGTTTCAGCGGTCTGAAAACAGCTGTACTGACCCGAATGAAGTCGTTTGATGTCAATGGCGGCGAGGCGTTCGAAACGGCCAAGGCCAATTTGGCGGCGGCCACCGAAGCCGCTATTGTTGATGTGCTGGCGTCCAAGTCGTTAAAGGCCATGAAGCAGACCGGGCTGAAACGTTTGGTGGTTGCAGGTGGCGTGGGCGCCAACAGGCATTTGCGGCATCGTCTGGAAAGCGAAATGGCGCGTCGTGGTGGCGAGGTGTTTTTCCCGCCGCTGTCGTTATGTACCGATAATGGCGCCATGATCGCGTTTGCCGCCGCACAGCGGGTAAATGCCGGTCTCGTCGATTTGTCGACTTCGTCTCATGCGTTTACCGTCAGGCCGCGTTGGGGGTTGCACGATATTTAGACGTAGTCTGCCTGTAGTGTCCCTCGGTGGCAGGCTCAGATACACGCGGCATTAAAAGCCGCGTGTTGTTCAGGCTTTGTTTTTTTGTTTTGACGCCCCGACGCGTGGTTCGGTGCCTTTCATCAGGCGGCTGATATTCGCGCTGTGGCGAAAGCACAGCATGACGCTGATGACGACGATGGCCAAGGCAATATTCGATTCAAGCCGCCAGGCAATATTGCCGCCAAACAGGTAATACAGCGGCGCGAAAATGGCGGCCATAATAGCGGCCAGCGAAGAATACTTGCTGGCATAAGCCACAATCAGCCACGTAGCCACGGTTGCCAGCGCAAGCAGGGGCTGCAAACCCAGCAACACGCCCAGTGCCGTCGCCACGCCTTTGCCGCCCTTGAAACCCAGAAACATCGGGTAAAGGTGGCCCAGGAACACGGCCACTGCAGCCGCCGCAATCACCCAGGTATCCAGTGAAAAATCAGAGGCCAGTGTCTTTGCCAGCCAAACGGCAACCCAGCCTTTCAGCGCGTCGCCCGCAAGCGTCAACAAGGCGGCTTTTTTGTTGCCAGTGCGCAATACATTGGTTGCGCCGGGGTTCTTCGAACCGAATGTGCGGGGGTCTTGCAAGCCCATGAGCCGGCTGACGACAACCGCGAACGGGATGGAGCCCAGCACGTAGGCGCCGGCGATAATAAGCAGGCTGACAGCCAGGGCAATCATTACAGTCATGACAGGAGCGACTCCGTTTACTAAAAATCAAGGCGCGGCAATTCTACCTTGTACAGGCCACCCATGTCGTTTTCGAGCGGGTACAATTGGCCACATTCATACGAGCAAAATGGAAGCGTAATGCGCATATTAGTGTCCAACGACGATGGTTACAACGCGGCAGGTATCGAGGCGTTGACCGAAGCTTTGCGTGGTCTGGGCGATATCACGGTCGTTGCACCCGAAACCAATTGCAGCGGCTCGTCAAACTCACTCACGCTCAATCGTCCTTTATCGGTTCGGCAGGCCGCCAATGGCTTTTATTACGTCAATGGCACACCCTCCGATTGCGTGCATATCGCGTTAACGGGCTTGCTCGATTTTCGCCCCGATCTGGTCGTTTCGGGCATTAACAATGGCGCCAATTTGGGCGACGACACCTTGTATTCGGGTACGGTTGCCGCCGCCACCGAAGGCTACCTGTTCGGTATTCCGTCCATAGCGTTTTCATTGGTCGAGCGGGGCTGGCAACACCTCGATAACGCTGCCCGTGTCGCGCGTCAGGTAGTCGAGCATCATATTGCTCGGCCACTCGATAGCAAAGTGTTGCTCAACATCAATATTCCGGCGGTGCCATCGTCTCAGCTCGCTGGTACTCGGGTGACGCGTCTGGGCAAGCGCCATCCCTCCGAGCCCGTTATCAAAAGCGCAACCCCCTATGGCGAGCCCGTCTACTGGATAGGCCCTGTTGGCAACGTATTCGACGCGGGGGCCAACACCGACTTTGCCGCTATCGAAGAAAACTACGTGTCGGTCACGCCCCTCAGGCTTGACCTTACCTATCACGAGCAGCTCGACGCCGTTACCCGGTGGGCTGGCCCGCTATGCGAAAACCCGTAACCCGGTCGCCGTTTGGTACTGGTACGGTCAATCGGTTTGGCCGCTCCAGTCTGGGGCATGGGCTGACGGTCAGCAACAGCAATGCACGGGTCAGTGCGCCGGGCTTGACCGCGCGCAAACCTGTCATCACTGGTGCCGCAACGTCGGCGCCTGTTGCCGGGGTCGATCGCATTCAGGCCAATCTCGGCCTGAATTCCGATCGTCTGCGGGCGCAAATGGTACAGCGTCTGCGTATCCAGGGCATTACCGACGAACGCGTGCTTGGGGCCATGCTGGCGGTGCCCAGGCACTTGTTTGTCGACGAAGGGTTGGCCAGCAGAGCCTACGAAGACGCCGCTTTGCCTATCGGCTATGGTCAGACCATTTCCCAGCCCTGGGTCGTGGCGCGCATGATTTCCGTGGTGTGCGAAAGTCGCGTCCCGTCCCGGGTTCTCGAAGTGGGTGCAGGTTGTGGTTACCAGGCTGCCGTGCTGTCGCAACTTGTTCGCGATGTTTATGCCATCGAGCGTATCCGCGGGCTTTATGACCTGGCACGAGAGCACCTGCGCGCGCTCAAGCTGTCTACACGGGTCAGGTTGTCTTTCGGTGATGGTATGCTCGGTTTGCCGGCATCGGCGCCTTTCGATGCCATTTTGGTTGCAGCGGCCGGCATAAAAATTCCGCAGGCGTTGCTCGATCAGTTGTCTATTGGCGGGCGCCTTATTGCGCCCGAAGGCACATCGAATCAACGGCTTATTTTGGTTGAACGTACGGGCCCGTCCAGTTTCGCCCGTCAAGATTTAGAATCAGTTCGTTTTGTTCCGCTTCGCGCGGGAACACAGTTGTAAGGGAGATTTCTTATGTACGCAGAGTCGTTTACGTCTGGCGCTTCTGCTCGGCCTCAATCACACACGCCCGCGCGCTATGCCAGGGGGCTGCGCATCGCCGGTGTGTTGCTGATGGTGGCGCTGGCGGGTTGCGCGTCACGTAAAACGCAAGCGCCTGTCAGCGATATGTCGAGTGGCGGTGGTTCTGTATCTGCGGCGGGTGGTATTTATGTCGTGCGCCCCGGCGACACGCTATACAAAATAGCGCAAACGCATAATGTCGATGTCAATACGCTGATTCGGCTCAATAACATTAGCGATCCCAGCCAGTTGCGGGTTGGGCAAACACTGCGGCTTAGCGGCAATGCCGATATGGCCAGTGCACCTGCCCCTGCGCCGGCGCCCACAACGCCTGCCAAGGCGCCCGACACGTCATCCGCTACACCCTCGCGTGCCAGCGATGCGGCCCTTGTATCGTGGGGCTGGCCTGCCAACGGCAAAATCATCCAGGGGTTTACTGCCAACACCAAGGGTATCGATATCGAAGGTAAGGTGGGCGATCCGGTTACCGCAGCGGCATCCGGCAAAGTCATGTACGCCGGCAACGGTGTGCGCGGTCTGGGCAACCTGATTCTTATCGGCCATTCCAACGGCTTTATCACGGCTTATGCGCACAACCACAAGCTCATGGTTAAAACCGGCCAAGAAGTAAGCAAAGGCGCAAAAATTGCCGAGATCGGGCAGACCGATACCACTTCGCCCAGACTGCACTTCGAGATCCGTCGCAGCGGTACACCGGTAAACCCACTGGCTTATTTGCCTTCCCGATGACGCCGACTCTGGTTTTCGACCTCGAAACCATCCCTGATGTCGAGGGATTGCGTCGCCTTAACGGGTGGGGTGCCGATCTGACCGACGCACAGGTGGTCGAGGCGGCGCAGGCGGCGCGCATGCAGTCGCACGGCTCCAATTTCTTGCCATTGCATCTGCAAAAAATTGCTGTTGTGGGTTGCGTATTTCGTGATGCCCAGGGGTTTCGTGTCAAAACCCTGGGTAAGCCCGATGATCCCGAAGCGGCACTGATCGCCGGTTTTTTTAAAACCATCGAACACTACACGCCACGGCTGATTAGCTGGAACGGTTCGGGCTTCGATCTGCCGGTATTGCATTACCGCAGCCTTATTCATGCGGTACCCGCGCCTCGCTATTGGGACACCGGTGAAGACGACCGCGACTTCAAATACAACAACTACATCAGTCGTTATCACAACCGCCACATCGATCTGATGGACTTGCTTGCCAAATACAATGGTCGTGCCAACGCGCCGCTCGACGAGCTGGCCAAGCTTTGTGGCTTTCCGGGCAAGTTGGGCATGGATGGCAGTCAGGTCTGGAACGCCTGGGCATCTGGTCGACAAGACGAGGTGCGCGCCTACTGCGAAACCGATGTGGTCAACACCTGGCTGGTTTACTGCCGGTTTCGTTTACTTAAGGGCGAGCTCGATGCGGTCGCCTATCAAAACGAAGTCGATCTCGTCCGGCAAACGCTTTCGGCATCCGAGGCTCCGCATTGGCGCGAATACCTGGCCGCCTGGGACGCCGAAACCGGTTGAAAGATTTTCACCCCGGACTGAAACAAGCTCGAAACGTACTTCACCTGACAATGAAGCTTCCTTAATCATTACAGGTGAATTTCATCATGGCACGTCAATCTTCTATCGTTGCGTCTGCTTTGGCGGCTATCGCTGCAAGTGTTGCGCTACACACCCCCGTTATCGCTGCGCCAACCGCTGGTGATCAAGCGCCCGTCGCGGCAGACGCCAAACGCGGGCATAGCCATCACGATCGCAAGGGCAATCGCATGGAGCATGCGCAAAAGGGGATGGTGATCCCCGGATACGGCATGATCAGTCAGCAGCAACTCGACACGCTTGCGCTGACCGATGCTCAGAAGGCGTTAGTTAAAGACGCGCGCGACGCGCAAAAAGCGGCCTGGTCAGCGCATCGCACCGATATTCAGGCGCAGCGCAGTGCACAGCTCGACGCGCTTAAGGCCGGTAAAGCCGACCCACGCGCGCAGGCGAAAGCCATGGCCGACCGGCAAGCGCAAATGATCCAGGCCCGCGCCAGTATTACCGATAAATGGCTGGCAGTTTGGGATGCACTGGATGACACGCAACGCCAGAAAGTGTCGACGCTGCTCGCCGAGCGCGCCGAGCATAAGCAAGAGCGCAAGAGCGAACGCATGCAGCGCGGCCCGGCATCCTGATTCGACTTATGGGCGTTAGAGTGTCAAAATTCGGCCCTAACCGTTTTTTGCACACGCTAATAGCCCATGTCCGAATTAGTTCTTGATATTCAGTCGCTCGACCTTGAAGCCCGGGGTGTCGCCCGCCACGACGGCAAAGTTGTGTTCGTCGAGGGCGCCTTGCCCGGCGAGCAAGTTGTGGCGAACATCGTTCGTCGCAAGCCGTCGTTCGATACAGCGCGTACCGAGCGCATCTTGCGCTCATCTTCACAGCGTGTAACGCCCAAGTGCCCCAATTTCGGGGTGTGCGGAGGGTGTGCAATGCAGCACGTCGAACCAGCCGCCCAGGTTGCGGTTAAGCAACGTGCGCTTGAAGACGCGCTTTGGCATATTGGCAAAGTGCATCCACACCGTATTTTGCCGCCCATGCATGGTCCCGTCTGGGGCTACCGTTACCGCGCTCGTCTGTCTGTCAGGCTGGTGCATAAAAAGGGCGGGGTGCTGGTTGGTTTTCGGGAGAAGCGGGGCGCTTATGTGGCCGACATGACCGAGTGCCTGGTGCTGCCGCCTCATGTGTCGGCTATGCTTGTGCCGTTGCGCGAATTGATCGGCCGGCTCAGCATTCCCAAGGCCATCCCGCAAATCGAGGTCGCGGTAGGTGATGAGACCACGGCGTTGCTGTTGCGTCATATGGAGCCGTTGACGCAAGCTGATCAGGCGTTGCTGATGGCTTTTGCGCAAGCGCATAACGTCAGTTGGTGGCTGCAGCCCAAAGGGCCTGAAACCGTTCAGCCCATGTTGCCTGAAGATGCCGATCGTCTGGCATATGTGTTGCCGCAATTTGGTTTGCGTATGGCCTATCGCCCCAGCGACTTTACTCAAGTCAATCATGCCATTAACCAAACGTTGATTGCGCGGGCGCTGTCGCTGCTCGATGTTCAGCCTAACGACCGCGTTGCCGATTTGTTCTGTGGTCTGGGTAACTTTACGTTGCCTTTGGCAACCCAAGCTCGCGAAGTCGTGGGCATCGAGGGCAGTAAAACCCTGATTGATCGTGCTCGTGAAGCGGCTGCAGCTAATGGCCTGGCCGATACTACCGATTTTGCAGTGCTTAATTTGTTCGAGGTTGATGTGGCCTGGTTGCGCGACCTGGCGTACTTTGACCGAATGCTGATCGATCCGCCGCGCGATGGGGCTGAAGCCGTGGCACGAGCGTTATCTGCGCTAACGCCTGACGAGCGGCCCAAGCGTATTGTTTATGTGTCTTGTAACCCTGCGACACTGGCGCGCGACGCCGGTATTTTGGTGAACGAAGGGGGGTACAGTATGCTGGCAGCCGGCGCCATTAATATGTTTCCGCATACGGGGCACGTTGAGTCGATTGCCGTGTTCGAATAAAAAGGGGCCCGAGGGCCCCTTTTTTAACACTGCACATGTTTAACGCGGCAGATTATGTTGCTGCGGTGTCTTTAAGCACGCGCTCGGCTTCTACTAGTACACGCTGCGGTGCGGTACCGCCAACGTGATTGCGAGCGGCTACCGAACCTTCGAGTGTCAGAACGTCGAAGACGTCCTCATTGATTGATGCATTAAATGCCCGCAACTGTTCAAGGCTGAGGTCGGCCAGGTCGCAGTTTTGCTCTTCGCAGGTACGTACCGCATGGGCAACGGTTTCGTGGGCGTCGCGAAAGGGCACGCCTTTTTTTACCAGGTAGTCGGCCAGGTCGGTGGCGGTGGCAAAACCCTGTAGTGCGGCCGCGCGCATGGCATCGGGCTTGACTTTGATGCCGTTGACCATATCGACAAAAATCGTCAGTGTGTCGCGAATGGTGTCAGCCGAATCAAACAGGCCTTCTTTGTCTTCTTGGTTGTCTTTGTTGTAGGCCAGTGGCTGGCCTTTCATCAGGGTAAGTAGGCCGATCAGGTTGCCGTTAACCCGCCCGGTTTTTCCGCGAGCCAGCTCGGGTACGTCGGGGTTTTTCTTTTGCGGCATGATAGAGCTGCCGGTGCAGAAGCGGTCGGCCAGCTCGATGAAACCGACACGCGGGCTCATCCAGATGATCAGCTCTTCGGACATGCGCGAAATATGCGTCATGATGAGTGCGGCGGCAGCGCAGAATTCGATGGCGAAGTCGCGGTCGGAGACGGCGTCGAGCGAGTTGCGGCAGATGTCATCGAACCCCAGCGTGCGGGCAACGCGTTCGCGGTCGATAGGGTAGGTGGTGCCCGCCAGCGCGGCCGCGCCCAGCGGCAGACGGTTAACCCGTTTGCGGCAATCTTGAAGGCGCTCGGCATCGCGCGCGAACATCTCGGCGTAGGCCAGCAAGTGGTGGCCAAAGGTAACGGGTTGGGCCACCTGCAGGTGCGTAAAGCCCGGCAGAATGGTATGAGCGTGTGTTTTGGCGAGGGCGGCCAGGTTGTGCCGTAACTGGCGCAACAGGTCGATGGCGATGTCGATCTCGGCACGCAGCCAAAGACGGATGTCGGTGGCCACCTGGTCGTTACGCGACCGGCCAGTGTGCAGGCGTTTGCCGGCGTCGCCCACCAGCTCGACCAGGCGCTTTTCAATATTCAGGTGTACGTCTTCAAGGTCGAGCGACCAAGTGAACTGGCCAGCGTCGATCTCGGACAGAATCTGCGTCATACCTTTTTGTATGGCGGCCAAGTCGTCGGCACTGATAATGCCAATGGCCGAAAGCATGTCGGCGTGTGCCAGCGACCCCTGGATGTCGAACGCGGCCATGCGCTTGTCGAAATCGACAGACGCCGTGTAGCGTTTGACCAGGTCGGAAACAGGTTCGGAAAAACGTGCAGACCAGGCTTGGGCCTTGTTGGCGAACTGGTCTTGGCTTGCGGAGTGAGTATTTTTTGACATAGTGCGCAATTATAAGGGAGCGTGCGATAATTTTAGCGTTATGCCCGCAGTGCGCCGGCTTTACGGTTCGCGTTGTTTGGGCGGTTCGCCAACACAAAACATATCAAACAACGTCCCGGAGCCCGCATGAAACTCATCACTGCCATCATCAAGCCCTTCAAACTCGACGAAGTGCGCGAGGCGCTGGCCGAGATCGGCGTGAGCGGCCTAACGGTTACCGAGGTCAAAGGTTTTGGCCGACAAAAAGGGCACACCGAACTGTATCGGGGGGCCGAGTATGTGGTCGACTTTCTGCCCAAAATTCGTATCGATCTGGTGGTCGACGACGCCCTTGTCGAGCAATCCATCGAGGCCATCCTTAAAGCGGCACACACCGGAAAAATCGGCGATGGCAAGATTTTCGTCATGCCCGTCGAGCAAGCCATCCGTATCCGTACCGGCGAAAGCGGCCCCGAAGCCTTGTAAACCTAAACGCCGCCGAACCTATCTGTGGTGTTTATCGCGGCGTTATCTTGCGTTAATTCCTGTAAAACCTAGGGTATGTCACGAGGTCATCCAGACCGAGTTCGGGCATACTAAAAAAGATGTGTCAGGTTACAGGAGAAGTCATGAGATTATTGTCTATTGTTTTGGCGGCCGCCGTTACGGTGGGCGGCATGTCGTCTGTGCATGCGCAGGGTCGCCTCGATAAAATCAAAGAAAGCGGTCAGATCACACTGGGTTACCGCGAATCTTCCATACCCTTTGCCTACCTCGACGGCCAGCAGAAGCCCGTCGGGTATTCCATGGACATCTGTCATGGCATCGTCGATGCCGTCAAGCAGCATCTGGGGCTGACGCAGCTTAATGTACGGCAAGTGCCGGTTACGTCGTCCACGCGTATTCCGCTGGTCGCCAATGGTACGGTCGACCTAACCTGCGGTTCGGCGACAAATAACGCCCAGCGTCAAGAGCAGGTTAGTTTTGCGCCCACTACGTTTGTGACGGCTACCCGGTTTGCGGCCCTGAAAACCTCCGGGTTGTCTGATTTGGCCGATTTCAAAGGTAAAACAGTGGTGTCTACGGCAGGCACCAGCAACTTGCGGTGGCTAACCCAGGCCAATGCTGAACAAAACCTGGGCATGCGGATCATCACAGCCAAAGACCACTCCGAAGCTTTCCTTACTGTCAGCAGTGGCCGCGCGGTGGCGTTTTTCATGGATGACATTTTGTTGGCGGGGCTGGTGGCTAATTCGCGAAACGCCGAAGACTGGATGATCAGCGAAAAAGCCTATACCACCGAGCCCTACGGCATCATTCTGCCCAAAGATGATCCGGCCTTCAAAAAGGTGGTTGACGATGCGGTTAAAGCGATGATGCGCGATGGCCGGCTTGATACCCTTTACGACAAGTGGTTCATGCAGGCCATCCCGCCGCGAAGTATCAAACTTAACTGGCCCATGACCCCCGAATTGCGCAAGGTCATTCAAAACCCCACCGATTCGCCCGATCCGGCCGCTTATGTCTTGCCGTAACCCGCACAGGGCCGCGGTATGAATTACAACTGGAACTGGTCCGTTTTCTGGGAGATTTCTCCCGACGGGACAGGCACCTATCTTGACACGCTCATTGGTGGCCTTTACTGGACGCTGGGCGTGTCTGTTGCAGCTTGGGTGCTGGCCCTGATGTTGGGTTTTCTGGTGGGCGTGCTCAATACCACCGGGCGACGCAGCGTTGTGGCCTGCTGTCGCGCCTGGGTCGAGCTTTTTCGCAATATCCCACTCCTTGTGCAAATGTTTCTCTGGTACTTCGTGGTGCCCGAGCTTTTGCCGCAGGCCTGGGGCGATTTCATCAAGCAGTCCGACCCGGTCCTGAGCACCTTCTGGACGGCGGTGGTGTGTCTGGGCCTGTTTACGTCGGCCCGGGTGGCCGAACAAGTGCGGGCGGGCATTGAGGCTTTGCCTTCAGGGCAGGCCATGGCCGCTACTGCCCTGGGGCTGCGTCGGTCGCAGGTTTACCGTCATGTGCTGCTGCCTGCTACGGTGCGCATGATCATGCCACCGCTAACCTCCGAAGCGCTCAATCTGGTGAAGAACTCTTCAGTGGCGTTTACCATTGGTCTGCTCGAAATTACGGGTGCGGCACGTTCGATGCAAGAGTTCAGCTTCCAGATTTTCGAGTCATTTGCGGCAGCGACGTTGCTGTACGTGCTCATCAATATTGTTATTGTGGTCGTCATGCGGCGTTTTGAAAAATGGTTGCAAGTACCCGGTTTCATGGGTACGGCAAAGTAGGGTGGGCATGGGTCATTTCGATTTCGCCGTCATCATCGATGCCTTGCCTTATTTGCTGGGTACCGGGCTGGTTTTTACGTTGAAGCTAACGGTTATGTCGACCCTGCTGGCGCTGGTTTTGGGGACGATACTGGCGCTGATGCGTCTGTCTTCACGTCGTTGGGTATCGGCCCTTGCCGGCGGCTATGTCAATATTTTCAGGGCACTGCCGCTCATTCTTATTATTTTCTGGTTTTATTTTCTGGTGCCCTATATTGTGGGTTGGCTAACGGGCGCGGGTGCACCTGTGCCCGTGGGTGGGTTCACCTCGGCGCTCATTACCTTTACGCTCTTCGAAGCCGCGTATTTTTGCGAAATCATGCGTGCGGGTATCCAGTCGGTACCTCGTGGCCAGTTCGACGCGGGGTATGCGCTGGGTCTGAATTATTTTGGCGTCATGCGCACTATTGTTTTGCCGCAGGCGTTTCGCAACATGACGCCGGTATTGCTCACTCAGGTCATTGTGTTGTTTCAAGATACCTCGCTCGTGTACGTGCTGTCGTTAACCGACTTCCTGGGTGCCGCCAATATCGTGGCGCAACGCGACGGCCGCTTGGTAGAAATGTTCATTTTCGCGGCGGTGGTCTATTTTGTTATTTCTTATGTGGCATCACGCCTGGTTCGACGGCTTCAGCTGCGAACCGCAGTGGTGCGCTGATCCGGTAAGTATTGCATGATCGAATTTAAAAATGTAAGCAAGTGGTATGGTGACTTTCAGGTACTTAAAAACTGCACCACGCAAGTCAGTCGCGGCGAGGTCGTTGTTGTGTGCGGCCCATCGGGGTCCGGCAAGTCCACGCTGATTAAAACCGCCAATGGGCTCGAGCCTTTTCAACAGGGCGAGGTTTGGGTAGACGGCATTTCGGTAGGAGCGCCAAGTACCAACTTGCCCAAGTTGCGGTCGCGCATAGGTATGGTATTCCAGCATTTCGAGCTGTTTCCTCATTTGTCGGTCATGCGTAATCTCACCCTGGCTCAGGTCAAAGTGCTTGGGCGATCTGAAACTGAAGCTGCCGATCGTGGCAGGGCGCTTTTGACGCGGGTAGGGTTGGCCGATCACATGCACAAATTTCCGGGCCAGCTATCAGGCGGCCAGCAGCAGCGGGTTGCCATTGCGCGTGCGCTTGCCATGGACCCGATTGCCATGCTGTTCGATGAACCCACCTCGGCGCTCGATCCGGAAATGGTTAACGAGGTGCTGGATGTCATGGTTGATCTGGCTAAAGAAGGCATGACCATGATGGTGGTGACCCATGAAATGGGCTTTGCGCGCAAGGTCGCAGATCGCGTTGTCTTCATGGATCAGGGTCAGATTGTTGAGGATTGCCCGAAACTGGAGTTCTTTGATAATCCAGAAGCCCGTTCCGAGCGCGCCCGTCATTTTCTATCAAAGATTCTGGCGCACTAGTTTGTTATTTTTGACGCAGCCATACAACGTCTGAACGGTGCAATGGTCGGTCGGCAACCGTGCCGCATCGGGAATGCATACAATGGCGGCTATGGAAAAAATCAGAATTTCAAAACTCATGGCCGAACGCGGAATGTGTTCGCGTCGCGAGGCCGATAGCTATATCGAGCGCGGCTGGGTCCGTGTCGACGGCGTTGTGGTGTCCGAACTGGGCAGCAAGGCCTACCCGCAGCAAAAAATCACCCTCGATCGCCAGGCCCAGAAGCGTCAGACGGCGCGGGTCACTATCTTGTTGAACAAGCCGGTGGGTTATGTGTCAGGGCAGGCCGAAAGCGGCTACCGGCCAGCAGCAACGCTCATTTCAGAAAAAACCCAGTATCGCCCCGAAAAGTCGACGATCCAGTTTGATCGTAGCCATCTTCGCGGGCTTGCACCGGCCGGGCGTCTGGACATCGATTCACAAGGGCTGCTGGTATTGACCCAAGATGGCCGTATCGCACGTCAATTGATCGACGAGCATTCCGACATCGAGAAAGAGTATCTGGTTCGGGTCGACGGAAAGATCAGCAGTAACGGGCTCAAGTTGCTTAACCACGGCCTAAGTCTAGATGGCCAAACCCTCAAACCCGCCGAGGTTTCGTGGCAAAACGAAGATCAGTTGCGCTTTATTTTGTGGGAAGGCAAAAAACGTCAGATTCGCCGGATGTGCGAGCAAGTGGGGCTTAAGGTCGTGGGCCTGAAGCGCGTGCGCATGGGGCGCATTGTATTGGGCGATTTGCCCCCAGGTAAGTGGCGATATTTGCGCGAAGGCGAACAGTTCTAATCAAGCCGGTTTTTGGCGGTTGCCTTTTTGTTCATGAGGCCAAGTTCGGCGGCGCGTTGGCAGCGCCGCCTAGCCTACCGGCTTCAGTCGCCTTTGTCTTTGGGTTTGTCTTTCGAAGCCCCCGATTTTTTTAACGTAAACGTTGCGCGGTTGTCGAGCGCCAGCGTTTTTGACAGCCACGGCAACGCACGGGCCAGTGCATCGTGCAGCGTATAGGGCGGGTTAATAATAAACATACCACTGCCAAATAGGCCAAAGCCGTCGCTGGGCGGCTTGCGCACGCTTAGCGTGGCGTTGACCCAGCTGCAATCTTTAAGTTTTTCAAGGCTACGTTGAAGTTCGGTGACCTCACGTCGCTGCACCAGCGGGTACCAAACGGCGTAGCATCCGGTCGGGAATCGCCGCAAGGCGTCTTGTACGCACTGCAAGGTGGCCCGATAGTCTGACTTGGCTTCGTACGACGGGTCGATAATGGTGACGGAGCGGCGCGTTGGCGGCGGCAACAAGGCTCTTAGGCCGGTGAATCCGTCTTGCTCATACACCATGACCTTTTTTTGCACGCTTCGGTCTTGTTGCGCCAGGTTTTCTTGCAGTATGGCGATTTCGTTGGGGTGTAGCTCAAACAGGCGCAGGCGGTCTTTTTGGCGCAACGCCTGCATGGCTAGCCAGGGTGACCCAGGGTAGTAGTTGGCTACGCCGTCGGGGTTGAAATCGCCCACTGCTTCAAGGTAGCGTTCGATCATGGGCGGACGCTTTTCAGTAGCCAGAACGCGGTCCAGTCCATCAGTAAATTCGGCGTTCTTGGTCGCCCATTCGTCGGTCAGGTCGTAAATGCCGGCGCCGGCATGGGTGTCAATTACCCAGTAAGGTGTGTCTTTTTGATTGAAGTAATCAAGAATTTGCACCAGAATGCTGTGTTTAAGTACGTCGGCGTGATTGCCGGCATGAAAAGCGTGGCGGTAACTGAACAAGGGCGTGCCTTTTATAAAATTGGGTGTGGCCCGAACCGGTGGTAAACTCGCTGCACCGTATTAAGGCCGTAATTTTTTTGGGTATAAATCGTCACGTAACGCTATGGCGCGCGGGCGACTCTGTGGGTTGAATTAATGTTCGATTTTATCCGTACGCATCAGCGTCTGATGCTGCTTGTCCTTGTCATCCTGATTTTCCCGTCGTTCGCGCTAGTGGGTATCAGCGGGTACACCAATTATGTTTCGGGCAATAAAGACCTGGTCAAGATTGGCGACGCCTCGGTTACCCTGGAAGACTTCAATGCGGCACAGCGCAACCAGATGCAGCAGTTGCAGGCCAACATGGGCGCTGCATTCGACCCGTCTTTGCTCGATAACCCTCAGGCCCGCGAGAATCTCCTCGAGTCGCTGATTGATCGTAGCGTTGTTATTGAAACCGCCGCCAAGGCGCATTTTAGTGTTTCTGACAACGTCTTGCGTCGTGCCATTGCCGCCATCCCCGAATTGCAAGTCGGCGGTCAGTTTTCCCCCGAGCGCTACGACGAAGTTCTGGCCTCAATGGGCATCAGCAGCCGCGATTTCGAACAAAGTCAGCGGGGCGAGCTCGCCTTGCAACGTGTTTTGGGCCCTATTGGCTTTACGGCTGGCGTTCCCGCCTCGGTCGTCACGGGTTTGCGTCACGCCCTCACCGAGCAACGCACCCTGCGCCTTAAAGTATACGAAGCCAGTGCTTATACCGATCAGGTCAAAGTGTCTGATGCCGAGGTCAAAGATTGGTACAGCAAGAACGAAGATCGTCTGAAGGTTCCCGAGCACGTACGTGCCCAGTACCTTGTCCTTGATGAAGCCGCCGCCATGAAGGCGCTTCCTGCGCCTACCGAAGCCGAAATGCAGGCCTACTACGACCAGAACAAGTCGCGTTATGTGTTGCCGGGCCGCGTGTTGCTGAACCATATCCTGATCAAGTCAGGCGCCGACGCGTCCGCTCAAGAGCGTGAAGCGGCCCGCGCTAAAGCACAGTCGCTGGCCGAAAAAGTGGCGGCTGACAAGTCTTCGTTTGCCGACGTCGCCAGGGCCGAGTCGCAAGACATAGGCACGGCCAAAGACGGCGGGCGTCTGGGGTGGATCACCCGCGGTATTTTGCCCGCCGAGCTGGAAACCGCCATTTTTGCCCTGAATCAGGGTGATGTATCGGGTGTGGTTGAAGGGCCTGATGGTTTCCACGTTTTCATGGCTTCCGAAGTTGAACCCGAACGCGGTGAAACTTTCGAACAAGCCAAGGCTAAGGTCGAGGCCGAAATCCGTCGCCAACTGGGTGCCGAGCGCTTCGCCGAAATGGCCTCAAGCCTGCGCGACCTGGCCTACGACAATGCTACGACACTCGCGCCGGCCGCTCAGGCTCTGGGCGTCGAGATCCGTACCGCGACGGGCATTGCGCAAGACCGCCTTCTGCCCGAGCAACAGGTTCAAGGGCAGGCGGCTTCAGCGGGCCCTGATGCTTCTATTCTCGAAGATGCGCGTGTGCGTCGCGCCTTGTTCTCGCCCGCACTCATGGCCGAGAAACAAAACTCTGGTGTCATCGAAATTACCCCCGACACTCTGGTCGTGGTGCGTGTTGATGAAGTTATCCCCGCGAGCATTCAGCCCCTCGATCAGGTGTCAGAGTTTATTCGCGAAGCCCTGGTGCAAGAGCAGGCGCTCGATCTGGCCCGTAAAGCCGGCGAGGCCGATCTTGAAAAGTATCGTGGTGCCAACGGCAGCACCGTTCCCGAAGGCTTTGGCTCTTCGCTTACGGTTAGCCGTGTAAGCCCACAGAATATGAGTGCGCAGGCACTCGAGGCTGCGTTCCGCATGCCGGCCGAAACGTTGCCTGCCTACGCCGGTGTGTCGGGCCAGGCGGGCTATGTCCTGGTTCGCCTTGAAGGCGTTACGCCAGGTAACGACGGCGGCCAGGCGTTGGCAAATTTGCCTCAAGAGCTCAACAATTTATGGGGCCGAGCCGAAGAGCGTGCCGTGCTTAAAGCCATGCGTACAACCTTGGGTGTGGAAATTTTGCCCGACGCACAGGCCGCTATTCAGGGTGAAACCGAGCAGCAATAACAATCAGGCCGGTTACCCTAATCAGAACCCGCCCATTTTGTATGTCGTCATTTAGCCCGCTTGTTGTCGGATTAAATGCATTAACAGCAAAATGGGCGGGTTTTTGTATTGTGCTTATTTAGTTCGCGACGCGTGTGTCTTTTCGGGCATTGGTCGTTAACAATAAAGGCTCAAGCGCGCCCCAAACGTTCTCAGCCAATACCGGCTGAGCATCTTCGTTGGGGTGAATCCCATCCGACTGGAACATCTGGCGGTCGGCAGCTATGCCATCCAGCAAAAACGGCACCAGGGCGGTGTCGTGTGCCTTGGCCAGTTCGGTAAACAGGCCCTTGAACGCTTCGGTGTATTGTCGGCCGTAATTGGGCGGGATTTGCATGCCTACCAAAACAACCTTGCTGCCCGCGTTTTGGGTCATGGTGATCATGTCGGTCAGGTTATCGCGCGTCATATCGAGCGACAGCCCGCGCAAGGCATCGTTGCTGCCCAGTTCAATGATGACGATATGGGGTTGATACTGTTCAAGTGCGGCTGGCAGACGGCTTTTGCCCCCGCTGGTTGTGTCGCCACTGATGCTGGCGTTATTGACCCGAAAATTGAATTTTTCTTGTGCCAGGCGGTCAGTAAGAAGGTTGACCCAGCCTGCGCCCCTGCGCAGCCCGTATTCGGCCGACAGACTGTCGCCAATGACCAGAATGCCCGGGGGTTGAACGGGGGATGTCGCGGGCTCTGCCCGTATCACCGTACTGGTTATCAGGCACAATAGGGTCGCCACACATAACAGCCAACGAGTTCGCATGAATCTGCCTTGTTCTATAGAAGTTAAAAGCCTTTGTCAGCGTGTGTCCGACGCCACAGGGACACTCACTATTCTGGATAACGTTAGTCTAACCGCCCGTGCGGGTGAGGCCTTGGCCATTACCGGGGCATCCGGGTCGGGCAAGTCAACGTTGCTTGGACTCATGGCCGGCCTCGATGTTCCCTCCTCGGGTACGGTCAGCTTGATGGGGCAGTCGTTATTTGATTTAGATGAAGAAGGACGGGCTGCGCTTCGTGCGCGTCATGTGGGCTTTGTATTTCAGTCATTTCAATTGCTGCCCAATCTTACTGCGCTCGAAAACGTGATGTTGCCCCTTGAGCTGGCTGGGCGCCCGGCAGAGCAGGCGGCGCGCCAAATGCTTGAGCGCGTCGGTTTGTCGGCCCGTGCCAATCATTATCCCAAGACATTGTCGGGTGGTGAGCAGCAGCGCGTGTCGTTGGCGCGTGCTTTTGTGGTCAAGCCCGACGTGTTGTTTGCCGACGAACCTACCGGTAGCCTAGATGAGCAAAACGGGCTGAAAATTATCGAGCTGATGTTTGAGTTGCTGAAAGAGCAGGGTGCGACGCTGGTCATGGTGACCCATGACCCTGCCGTTGCTGCGCGTTGCGACCGCGAGTTACGTTTACATGCCGGATCGATAGCGGCGCTACCGGCCTGATCTATGTGCTGCTGCCGTATGTGGTCTTGGTCGCCCTGTGGTATGTTACGGCGGGGAGACTACACGGGACACAATAAAAAATGTTTTTTATAGCAGCACTGTTTGTATTTATCTGGTCAACGGGGTTTATTGTAGGCAAGGCCATTGTGCCGTATGCCGACCCGACTTTATTCTTGTTTGTGCGCATTTGTATTGCAGCGGTGCTGTTCACCGGCATTGCGCTATATGGCAAGGTCCAGTGGCCGCCCCTACGCGAGGTGCCCAAGCATATGCTAGCGGGTATTTTGCTGCAGGGCATGTATTTATGCGGGGTGTTCTGGGCTATTGCAGGTGGCGTGCCGCCGGCAGTCATGGCGCTCATTGGGTCGGTGCAGCCCTTGTTGACGGCCGTATTGGCTATCCCCATTCTCAAAGAGATCCCAACACGGCGTGTTTGGTTCGGCATTTTCATGGGTATGATCGGCGTGTTCCTGGTAGTTCAGCCGGCCCTTATGAATACTGGGGTTGGCGCGTTCCCGTTATGGGCCTTTTTTATCGGCGTGCTGGCCGTGTTGTCGATTACCTTCGGCACAATTGTGCAAAAGACATCCATTCAGGCGGTCGATATTCGTGTCGCCCTGTCGTTGCAAAATTTTGGCACACTGTTCTTTACCGGGGTGTTTGTCGTTATTTTGGGTGAAACCCGCTGGGATTGGTCGCCTCAGTTGTGGGCGTCTTTGCTCTGGGCTGCATTTGTGCTGACGGGTATTGGCACAATGCTGCTTATTTACATTATTCGGCGAGGGCAGGCCGCTACGGCGTCTTCGCTAATGTTTCTGTCGCCCGCGCTGGTCGCCATCGAGGCCTATCTCATATTTGGCGATCGCCTGACACTTATCCAGCTTATTGGGTTTGTCGTGGTGTTGTCGGGCGTGCTTATTTGCAATACACGTCGGGCAACCTAGCGGCTGCGGCGCATAGCTATCTAATATGTGTAAATTGTGCTGTGCCGGCTTAATAAATGTATTGTTGGGGTAAAGATGTTGTTCCAAAGGTTCGTGGCTGTTTTTTTGTTGATGGTGTTGTCGGGTGTTTCGCAGGCACAAGGTTATATCGCACGCACACTTAACCACCCGTTTCCGGGCGGGGTTGCCGTACTCGATTTGGGGCTGTTGCCGCAGCCGCCGGCCGTAACGTACAAAAGCCATCCGGTAATGGTCATTAAAGACAGTGATGCCCGCTATATTGCTTTGGTCGGTATAGGGCTTGACGTCAAGCCGGGGAAACAAACCGTTGAGGCGGACTTGCCCCAGGGGCGCAAAGCCATTGCTTTTAATGTCGGCGCTCGCGAATATAAGTCGCAGCACATTACGTTAAAAAATAAAAAGCATGTGTCTCCCGACCCCGAGCAGCTGGCCCGTTTCGAGCGTGAGTACAACGCTCAGATGGCTGCTTATGCGCAGTTCAGGCCGGACACCCCCAGCAATATCTTGCTCGATCCACCTGTGCAGGGTCGTTTGTCCAGCCCCTTCGGGTTGAGGCGGTTTTTTAACGGCGAAGAGCGTAACCCGCATTCAGGGCTCGATTTCGCCGTGCCCACGGGTACGCCAGTCAAGGCGCCTGCCGACGGCGTCGTGACCATTGTCGATGATTATTTCTTCAATGGTAAAACCGTGTTCATTGATCACGGCCAGGGTCTGGTGACCATGTACTGCCATTTATCGGCGCAAAATGTGACGGTGGGGCAGCAGGTCAAGCGTGGGCAAGTAATTGGCAAAGTGGGGGCTACCGGCCGAGCCACGGGCCCACATCTGCACTGGAATGTCAGTCTGAACAATCAGCGCGTTGATCCGGCATTGTTCATGGCCAAGAAATAAAGCCCGCTGAAGGCTAGCCTTTCACCCGTACAATTTTTTGTACTTGCGGCACATGCCGTATGGCCCGTATGACCTGAGCCAGATGCTTGCGGCTGTCGACCTGCACGGTAAGATGCAGCAAGCCGGTGGCAGTGGCCTCGTCTTGCATGGTCAGGTGAGTGATGTTCGAGCCTGCGTCGGTAATTTCTGCTGCCAGACGACCCAGCACGCCTCGTTCGTTTATCACGGTAACATCAAGGCGCGTGTTCAGGTGGCGTGCGGTATCTGAAGCCCAGGCCACTGATACCCAGCGCTCGGGCTCTTTGGTGCGCTGGCGCTGCGCGACTGGGCAGTCGGCCATATGAATAACCAGGCCATGGCCTAGCCGAATGCCCCCTACAATGGCATCGCCTGGCAAGGGGCCACAACAACTGGCTAGTTGCACGGCCTGGCCTTCGTTGCCATGAATCAGAATAGACGCTGCATGCGCTGAGGTGAGCTCGTCGACGGCGGCTGCAGTGGTGGCTAAAATGGGGTTCTCGGGGGCAAAACGGCGTGCAACCACTGCGGCAAGGCGCTTACCCAGACCAATGTCTGCCAAAATTTCTTCGCGAGACGAAGCGCCCGAGCTTTTGGCGAGTTTATCCCAGTTGGCGTCTTCGTCGGCCGGGTAGTCGAGGCCGATCTGGTCGAAAGCCTGCATGAGGAGTCGGCGCCCGAAGGCGACGGATTCTTCATATTTGACAGTGCGCAGGTAGTGGCGGATTTCAGAACGCGCGCGCCCAGTGCGCACGTAATTCAGCCACTGTGCGCTGGGGCGAGAGGCCGGGGAAGTGATGATTTCGACCGCATCGCCGCTTTTAAGCTCGGTACGCAATGGCGAAAATTCGCCGTTGATTTTTGAGGCAATCGCTTGGTTACCGATATCGGTGTGGATGGAGTAAGCGAAGTCGACAGGCGTTGCACCCCGTGGTAGCGAGACAATTTTGCCCTGCGGGGTAAATACATAAACCGCGTCTGGAAACAGGTCGACCTTGACGTGTTCGAGGAATTCGCCCGAGTCGCCCGTTTGGCTTTGAATGTCGAGTAACGATTGCAGCCACTGGTGCGTGCGCTTCTGCAGCGTATTAAGGTTGCTGTCGTCGTTTTTATACAGCCAGTGCGCCGCGACGCCTTCTTCGGCAACGCGATCCATGTCGCGGGTGCGAAATTGGAATTCGACTGGCGTACCATATGGGCCCACTAACGTGGTGTGCAAAGACTGATAGCCATTGAGCTTTGGGATGGCGATGTAATCTTTGAATTTACCGGGTACCGGACGATAAAGCTGATGGAGCGTGCCCAGGGCTAGATAGCATTCGGGCAGGGTATGCACGACCACCCGGAATCCGTAGATATCGAGTACGTCGGAGAATGACTTTTTCTGTTCGAGCATCTTTTTGTAGATGCCAAATAGTGATTTTTCGCGGCCGCTGACTTCGGCTTCGATGCCGGCTGCAGGCAGGGCCACTCTGACTGCGTCTGTAATTTTGCCTAGCACTTCGCGGCGGTTGCCGCGAGCCGCCATGACCGCTTTTTTAATGACGTCGTAGCGGTTAGGGTAGGTGGCCTGAAAACATAGGTCTTGCAGTTCGCGGTACAGCGCATTAAGCCCCAACCGATGCGCGATGGGTGTGTAAATTTCCATCGTCTCGCGTGCCACACGGCGACGCTTTTCGGCGCTGACTGCGTCGAGCGTTCGCATATTGTGCAGACGATCGGCCAGCTTGATAAGAATGACGCGCACATCACGCGACATGGCCAGCAGCATTTTGCGGAAGCTTTCGGCCTGTTGCTCTGCTTTGGTCGCAAATTCGAGCCGGTCAAGTTTCGACAAGCCGTCGACGATCTCGGCGACATCAGGGCTGAATTTCTCGGCCAGTTCGTGTTTGGGGACGTCCTGGTCTTCCATGACGTCGTGCAGCAAGGCTGCCATTAGGGAATCAGCGTCGAGCTTCCAGCCGGCGCAGATTTCTGTGACTGCTATGGGATGAGAAATATAGGGTTCGCCGCTGGAGCGGAACTGCCCCAAATGGGCCTGGTCGGCAAACCGGTAAGCCTCTTTGACCCGTTCGATGTCTTTTTCGTCGAGGTACTGCGCCAGAATTTGGGTTAATGGCGCCAGCGATGCGATGGTAGGCGAGGCGGAAGCGAGTTCAGGTGCGGCACCCTGCCGCCCTTTTGTTTTTTGGGCGCGTCGTCGCAGCCGGGGCCCTTTTCTGAAGACAGCAAGTAGCCCTGTTGAAGCATCGCGAAGACTGGAGAACGCCATAAACGCTCAGTAATTAGGTAGGTACTTTACGCAGCATTTCGATGCCGGTAACGCCGGAGGCGATTTCGCGCAGTGCCGTTACGGTGGGTTTGTCTTTGCTTTCGATGCGCGATTCGTGACCTTGGGCCAGCTCGCGCGCACGGTAAGTTGCTGCCAATGTCAGGTTGAAGCGGTTAGGGATTTTGGCGAGGCAATCTTCTACGGTGATACGGGCCATGGTGTGATGTCCTTGGTAAACAATGGGTTACGACGACTTAATTTGCCGTTGGGCTGATGCCCAGTTGGGAAAATAATTGAGCATGGCGTGCCGCTTGTGCCGGGTAGCGCAAACGGGCTGCCGAAATGATTTGCGAGAGCTGTGTTAAAGCGACGCTAAATTCTTGATTAATAATAACATATTGGCATTCTGAAGCATGCGACATTTCGCTGCCTGCGGCCAGTAAACGCTTGGTGATGACATGGGGGGCGTCTTGCCCGCGCTTTTTAAGGCGGCTTTCGAGAGCTTCGATGGACGGCGGCAAAATAAAAATGCCTATGGCGTCGGGAAAGTGCTTTTTGATTTGGCGCGCGCCTTGCCAGTCGATTTCGAGGAGTACATCACGCCCGGCGCGTGTGGCTTCTTCGATGCGGTCACGTGGGGTGCCGTAAAAATTGCCATGGACTTCGGCCCATTCGAGCAGCGCGTTGTTGTCGCGCATGACGAGGAATTCGTCCTGGGTGACAAACCGGTAGTGTTGTTCGTCGACCTCGCCGGGGCGGGGGGCTCGTGTGGTGCACGAAATAGACAGCATAATGCTGGAGTCTTGATCGAGCAGGGCGTTGACCAGGCTGGACTTGCCTGCGCCGCTGGGTGCAACCACCATGAATATTGAGCCGGAAGAAATCGTCATGACAGATTTACGTTAGCGTGAAGGGCGTGAGCATAGCATTAGCCAGCCAGCGGCGCCTGACCGAGCGCTTCGAGGGTCGCTTCGTAGGCGGCGGTGTCGGCGCACAAAAAAACGGCCGCATCATTCAGGTTCATGTTGAACGCGATGTCGCGCACCTGGTTTTCGGCATCGTCGGCGGTCTCGATGGCCGTGACGTGCCAGTCATTGGCCTGCTGATAGGCCTCGGGAGAGACGAATTCGGCCACCAGGTGGATGTCGGGTGCGCTGACAACCACGTAGGCGGTAAAAGTCAGGTCTTCGATGATGACATCGAGGATAAGGCCCTGGGGCAGGGCGGACACGATCTGGCTGGATACTTTCATTGCTGGATTGTAACTTACGCGCGGGGGGCATTGCGCGTCTGGCCCCTGAAAATGCTACGCTAGTGCGCTTTTCTCTAGTCGTGATTTGACCACAATGAAATTAGCTACCTGGAACGTCAATTCGCTTAAGGTCAGGCTGCCGCAAGTAATAGCCTGGCTTGAGGCCAACCCTGTCGATGCGCTTTGCTTGCAAGAGCTGAAATTGCCGCAAGAAAAATTCCCGGTTGAGGCGCTGGCCGAGCTGGGCTACAAAGCCAGTTGGGCAGGGCAAAAAACCTACAATGGGGTAGCGGTGCTGTCGCGCGAGGTCGGCACCGACGTGCAAGTTAACTTGCCTAACTTCGAAGACCCGCAGCAGCGCGTGATAGCAGTGACCCTGCCGTCTGTTGTAGGCGATATCCGTGTCATCAGTGCCTACTGCCCTAACGGGCAGGCCGTAGATAGTGATAAATACGCCTACAAGCTTGAGTGGTTTGCTGCGTTGCACGATTGGTTGCGCGACGAAATGCAGCGCTACCCTAGGCTCGCCATTTTGGGCGACTATAACGTAGCGCCCGCCGATGCTGATGTGCATGATCCGGCCAAATGGGCGGGCGATGTTCTTGTGTCCGAACCTGAGCGCGCAGCTTTCCAGCGCTTGCTGGCGCTGGGGCTTACCGACGCCTTCCGCTTGTTCGAGCAAGAAGAGAAGTCATTTAGTTGGTGGGACTACCGTCAGTTTGCCTTCAGACGCAATGCCGGCTTGCGTATCGATCACGTCTTGCTGTCGGCGCCTCTGGTGCCGCACTGCGCCGCGTGCATCATCGATAAGACGCCGCGGCGCAATGAGCAACCGTCCGATCACACGCCGGTGGTGGCTACGCTCGATTTCAAGGGGCTGTCATGACCAAGCTGGCGCCGGGGCCTGCCGACGAGCCGACGCTGTCGGAGTTTGATGGCGTACGGTATTTGCACTTTGGCTCAGAGTGGGTACAGGGGGCCATGCGAGTCAAGCGGCCCGCCGAGCTGGTGCTGGCCTACACGCAGCAAATGATGAGCTGGTTGCTGTTTTTAGAGCCGACCCGAACCGATACATTGGGTTTTATGGGCCTGGGTGCCGGGTCGTTGTTACGCTTTGCGCACAAGACAACGGCTTCGCAACTGATCACTGCCGAATGGAATCCTGCTGTTACAGCGATCTGCCGCGCTTATTTTCGCTTGCCTGAATCAAAGCGGTCGGTGATTGATCATGACGACGCCGCTCTTTGGGTGGCGCGCCCCGAAAACGTAGGGCGATTTCGCGCGCTTATGGTGGACTTGTACGATGCTGAGGCGCAAGGCCCTGTGCGCGACTCCCTTGCGTTTTATCAGGATTGTTATCACGCGCTGGATGACGTTGGCGTTGTGACAGTGAACCTGTTCGGCGACCATGCCAGCTTTCCAAAGAACATCCAACGGATTCGCGAGGTCTTTGACGGACGGGTGATCGAGCTGCCGGAGATTGACGCTGGCAATCGGGTGATACTGGCCTTGAAAGGACCGTTGCTTGATGTCTCGGTGGCCGAGCTACTTGACCGCGCCCATGTCGTCGAGCGCGATTACGGTTTGCCGGCTGTGCAGTGGGCACGTTCTTTGTTGTCGCAGACTCGGTCTACAGGCCGTGCGAGCTTTTAATCTGTTTTTAAGGTTTCAGTAAAATAGCGTTCATTATTTTCAGGAGAACCTCTATGCGGTCAGCAATGATTAAACCTGTAATGGGCGCCGTAATGGCCCTGGCCCTCGCGTTGCCTGCCTTGTCGGGGGCCCAGTCGGTCGCCGTCACTTCCATTGTCGAGCATCCCGCGCTTGACTCGCTGAAAGATGGCGTCAAAGCAGCACTAGAAAAGGCTGGGTTTACCGAAGACAAAGGCCTGGAGTGGCAGTTCCAGACGGCGCAGGGCAATACCGCTATTGCGGCACAAATTGCCCGTAAGTTTGTCGGTGACAAGCCGGACGTCATTGTTGCTATTGCCACGCCGTCGGCGCAAGCTGTCGTGGCGGCCACCAAAAACATTCCAGTGGTCTATGCGGCAGTGACTGACCCCGTCGAAGCTCAGTTAGTGCCGTCGTTCGAGCCCTCGGGCACCAACGTTACCGGGGTCTCCGATCAGCTTGAACTGACGCGTCAAATCGAGTTGATCAAACAGGTGGTGCCCAACGCCAAAACAGTGGGTATGGTGTACAACCCCGGCGAGGCCAATTCTGCGGTAGTTGTGCGTCAGATGCGTGAACTGCTGCCCGATTACGGCATGACTCTGGCCGAGGTCAGCGCGCCACGTACGGTCGATGTGGGGGCCGCCGCGCGCAGTCTTATCGGTCGTGTCGATGTTATTTATACCAGCACCGACAACAACGTGGTTTCGGCCTACGAGGCGCTGGTCAAAGTCGGTAACGACGCTCAGATTCCGCTGGTGGCTTCCGACCCCGACAGCGTCAAGCGGGGAGCAATAGCAGCGCTGGGTATCAATTATTACGACCTGGGGTTGCAGGCTGGGGCTATGGCGGTCGAGATCCTGAAAGGGGCCAAGCCCGGCGAGATGCCTTCTCAAATGGGCGAAAAGCTCGAGCTGCACCTGAACCTGGACGCCGCCAAAAAGCAGGGGGTGACGTTGTCGCCTGACCTGATCAAATCGGCGGCAAACGTCATTCAATAAATTCACATCTGGCCGGGGTAGCCCCGGCCCGGAGCTGGCATGTCCATTTATTCGATGTGGGGGGCTCTGGAGATCGGCCTTATTTTTGGCCTGGTCGCCTTGAGCGTCTTGATTTCTTTTCGCATACTGCGTTTTCCCGATCTGACCGTCGACGGCAGCTTTCCGTTGGGCGGCGCTGTAGCTGCGGTACTGATTGGCGCTGATGTCGATCCGTTTATAGCAACTCTGGCGGCTATGGCCGCTGGTGCCCTGGCCGGCGCCCTGACGGGGTGGCTAAATATTCGGCTCAAAATTATGGATTTGCTGGCCAGTATCCTGGTCATGATCGCGTTGTATTCGATAAATTTGCGTGTCATGGGCGCACCCAATATCCCGCTCATCACCGACCCTACGGTCTTCACCGAATTGCAACCTCAAAGCCTCGATGACTTTGTCTTCCGGCCGTTGCTGATGGTGCTGATCGTGCTGGTGGTCAAGCTGCTGCTCGATGCCTACTTGGACACCCAGTCGGGTCTGGCCATGCGGGCTACGGGCTCCAACCCGCGCATGGCGCGGGCTCAGGGCGTGGCTACCGGCTCAATGGTCATACTGGGGCTGGCCATCGCCAACGCGCTTTGTGCGCTGGGCGGTGCATTGTTCGCACAGTCGCAGGGCGGGGCTGATATCTCCATGGGTATCGGTACCATTGTCATTGGTCTGGCTGCTGTCATTGTCGGCGAAAGCGTTTTGTCGTCGCGCCGTATTCTGTTCATGACCCTGGCCGCCATTTTGGGCGCTGTGCTTTACCGGTTCTTTGTGGCGCTTGCCCTTAACGCCGACTTTATCGGTTTGCAGGCGCAAGACCTTAATTTGATTACGGCTGTGCTGGTGACCGTGGCTCTGGTCATCCCGCTACTTAAAAAGCGCCTGCGTTCGGGCATCAAGGGGTAATGTCATGCTGAAAGCACAAGACCTTCACATTACGTTTAATGCCGGAACGCCCATCGAAACTCGTGCACTGCGCGGTTTGTCGCTCGACATTCCGACAGGGCAGTTCATTACGGTTATCGGTTCCAACGGGGCGGGCAAATCAACCTTGCTCAACGCCGTTTCGGGTGATTTATCCGTTGATTCGGGCAGTATCGTCATCGACGGCACTGAGGTCACCCGCGCACCGGTCTGGGCGCGCGCTTCACGCGTGGCGCGGGTATTTCAAGATCCGATGGCGGGCACTTGCGAAGACCTGACGATCGAAGAGAATATGTCGCTGGCGTTTTGTCGGGGGCAGCGGCGCGGTTTGACGCGAGCTGTGCGCAAGGCACAACGCGAACAGTTTCGGGCCGCCCTTGCAACGCTGGGTCTGGGGCTTGAAAATCGGCTGACCGATCGTATTGGGTTGCTGTCGGGTGGGCAGCGCCAGGCAGTCAGTCTGTTGATGGCGACGTTGCAGCCTTCGCGAATCTTGTTGCTCGACGAACATACGGCCGCGCTTGATCCGCGTACGGCAAACTTTGTCATCGACCTGACCCGCAAAATTGTGCACGAGCATAAATTGACTACGCTGATGGTCACGCACAGTATGCGACAAGCGCTTGATGTCGGAGATCGCACAATCATGCTGCATCAGGGTAACATTGTGCTCGATGTTTCCGGAACAGAGCGCGAGGGTATGGACGTGCCCAAGCTACTGGCCATGTTCGAGCGTGTGCGTGGTGAAACGGTGTCTGACGACGCCCTTTTGCTAGGGTAATTCAGCGGTACTTCGCACGTTTGCGCCTTGTTTCGGTCTGGTCAAACTTGCTTGTGTGCAGTAAAGTTTTGTAATGAATTCGCCATTACTGTACTGGTGGGTTTCGTGATATACTGCTTTTTTACCAAACCTTACAGGCCCGGCGTGCGCCCGCACAGCCGGGTTTTAGCCGGAGCCGTTACATGCCAAATCTTCTGCTGCCCGCTCTGCAGAGTAAAGCACGCCTAGCTGTACTTTTTTCAGTTCTTACCCTGGTCGCTTGCGGCGATCCCCCAGCACAGGGCCCTGGCGGCATGAAGGTTCCGGTCAGTGTCATTACGGTCGAGCCCAAGGCGGCCACTGTCACCGTCGATTTGCCCGGCCGCGTCTCTGCGCTGCAAGACGCCCAGGTCAGGGCTCGGGTTACCGGTATAGTTACTGCTATCAATTTTCAGCAAGGGTCCAACGTTAAAGAGGGCCAGCACCTTTTCACTATAGACCCTGCACCTTACAAGGCCGTGCGCGACCAAGCGGCGGCTCAGCTGCAGCGTTCCCAGGCCGATGCCCGTAGTGCAAGGCTATTGGCTAATCGGTATGCGCGTCTGGTCAAAGATCGTGCTGTCAGCCAGCAAGAATATGACAACGCCATGGCCGCTGCCGCACAAGCCGATGCCGCCGTTGCTGCGTCCAAGGCTGCCCTGCAGTCTGCCGACATCGATCTGGGGTACACAAAAGTGACGTCGCCTATCGCCGGTCGTATTGGCAAAGCCTATGTCACTGAAGGTGCCCTGGTCAGTGCAGCCGAGGCTACCATGCTGGCCGATGTCCAGTCATTTGATAACGTTTATGTCGATATCACGCGGTCTACGACACAGCTTGCTCAGCTGCGCAAGGCCATTGCCAGCGGCGTTTTGACGCAGTCCTCAGACGGCAGCACGCAAGTCAGGGTACTGCTCGAAGACGGCACCGAATACGATCAAGCTGGTAAGTTGTTGTTCTCGGGTGTCTCTGTCGATCCGTCTACCGGTCAGGTCAGCTTGCGTGCCGAAGTGCCTAATCCCGACCAAATTCTGTTGCCGGGCATGTATGTGCGTGTGCGGCTTGATCAGGGTGTTGACGAAAAGGCCTTGCTTGTACCTCAGCAAGCAGTACAGCGCGACACCAACGGAGACAGCTCTCTGGTCATCGTACAAGAGGGTGTAGCCAAGACTGTGCCGGTGACGGTCGGGCCGTCGGTTGGCGGCAGCTACTTGATCACAAAAGGGGTCTCGGCTGGCGATGTCGTGGTCGTTGCAGGTTTCCAGAAGATCCGTCCAGGCGCACCGGTTGCGCCGCAACCCTGGAATGCTGATGCACAAAGTTCGGGCGCAAACCCGCAAGGGCAGGCGCCTAAGCCAGCCGGCGACGGCCAGGCCGACGCTGCGCCAGCCAAAGACTAATCCAGACGGTCGGGGCACACCGGGTGTGCCCCTTTCAAATCGAATCTAGAGTAAGCGCACATGCCACAGTTTTTTATCGAAAGACCGGTTTTTGCCTGGGTTGTTGCTTTGGCCATTACGCTGGCCGGCCTCCTGGCGATTCCGAATATGCCGGTATCGCAATACCCCGAAGTTGCGCCGCCTGCCGTGTCCATTCAAGCCAGTTACCCTGGCGCATCGGCAGAAGACGTCGCAAACTCGGTGGCCAGTGTCATCGAGAACGAGCTCAACGGGGCAACCGGCCTGTTGTACTACGAGTCGGTCAGCGACTCATACGGCAATGCACAAATCACGGCGACCTTTGCACCCGGAACTGACCCTGAACTTGCACAAGTTGATGTGCAAAACCGCATTTCGAACGTAACGGCTCAATTGCCTGCGGCGGTGATGCAGCAAGGGCTTCGGGTCAGCAAGGCCAATTCCAACTTCTTGTTGGTGGTCGCTTTGTCGTCCGACGACGGCTCAATGGACCAGGTCACGCTTGCCGATTACATCTCGCGTAATGTCCAGAACCCGATTTCGCGCGTGCCGGGTGTGGGCGACTTCCGTTTGTTTGCCGCGCCCAAGGCCATGCGCATCTGGGTCGACCCGGCCAAAATGGTGGGTTTCAATCTCAGCATGTCCGAGGTCAATGCAGCAGTTGCCCAGCAAAACACGCTGATTTCTGCTGGCATTCTAGGCGCCCCGCCAAACCCCGATGATCAGCGGGTGTCGGCGCCTATTGTGGTCAACGGTGAGTTGTCCTCGGTTTCCGACTTTGAGAATATTGTGCTCCGGGCGAATCCAGACGGGTCAAGTGTCAAAGTCAAAGACGTTGCGCGGGTCGAAGTAGGTTCCGACAACTATCAGTTCGGCGCTCGTCTTAATGGCAAAACCACGGCGGCCTTTGCGGTGTCGCTGGCGACAAATGCCAATGCCTTGTCGACAGCCGAAGGCGTCAAGCAACAAATGAAAGAGCTGGCCAAATTCTTCCCGGCCGGTGTTACATACTCCATTCCTTACGACACAACACCTTACGTACAAATCTCTATCGAACAGGTGGTTCACACCTTGTTCGAGGCGATGGTGCTGGTGTTCATCGTGATGTTCGTGTTCTTGCAGAACGTGCGCTATACGTTGATTCCGGCGCTGGTGGTGCCCGTATGTGTGCTGGGTGCGTTTGCGGTCATGTTGGCCGCGGGGTTCTCTATCAACGTGCTGACCATGTTTGCCATGGTGCTAGCCATTGGTATTTTGGTTGACGATGCCATTGTGGTGGTCGAGAACGTCGAGCGCATCATGGTGGAAACCGGCCTGCCGCCCAAAGAGGCCACCAAGCTTGCCATGCCGCAAATCAGCGGCGCCGTGGTGGGCATGACGCTGGTACTGTCCACGGTGTTTTTCCCGTTGGCGTTCATGAGCGGTTCGGTGGGCATTATTTACCGCCAATTCTCGATCGCCATGGCGGTATCCATTTTGTTCTCGGGCTTTTTGGCGCTGACCTTCACGCCGGCTTTGTGCGGAACTTTGCTCAAGCCTATCGCCAAGGGCGCGCACCACGAGAAAAAAGGTTTCTTTGGTTGGTTTAACCGTTCCTTCGACCGCGTTACGCATCGCTACGAGGGGTGGGTAGGTCGCAGTCTCAAGCGCACCGGCCGGATAATGCTCATTTATGTTGTGCTGCTTGGGGCATTGGGTTTCTTTTACACCAAGT
Organism: Pusillimonas sp. NJUB218; assembly: GCF_003788685.1. NCBI lineage: Bacteria > Pseudomonadati > Pseudomonadota > Betaproteobacteria > Burkholderiales > Alcaligenaceae > Pusillimonas > Pusillimonas sp. NJUB218. The sequence goes on from NZ_NQMK01000005.1 coordinate 50,658, forward strand.
TGCCCACGTCGTTCTTGCCTGAAGAAGACCAGGGCTACCTTATTGCCAACATGGAGCTGCCTTCGGGGGCAACGTCGAACCGGACCATGGAAACCATCGAGCGTGTCGAGCAGTTCTTTATGAATGACCCGCGCGTTGAAAACGTGGTGACGGTGCAAGGCTTCAGTTTTAACGGCAATGGTCTGAATGCCGCCCTGGCCTTTGTGCCCCTGAAATCCTTCGAAGATCGGCCCGGCCCGGAGAACTCCGCCCAGGCGGTTGCCGGCAAGGCCACGCAAAGTTTGTTGTTCGGTCTGCCCGATTCCATGGTATTCGCCATTGTGCCGCCGGCCATTTCTTCATTGGGTAACGCGTCGGGGTTCGATTTGCGCCTGCAAGACCGTGGCGGTATTGGTCACGAGGCGCTGATGGCGGCTTCGCAGCAACTCTTGCAGCTGGCACAGCAAAGCCCCATTCTTGCCAATACCCGTATCACGGGTCTGGGTGCGGGCCCCGAACTGCGCCTCGATATCGATCGTGACAAGGCGGCTGCGCTTGGCGTGAGTTTCAGCGAAGTCTCCACCATGATTGCGACGTCGCTTGGTTCTTCCTACGTCTCCAAGTTCCCGAACGCGGGTCGTATGCAGAATGTCTGGGTGCAGGCTGACGCGCACGCTCGTATGTCGGTTGAAGACGTTCTCAAGCTGAACGTGCGTAACAATCAAGGCAAGATGGTGCCGTTGTCGTCCTTCGTGTCCACCACCTGGGATCAAGGCGCGGTTCAAGTCGTTCGCTATAACAGTTACGAATCCATTCGTATTGGTGGCGGTGCCGCGGCCGGTTATTCCACCGGCGAAGCCATGGCCGAAATCGAACGCCTGATTGCAGAGTTGCCGCCGGGAATCGGTTATGAATGGACGGGCCTTTCTTACCAGGAAATCCAGGCGGGCAGTCAATCCATTATTCTTATGGGTCTGGCCATGCTTGTGGTTTTCCTGTTGTTGGCCGCGCTGTACGAAAGCTGGGCGATCCCGTTGTCGGTCATGCTCATGGTGCCGTTGGGCATGCTGGGCGCCGTCGGTCTGGTCTCAGCGCTGGGCATGTCCAACGACGTGTACTTCCAGGTCGGCATGATTACCGTAATTGGTCTGGCCGCTAAAAACGCCATTCTTATCGTCGAGTTTGCCAAAGATGCCTATGCCGATGGCAAGGGTCTGGTCGAATCAACAATCGAGGCTGCCAAGCTGCGTTTCCGTCCCATCCTCATGACGTCGTTCGCCTTCATTTTGGGTGTGGTGCCATTGGCCATTGCCACCGGAGCGGGCGCAGCCAGCCAGAACGCGGTGGGTCTTGGGGTGCTAGGGGGCATGTTGGCCGCCACGCCTTTGGCGATGGTCTTTGTGCCGACCTTTTTTGTAGTCATCATGACGATTTTCAAGACACGCCCTAAACTACTGGGCAAGCCTTCACAACCGACTCAGGAACCCCAGACCGGCAACGATGGGGGGCAAGCATGACACGTTCTACATTGAAATTTGTTTTGGCGCCGGTGCTAGCCAGTCTGGTGCTCGCGGGCTGCTCTTTGGCCCCCAAGTACGAGCGTCCGGTCGCGCCGGTGCCGGGTATGTTCCCCAACGCGCCGACATCACCGGCGGCCATGCCGGTTAGTGCTTCGGCCGACCTGGGCTGGCGTGAATTTTTTCGCGATCCGCAGCTGCAGTCGTTGATTCAGGTAGCCCTTGAAAATAACCGTGACTTGCGTATCGCTATCGACCGAGTCGAAGAGGCACGCGCTTTGTTCGGCATTCAGCAAAGCGAGCGGTTGCCTACCATCGGCGTTGGCGGCAACGCGTCTATTCAAAGCATGCCCGACGACCTGCGTGCAGGCGGGGCGTCGGCGCCCAGCGTTACCCGGGTCTATCAGGCCGGTGTAGGCATTACCTCGTTCGAGCTCGATTTCTTCGGTCGGGTACGTAATTTGTCTGAAGCGGCTTATCAGCAGTTTCTGGCTTCCGAGCAGGCGCGCCGCACGGTACATATAACGCTCGTTTCGCAAGTGGCCGAAAGCTATTTCAGGTTACGCGCCATCGAGCAGCAGCGGGCTTTGGTCGAGCGCACGCTCAAGGCGCGTCAGGCGTCTTATGACCTGATCAAGCAACGGTACGACGTTGGCGTTGCTGGGTCGCTTGATTTGTACCAGGCCAAGAGCCAGCTTGACTCGGTACGTGCCGATCTACAAGAAATTCGTCGGGCTGAACAACTGGCGCAAAACGCCTTGTTGCTGGTGTTGGGCACAACACCGTCCAACTTGCCGCAGGCAACGGCGTTTAGTCAAGATCAGTTGCTGGCGCAAATTCCGGTAGGCTTGCCGTCCGATTTGCTCACGCGTCGTCCCGACATCATTGCGGCCGAAAACGGCTTGTTGGCCGCCAACGCCAATATCGGCGCAGCCCGGGCAGCATTCTTTCCCAATATCTCACTGACCGGCATGCTGGGTTTTGCCAGTGGTGCCATGGGTGGGTTGTTCAGCGGGGCTAACCGTTTCTGGTCATTTACCCCCCAATTGACGATGCCGCTTTTCTCGGGCGGTGTCAGGGGTAACCTCGACCTGGCCGAAGCGCGCAAAAATATTGCCGTCTCGCAATACGAAAAGTCGATTCAAACGGCGTTTCGTGAAGTGGCCGATGCTTTGGCGGGGGAAGCGACCTATGCCGAACAATTGAACGCATTGCGCGACCTCGAAACATCGGCGGCTGAGTCCTTGAAAATTGCGCAGTTGCGCTACGACAATGGTATTGACAGCTTCCTGCAGGTGCAGGCTGCCGAAATCACTTTGTATAACGCGCAGCGCAGTTTTCTGGATACCGGGCTGAACTCGCTGATGAACCGTGTCGAGCTTTACAAAGCGTTAGGCGGCGGCTGGCTCGAAAACTCGGCGGCGCCATCGGCAGCAGCCCCCGAAGCAAGTAAAGACGCATCATGATCGAGCTCGGCGTCAATATCGACCATGTCGCCACGCTGCGCCAGCAGCGTCACACGGCCTACCCCGACCCTATCGAAGCGGCTGTGCGCGCAGAGCAGGCCGGGGCAGACCTCATTACCTTGCATTTGCGCGAAGACCGCCGGCATATTCAAGATGCCGATGTGTTTGCTATTCGTCCGCGTTTGTTGACGCGTATGAATCTGGAGTGTGCCATTACGACGGAAATGCTGGACATCGCTTGCCGGGTGTTGCCACAAGACGTTTGTCTGGTACCCGAGAAGCGTGCCGAATTGACCACAGAAGGCGGACTCGATGTCCGAGGCCATTTCAGTCAGGTGCAAGCGGCGGTCAAGCAGTTGGCCGATGCAGGCATCAGGGTGTCGTTGTTTATCGACCCTGACGCTGAACAGATCGCCGCGGCCCGCGAGGCGGGTGCGCCTATTATTGAAATACATACGGGTGCGTTTGCCGAAGCGGCCGAGGGGTCGACCGAGCAAGGCAGTGAACTCGAACGCATACGGGCGGCCATTGTTGCTGGGGTATCGCATGGTCTACGGGTTAATGCGGGCCATGGTTTGCACTATGGTAATGTGCATCACGTGGCTGCTTTACCCGGCGTGTCCGAATTGAATATCGGGCATGCCATTGTGGCTCGCGCTGTTTTCGATGGCTGGGAAAAGGCGATTCGCGACATGAAGGCGCTCATGATTCGGGCCGCGCAAACGGGCTAAAACTTTAAGGATTATGCATGTCATCTGTTAGTGCTGTTGATTTTCTGTTGTCACGTCAATCGAACAAGTTTGTACAAGCGCCGGGGCCTACCGATGCGCATCTCGATCTTATTTTGCAAGCCGCCATGCGCGCGCCCGATCATGGCAAGTTGCGCCCCTGGCGCTTTACGCTGATTCGTGATCAGGCCGTGGGCAAGTTTGCCGACCTGGCCATTGGTGCTACCCGTCGCGCAGGCAAGCCTTTAACTGACGAAAAAGAAGCCTCTATTCGCAGTTGGCTGGCCAAGGTGCCTTTATTGGTGGGCATGGCTTGCCGTATCGACCACAGCAATACCAAAATCCCCGAGCACGAGCGTGTGCTAGCCGTTGGGGCGGCTGCCACCAACATGCTTAATGCAGCGCATATGTTGGGCTATGGGGCATTCTGGAGCACTGGCCTGGGGACTTATGTAGATGAGGTCAACGAAGCTCTGGGTTACGACGGCCTTGATTACCTATTCTTGGGGTATCTGGCTATTGGCACACCGATCGGTACGCCTGATCCGGTCGCACGTCCCGACTACCAAGATTTCGTGACTGAATGGAAATGAGCCAGACCCGTCGTACCGATGTCGCCGTTATCGGTGCCGGCACGGCAGGCATGGCCGCATATCGTGCGGTCAAGGCAGCAGGACTAAGCGCGTTGCTGATCGAGGGTGGCCCTTATGGCACCACATGCGCCCGCGTGGGTTGTATGCCGTCCAAACTGCTTATTGCTGCCGCTGAAGCAGCGCATCATGCGCGACATACCGCGCCGTTTGGCGTTCATGTCGATGGTCCGATCCGTATCGACGGTCATCAGGTCATGGAGCGTGTCAAATCAGAGCGCGACCGTTTTGTCGGGTTTGTGCTTGACAGCGTTAATGGTATCCCGACATCAGATCGCTTGCGTGGCTATGCCCGTTTTATCGGAAATACGCAGTTGCAGGTAGGCGACAACACGGTTGTCGAAGCGTCGCGTGTCGTTATTGCTACGGGCTCTTCGGCGGTTGTGCCCGATATGTACGCTGGCCTGGGCGATCGCGCCATTATCAACGACGACGTATTTGCCTGGGACACCTTACCCGATAGTGTTCTGGTTGTCGGCCCCGGGGTGATTGGCCTTGAACTGGGGCAGGCGTTGGCTCGTCTGGGCGTGCGCGTGACCGTCTTGGGGCGCAGCGACGGCCTGGCGGGCATTTCCGATCCTGCCGTACGCGGCAGTGCCTTTCAGGCGTTCAGCGCAGAGTTCCCGCTGTGCCTGAATGCCGAGGTGAGCTCGGTTGAGCGCAGCGATCAAGGGGTTCGTGTTCAGTATCGCGATCGTCGTGGGCAACACACCGAACACTACGATTATGTTTTATTGGCCGTCGGACGTCGCCCCAACGTTGCAGGCCTTGGGCTTGAGAACACGCTGGCCGAACTCGATGATCGAGGCATGCCCGCATTTAACCGGCAAACGCTGCAGCTTGATGGTGTGCCTGTATTTCTGGCTGGCGATGTCAACGCGCAATGGCCACTGCTACACGAAGCGGCAGACGATGGCCGTATCGCCGGGCAGAATGCGGCGGCGTATCCTGCGGTATCGGCGGGTACGCGACGGGCACCGCTGTCGGTGGTGTTTACCGACCCTCAGGTCATGCATGCTGGTTTGCGGTTCAATCAGTTGCCTGACAGAGGCGTTGTTATTGGCGAGGTTGACTTTGCCGATCAAGGGCGTTCGCGGGTTATGCTCAAGAACCGTGGCCTGTTACGTGTGTACGCCGAGCAGCAAACCGGCAGGTTTCTGGGGGCTGAAATGGTCGGCCCGGCGGCCGAGCACCTGGGTCATTTGTTGTCGTGGGCTTGCCAGCAAGGCATGACGATTTCACAAATGCTTGATATGCCGTTTTATCACCCGGTGATTGAGGAAGGCTTGCGCACGGCATTGCGAGACGCAAATCGACAAATCAGTGCCTGATTAAACGGCGGGGCCATTTTTATGCGAACCGTGGGCTGATGCACGGTGTTTCGAGATCTTATTGCTGTGTGACGGGCAGCAAGCTGCGTACTGCGGTTGTCAGGGCTTCAACCGATTCGCTATCCGATGCCAGAATCGAGGCCTTGCCATCGGCGTCGAAAATATAAATGCCCCGGCTGTGGGCCACTTCGTAGGCGTCGGGGTTGTCGGCGCGTGGCTTTTCGATTTGGTAGGCCACCCGGTAGCGGCGTGCAACTTCGGCTATTTGCTTTTCGCTGCCCGTTAGCCCAATAGCGTGCGTATCAAATGCCTGTACATAGGCCTGGAGCTTTTCAGAGGTATCACGGTGCGGGTCGACACTGATGAATAGAATTCGTACGTTGTCGGCTTGGTCGCCAAGCCCATGCATGACCTGTGAAAGCTGCGCCATGGTCGTGGGGCAGATGTCAGGGCAGCTTGCATAGCCAAAGAACATCATGACCACTTTGCCTTTGTAGGTGGCTGCCGTAACAGGCGCTTCGCCCGGGCCGACCAAGCTAAAACGCAAGTCGGGCAAAAAGCCCCGGATTTTATGTACTTGGGTTTCGCGGGGGGTGTCGGCTAGCGCCGGGTCGCCAGGTAAAGCGTTGGCCAGTGCCTGGTTGGTGGCCAATAGGCCGGCGGCCGCAATCACGGTAAAGATAGCGGTAGAGACAAAACGTTGTACATTGCCTTTTAGCGAAAATTGCATGGTGTGACCCTGATACAAGTAAACGAGGTGAAACGGCCGCAGGGGCGACGTCGTTACGCCGGTTGTGCGTTATCGGCAGCGGATTCGGACATGCCGCTATGCCGTAGCAGTGCGTCGACTTGCGCATCGCGGCCACGGAACGCACGGAACGATTCAGCCGCCGGACGCGCACCGCCAACCGCCAGTATCTCGTCGCGGAAACGGCGGCCGGTTTCGGCGTTGAGCGTATCGGGTTCGCCGGATTCGGTGGTCAGGGCAGTTTCTTCGAATGCGGCATAGGCATCGGCCGACAAGACCTCGGCCCACTTGTAGCTGTAGTAGCCAGCCCCATAGCCGCCGGCAAACAAGTGCGAAAAATTATGCGGGAAGCGGTGCCATTCTGGCGGGAAAAGCACGGCGACTTCGTTACGTACTTCGTTGAGGGCTTGCATGACGTCGGCAATAGGCAGGCCGTTGGCTTGATTGTGGATGCGCATGTCGAACAGCGAAAACTCAATCTGACGGACAGTTTGCATCCCGCTTTGATAGTTGCGTGCGGCCAGGAGTTTGTCGAACAAGACGCGGGGCAAAGGTTCGCCGGTGCTGACATGCGATGACATCTGTGTGACGACTTTCCATTCCCAGCAAAAGTTTTCCATGAATTGCGAGGGCAGTTCGATTGCATCCCATTCGACGCTGGCGAAGGCGGACGCGCCGGGGTCATCGACCATGGAGAGCAGGGCATGCAGGGCGTGGCCGGCTTCGTGGAACAGGGTGATGACGTCGTCGTGCGTAAGCAGCGCCGGTTTGCCATTGGCTGGCGGCGTGAAATTGCAAGTGAGGTAGACCACAGGCGTTTGCAATTGCCCGTTGGCACGGCGGCGGGTTCGTTCGCTGTCGACCCAGGCGCCGCTTTGCTTGCCCTGGCGTGCGTACAGGTCGAGCATCAAGTGCCCGCAGGGTTCGCCATCACGCAGTACCTCAAGCACGCGCGCATCGGGGTGCCAGGCCGTCAGGCCGGTATCGCGCACCTCTACGCCGAACAAGGTTTTGGCAACACCAAACAAGCCGGCTACGACGTTGGGCTCGGTAAAGTATTGTTTGATTTCGTCTTCGGAGTAGGCATAGCGCGCTTCGCGTAAGCGTTCGGAGACATAAGCGTTGTCCCAGGGTTCGAGTCTATCGATACCCAGGGTTTCGCGTCCGAAGGCCTGCAACTGAGCCAGATCGCGTTGTGCATGAGGTTTTGCTTTCGCTGCCAGTTCGCGCAAAAAGTTGAGCACCTGGTCTGCGTTGTCGGCCATCCGCGTTTCGAGACGCATTTGGGCGAAATTGGCAAAACCCAGGAGCCGAGCTTCGCGGGCACGCAAGTCAAGCAACTGTTCGATGAGCGGGGTGTTGTCGAAACGGGTATCGCCTTGCTCGGAGGCAATTGTGCCGTAGGCACGGTAAAGCGTTTCGCGAAGGCTGCGGTCTTTGGCGTACTGCATGACTGGCAGGTAGCACGGCATTTTCAGTGTCAGGCGCCAGCCTGTTTGGCCGTTCTTTTCGGCATCGGCCTTGGCGGCATCGCAGACATCGGCAGGGATGCCTTCAAGGCGTGCGGCGTCTTCGACAAGAAAAAACCATTGGTCAATGGCGTCGAGTACGTTTTCAGAAAATTTTTGCGAGGCCTGGGCTTCGTCGTCGCAGATTTGGGCATATTGCTCGCGTGCCTCGCCCTCGAGTTCAACGCCACTTAGCCGGAAGTCGCGCAGCGCCAGTTCGATAATGCGTTGCCGCACGGGGGGTAATTGTGCAAATTCCGGGCTGTTGTGCAGGCGCTGGTACTGGGTGTACAGGCCTTTGTGCAGGCCAATCCAGGTCGAGAATTCGGTGACTAACGGCAGGCACTGATTGTAGGCTTGTCGCAGTTCCGGCGTGTTGACAACGGCGTTCAGGTGGCCTGCAACCGACCAAGCGCGCCACAGGCGACCCGATACGGTTTCAACCGGATCGATCAAGGATTCCCAGGTGGCGGGGGTTTGCGGCGATGCCGCTTGTTCAATGGCATTGCGCGTTTCTTCGATAAGCGTCTTGACGGCCGGCTCGATGTGCGCGGGTTGAACCACGGCGTAGTCGATCAGGGTGTCGATGGGAACGAGCAAAGGATTTTGATTCATGAGCACAACGAAGAGAGGATTGCAGCGGCTGCGTCAGCCTGCCAGCGGCGGACCAACGCAGATGACATGCAGTTTAGACACGCAAGCCGGCAGAACGTTCCGCGGCTTCGAGCGTATTGACGAGCAGCATGGCGATGGTCATGGGGCCGACGCCGCCTGGGACAGGAGTGATGGCGCTTGCGACCTGGCTGGCCGATGCAAACTCGACGTCGCCTGTCAGGCGGCCGTCGGGCAGTCGGTTGATGCCGACATCAATGACCACCGCGCCTGGCTTGACCATGTCGCCGGTAATCATTTCGGGGCGACCAGTTGCCACAACCAGGACATCGGCCCGGCGCGTTTGGGCGGGCAGATCGCGCGTTTTTGAGTTGCAGATGGTGACCGTGGCGCCTGCAGCAAGCAAGAGCATGGCCATGGGTTTGCCGACGATGTTACTGGCGCCGACGACAACGGCTTCGGCGCCGCGCAAGGCGACGCCTTCAGATTCGAGCATCTTCATGATGCCGTAAGGCGTGCAGGGACGAAATAGCGGCTGACCTGTCATGAGCAAGCCGGCGTTGCTGATGTGAAAGCCATCGACGTCTTTATCGGCCGCAATGGTTTCGATGACTTTGGCAGCGTCGAGGTGTGCGGGCAGGGGCAATTGAACCAAAATACCGTGAATGCGCGGGTTGGCGTTCAAGCCGCGCACGACGTCGAGCAGGGCGGTTTCGGTGATGTCGGCCTGCAGACGGATGACTTCGGAATGTAGCCCTGCCTTTTCGCAAGCTGCAGCTTTATTGCGAACATACACACTGGATGCCGGGTCTTCCCCTACAAGCACAACCGCCAGACCCGGGGTAAGGCCATTGGTCTTCAGGGTAGCGACGCGCTGGGCGACCTCTTCTTTGATGGCGTTTGACAGCAATTTGCCATCGATAATACGAGCCGTCATACGTTTCCTTCGGCACCGGCCAGTGCAATTTTCATTAAGTCGGCAACCGTGGTGACCTGGAGTTTTTCCATGATGTTCGCGCGGTGTGCTTCGACGGTTTTAATACTGATGTTCAGGTCGCCGGCAATTTGCTTGTTCAGGCGGCCTGCGACGATCCGCTCGAGTACTTGTTGTTCCCGCGTGGTCAGTCGGCTAAGCACTGCCTGATGATTCTTTTGTGCTTGTGCTTTAGATGCGCGCTCGGTGGCTTGTTCGAGCATGCGCGCAACAATCGTTCTTAGGTCGGATTCGTTGAAGGGCTTCTCGAGGAAGTCAACGGCGCCCTTTTTAATGGTGGACACCGCCATGGGGACGTCGCCGTGGCCTGTAATGAATACGATCGGCAGGGGCGAGTTGCGTGCAATCAGCGCCTCTTGCAACTCGAGACCGCTCATGCCGGGCATACGTACATCGGCAATCAGCACACCGACCTGATCAGGGTCGTAGGAGTCTAGGAAGATTTCGGCGCTTTCGAAGGCCTGGACTTGGTAACCGTTGGCTTCGAGCAACCAGCGCAACGAGTCACGGACGGCCTCGTCGTCGTCGACGATGAAAACGGTATCGGAAACAATTGTGGTCATGCTTGCAACTCCTGGTGATTCTCTGGCGGGTTGGGCTCGTTTTGAGCGGCACGAGGCAGGGTGAACCTGAAAATCGTACCGCCATCGGGGTTGGCAACCGCCCATAGGCGACCGTGGTGCGACTCGATGATGGTACGACAGATGTTCAAGCCCATGCCCAAACCTTCTGACTTGGTACTGTAAAACGGTTCGAAAAGGCGCTCGGGGTCTTTCAGGCCGTGCCCGCGGTCGATGACCGCGACTTCGACAATGGTCGATTGATTGGATACCACGACATGCAGCGTGCGATATTCGCTGTGCTCCATGGCCTCGACGCCATTTTTCAAAAGGTTCAATAATACCTGTTCGATAAGAATGGGGTCGGCCAGAACGTCGGGCAGGTCATCGGGCAGGTGTTTTTCGATCACTACCTGTCGCTTGCGGGCGTCGATTTCGGCAAATGAAATGGCGTTGTCAAGGATACGGTTGACGGGCACACGCTGGCGGCGCGGTTCGCTGCGTTTGACGAATTCGCGGATGCGGCTGATGATTTTGCCTGCTCGTTCAGCCTGTCTTGCGCCTTTTTCTAGGGCATCAAGCAGGGTTTCTGGAGAGGCCTTGCCCGCTTTGATCATGGCCACCGCCGCCATGTTGTAGTTGGCAATGGCGGTTAGCGGCTGGTTCAGCTCGTGCGCCAGCGACGATGCCATTTCACCCATGGTGGTGAGGCGGCTCGTGAGCTGAATTTTTTCTTGCTGTATGCGGGATTCTTCTTCGTGTGTGCGCCGTTCGGTGATGTCTCGGGCCACCTGCAGCCTTACGCGTCGGCCATCCGTCCAGGCCAGCATGCGGTGCTGCACTTCGAACCAGCGCTGCGCTGAATTGGAGTAAGTGTCGATGGTTTCGTCGGTGAAGCGCCCCAGGCGCCCGCCCAGCAGTTCGCTGTGCCCGGCCGATTGCGCACCGAAAAAGCGTCGGTAGGTACGATTGGCAAACAGAAGCTCAAGACCGTCTGGGGTGTCGGCTACGACCGAAATGGCGTCGTCGAGGCCCTCGAGCACGGTCATGAAGCGTTCGTGTGCGGCCGTCAGGGCCTCGCGAATGCGTTTGGGCTCGGTGATATCGGTCATGGACGTCATCCAGCCGATCTGGTCACCGTTGTGGTCGCGCAAAGGCGATACATACATGCGTGCAGTAAAGCGCGAGCCATCGCGCCGTTGGGCTTCAATTTCAAGGCCACTGCTTGGGGTGCGTCCGGACAACAGCAGGTCAAGTGTTTCTTGATGTTCGGCGTGACGCCCTGGGATCCAGTACGGAAAGGGCGTGGTGCGCCCGATCAGGTCGGCTTCGTTCCAGCCGATCATGCGACAGAACGCAGGGTTGACGTATGCAATTCGTCCTTGCATGTCGAAAACGCGCATCCCGGTGGACATGGAGTTTTCCATGGCGCGACGAAAGCCGGTTTCGGCCAGCAGTGCGGCTTCGGCCCGGGTACGAAAGCGGGTATAGCGCCACAAGGCCAGCAGACTGACCACGATAACCAATGATAACGCCACCACCAACATAAGCAGGCGCTGCTGGCGGACCTCCTGGTCAATAGTGACAAACATGACGCTGTCGTTCTGGATGCGCTGCATCCAGAAAAACGCCCCCATAACGCATAGGTACAAGATCAGGACAATGAAAGGCGTCAGCCAATAAAGGCCGCGTCGCTTTTGCGCCTGCTCGTAAAACGTCGTTGGAATGAGGGACTTTCGGGGAGGTGTGGCCATAGTGGTAGATGTACTCGACGCGGCTATTTTAGCCCTATGCATAATCCTTTGTTTTTCACATTATAAAAACTCATGCCATAAAGTGAAATTTCGCTTGATCAAAGCTGAACACTTTCCTAGAATGGCTGCAGTCTTACGCCAAGGTCGCGGGTTTTCGCGCGTGTAAATTACGTGCTACAACGGGTTCACGGCTTTCATCAGGCTAAGTTTCACATACAACACACAGGAGACTTCTAATGTCCTCTCTTGAAAAAGTCGGTGCCGCGTCGCAAGCCGATATTGACGCTGTCGAAACCCAAGAATGGCTCGAAGCGCTTCAGGCTGTTCTTGAACAAGAAGGCCCCGAACGCGCCCACTTTTTGCTCGAACGCCTGATTGATCTGGCGCGTCGTTCCGGCGCTCATATCCCGTTTTCGCCCAATACCGCGTACGTCAACACCATCCCGCCCGGGCTCGAGCCTGCACACCCTGGCAATCTGGCCCTCGAGGCCCGGATTCGCTCGTATGTGCGCTGGAACGCCATGGCGATGGTGGTCAAGGCCAATCGCCATTCGCCACCTGACGGCGGTGACCTTGGCGGTCACATCGCTTCGTTCGCCTCTTTGGCTACCATGATCGGTTGTGGTCAAAACCATTTCTGGCATGCTGAAACAGAAGATCATGGCGGTGACCTGGTTTATTTTCAGGGCCATAGTTCGCCCGGTGTGTATGGCCGTGCTTTCCTCGAGGGTCGTTTAAGCGAAGATCAGCTTAACAACTTCCGTCAGGAAGTTGACGGCAAGGGGCTGTCTTCGTACCCGCACCCCAAGCTAATGCCCGATTTCTGGCAGTTCCCGACGGTGTCTATGGGCCTTGGGCCCATCATGGCAATTTATCAGGCTCGCTTCCTTAAGTACCTGCATGCCCGTGGCATTGCCGACACCAGCAAGCGCAAAGTCTGGGTATTCTGCGGCGACGGCGAAATGGACGAACCCGAATCGCTCGGCGCCATCAGCCTGGCCGCACGCGAAAAACTCGACAACCTTATTTTTGTTGTTAACTGCAACCTGCAACGCCTTGACGGCCCCGTGCGTGGCAACGGCAAAATTATTCAAGAGCTTGAAGGCGATTTCCGCGGCAGTGGCTGGAACGTCATCAAATTGCTGTGGGGCGGCTACTGGGACCCGCTTTTGGCGCGCGACAAAGAAGGCATTTTGCGCCGCATCATGGAAGAAACCGTCGACGGCGAGTATCAGGCATACAAGGCCAACGATGGCGCCTACGTACGCGAAAAATTCTTTGGCAAGCACCCCAAGTTGCTGGAGCTGGTCAGCCGCATGAGTGACGAAGATGTCTGGCGCTTGAACCGTGGCGGTCACGACCCGCACAAGGTTTATGCGGCCTTCAGTTCGGCCGTCAACCATAAAGGGCAGCCCACCGTCATTCTGGCCAAAACCATCAAGGGTTACGGCATGGGTCATGTCGGCCAGGCCAAAAACCCCTCGCACCAGCAGAAAAAGCTCGACCTCGACACCATCCGCGAGTTCCGCGACCGCTTCAATATTCCGGTGCCCGACGACCAGCTCGAGGCTTTGCCTTACGTTAAGCCGGCCGAAGACTCGCCCGAGATGAAATACCTGCACGAACGCCGTCAGGCGCTGGGTGGGTACCTGCCCAAGCGTCGCCCGCGGGCCACCGAACAGTTCAAGGCCCCCGCGCTGGAGGCGTTCAAGCCTGTGCTCGAACCCACCGCCGAAGGCCGCGAAATTTCGACTACGCAAGGTTTTGTGCGCATTCTTAACCAGATTCTTCGCGACAAGGCGTTGGCGCCACGCGTTGTGCCTATTCTGGCCGACGAGTCCCGTACGTTCGGTATGGAAGGGTTGTTCCGTCAGATCGGTATTTATGCTCCCGAAGGTCAGAAGTACACCCCGGTCGATAAAGACCAGGTCATGTACTACAAAGAATCTGCCGACGGTCAGTTATTGCAAGAGGGTATCAACGAAGCCGGTGCGTTCAGCTCCTGGATCGCGGCGGCCACGTCGTATGCCAGCAATAACCGCATCATGATCCCGTTCTATATCTACTACTCCATGTTTGGGTTCCAGCGTATTGGCGACCTGGCTTGGGCGGCAGGCGATATGCAGGCACGCGGGTTCTTGCTGGGAGGTACCGCAGGGCGCACTACGCTTAACGGCGAGGGCTTGCAGCACGAAGATGGCCACAGCCATATCATGTCTGCGCTCATTCCTAACTGCGTGTCCTACGACCCTACGTTCGCGCACGAGCTTGCGGTCATTATTCAGAACGGCCTCAAGCGCATGGTAGAAGACCAGGAAAATGTCTTCTACTACATTACCGTCATGAACGAGAACTATGCCCAGCCTGGCCTGAAAGCCGGCGACGAAGAGGGCATTATCAAGGGCATGTACAAGCTCAAGAGCAATGGCAGCGACAACGACAAGTTGCGCGTCCAGCTTATGGGTTCGGGCACCATATTGCGTGAAGTCATTGCCGCACAAGACATGCTCGAGAAAGACTGGGGCGTCAGCTCCGACATCTGGAGCGTGACCAGCTTTACCGAGCTGCGTCGCAACGGTCTTGATTGCGAGCGCCAGCGTTTGCTGCGCCCCGATGCGAAAGATCTGCCCACACCTTACGTTACGCAACAGTTGCAAGGTACCAAAGGCCCCATCGTGGTCTCTACGGACTACGTCAAGCTCTTCGGCGACCAAATCCGTCCGTTCGTACCCGACAACCGCCGTTTCACAGTGTTGGGTACCGATGGTTTCGGCCGTTCCGATTTCCGCGCCAAGCTGCGCGAACACTTTGAAGTCGATCGTCGTTTCGTGACGGTGGCTGCGTTGCGTTCGTTGGCCGACGATGGTTTGATCCCGCTCGAGAAAGTCGCAGAAGCGGTCAAGAAATACGGGATCAACCCAGACAAAGCCAACCCACAATACGCCTGATCAGGGAGACGACATGAGCAACCTCGTCGAAGTTAAGGTACCCGATATCGGCGACTTTAACGATGTAGAAGTTATTGAAGTATTGGTCGCCCCGGGCGACACCATTAAAGAAGAGCAAAGCCTGATTACTGTTGAGTCCGACAAGGCCTCGATGGAAATCCCGTCAACCGCAGCGGGCAAGGTCAAGTCCGTTAAGGTCAACGTGGGCGACAAGGTCAAAGAAGGCTCTCTGATTCTTGAGCTCGAGGCTGCCGAGCAAGGGGCTGCGTCAGCCCCTGCCGCCAAACCGGCTGACGACGTGCGTGCTACGCAGGCGACTGCACCCGTAGCGGCTTCTGCTGCGCCGGCCGCAGCTTCGGTGCCTGCAGCGGCAAGTCGGTCCGTTGTGGTCGAAGTCCCCGATATTGGCGATTTCCCTGAAGTCGAGATTATTGAGGTGCTGGTGGCCGAGGGCGACACCGTAGCGGTTGACCAAAGCCTGATCACAGTCGAATCCGACAAGGCGTCCATGGAAGTGCCGTCTTCTCATGCGGGCGTAGTGACGGCCATCAAGGTAAGGGTGGGTGACAAGGTCAGCAAGGGTTCGGCGCTGATTGAAGTCAAAACTTCGGGCGAGCCGGTTGCTGCAGCCAGCGCCGCTTCGCAAGCGGCAAGCGCGTCTGAGGCAAGCGACACGAACAATAGTGCTTCCCTGGCCTCTGGCGCCTCGACAGCGACCTCAGTAGCCGTGCCCGACCAGGCCCGCCCCGCGGGCGAACCGCCCGCGCGTCCCTCGCCAACCGAGGCCTATGGCAATGATCGGCCACTGAACAAGTTGCCGCACGCGTCGCCGTCGGTGCGCAAGTTTGCGCGAGAACTGGGTGTTGACCTGACGCGGGTTGGCGGCAGCGGCCCGAAAGGCCGTATTGTCATTGATGACGTTCGCGGCTTCGTCAAGCAGGCCTTGGCAGGTGGTTCAGCGCCGACCAGCTCGGCTTCGGGTAGCGGCTTCAGCGTAATCGATTGGCCCAAGGTTGATTTTGCCAAATTTGGTCCGATCGAATCGCGCCCGCTATCGCGTATTAAAAAGCTGTCGGGTGCGAATCTGAGCCGCAACTGGGTCATGATCCCGCACGTTACTAATAACGACCTTGCCGACATTACTGACCTGGAAGCTCTGCGCGTTCAGCTCAATAAAGAAAATGAGAAATCGGGGGTCAAAGTCACTATGCTGGCCTTCCTGATCAAGGCATGTGTGGCTGCGCTCAAGAAGTTCCCCGAGTTCAATGCCTCGCTTGAAGGCGATAACCTGATTCTCAAGCAGTATTACCACATTGGTTTTGCGGCCGATACGCCCAATGGTTTGGTTGTGCCGGTAATTCGTGATGCCGATAAAAAAGGTATTTTCGATATTGCAGCCGAAACCTCCGAGCTGGCCAAGCAGGCGCGCGACGGTAAGCTGTCGCCCGCTCAGATGCAAGGGGGCTGCTTCTCCATTTCGTCGCTGGGCGGTATTGGCGGTACGTCGTTTACACCCATTATCAATGCGCCAGAAGTGGCCATTCTGGGTGTCTCGCGCTCCAGTCATCAACCGGTGTGGGATGGCAGTGCGTTTCAGCCCCGCCTGATGTTGCCGTTGTCGCTCTCGTACGACCACCGGGTCATCGACGGCGCATCGGCGGCGCGTTTCAACGCGTATCTGGGCAGCCTGCTGGCTGATTTCCGTCGTATCGCGCTATAAGGGATCCCATGAGCAGCGTAGAACTGAAAGTTCCCGACATTGGCGATTTCGCCGAGGTCGAAGTCATCGAAGTGCTGGTGAATGTAGGTGACACCATCAAGGCCGAACAAAGCCTGATCACGGTCGAGTCCGACAAAGCGTCCATGGAAATTCCGGCCGAGCAGGGCGGGGTTGTGACCCGGATCCTGGTCAAGGTGGGCGACAAGGTCGCTGAAGGGGCGGCGCTGATGCAGATCGATGCCGCCCAAGGCGCCGCCGACACTGACAAAGCGTCGGCTTCCGCCGCAGGCCAAGCTGCTGCGCCAGCCACAGGCGCAACGGCTGAAAGAAACACGTCAGCTCAAACCGGGGCATCGTCAACGCCGGCTAATGTGTCGGTTGCGTCGGCTGCATATGCTGGTTCCGCTGATATCCAATGCGACGTCGTGGTGCTCGGGGCCGGGCCCGGCGGTTATTCTGCGGCCTTCCGTGCCGCCGACTTGGGGCTGTCCGTCGTACTGGTCGAGCGCTATGCCACCTTGGGCGGGGTTTGTCTGAATGTAGGGTGTATTCCTTCAAAAGCCTTGCTGCACACGGTCGGCGTGGCAGAAGCGGCCCAGTCGCTGGCTTCGCATGGTTTTTCGTTTGGTAAACCTGAAGTCGACCTTGATGCCTTGCGCGCCTATAAAGACGGTGTGGTGTCTAAGTTGACGGGTGGGTTGGCTGGCATGGCCAAGGCCCGTAAGGTCAAGGTTGTGAACGGTAACGGCCAGTTTGTCGACCCCAACCACTTGAAGGTCACCGATGCCCAGGGTAATGCTCAGGTCGTCAAGTTTGCCTCGGCCATTATTGCGGCCGGCAGTCAGTCGGTAAAACTGCCTTTCCTGCCTAAAGATCCTCGTATTGTCGACTCGACGGGCGCGTTGCAGTTGCCCGCCGTGCCTCAAAAAATGCTCATCGTGGGCGGTGGCATTATCGGCCTCGAAATGGGGACGGTGTATTCCGCCTTGGGTGCGCGTCTCGATGTTGTCGAGATGCAGACCGGTTTGATGCAAGGCGCCGACCGTGACTTGGTCAAAGTGTGGGAAAAAATGAATGCCCATCGCTTTGACAACATCATGCTCGAAACCAAAACCGTGGGCGCCGAAGCGCGTGATGATGGTATTTGGGTAACCTTTGAAGGTAAAGGCGCGCCCAAAGAGCCACAACGCTACGATTTGGTGTTGCAAGCCGTAGGGCGCACGCCCAATGGGCGCGCTATTGGTGCCGAAAATGCTGGTGTTGCGGTGTCCGATCGCGGGTTCATTTCGGTTGATCGTCAAATGCGCACGAACGTGCCGCATATTTTTGCGATTGGCGACATCGTCGGCCAACCCATGCTGGCGCACAAAGCTGTGCACGAAGGGCATGTGGCGGCTGAGGTTATTGCCGGCCAGAAGAGCTTCTTCGACGCACGTGTCATTCCGTCGGTAGCTTATACCGACCCTGAAGTCGCATGGGTTGGGTTAACCGAAGACGATGCCAAACAACAGGGCATTGCCGTAACCAAGGGGTTGTTCCCCTGGGCGGCGTCGGGTCGGGCGATTGCCAACGGGCGTGACGAAGGGTTTACCAAGTTGCTGTTCGATGCTGAAACCCATCGTATTGTGGGCGGAGGTATCGTGGGTACCCATGCGGGTGACCTGATCGGCGAAATTGCGTTGGCCATCGAAATGGGCGCCGATGCCGTCGATATCGGTAAAACCATCCATCCGCATCCCACCCTAGGCGAGTCTATTGGTATGGCGGCCGAAGTGGCCCATGGTTCTTGTACCGATCTTCCGCCGCCTCGGCGCAGGTAAAATAGGTTTTTTTTGGCGTTAATACCTGCTATGTTGCAAACTCCCACCACAGCCAGTTCATTAAACGACTGGCTGGCTTATCTTGAAAGTGCCCACCCCAAAGCCATCGACATGGAGCTGACACGCATCCAGACGGTGGCCCAGCGCATGGGCGTCGATGCGCCGGGCTTTGTCAAGATTACGGTGGGGGGCACCAACGGCAAGGGCTCAACTTGCGCCATGCTCGAGGCCATTTTATTGGCAGCGGGTTACAAGGTTGGGTTGTATACCTCGCCGCATCTGGTGCACTTTAACGAGCGCATCCGGGTTAATGGTGCAAGCGCCACCGATGCACAAATTATTCAGCAGTTTGACCGCATCAATCAGGCCCGGGGCGACATCTCTTTAAGTTATTTCGAATACGCCACGCTGGCCGCTTTACTGCAATTTGCTGACAGTGAAGTCGACGTCGCCATTCTGGAAGTAGGCCTGGGCGGGCGACTAGACGCTGTCAATATCATTGACAGTGATTGCGCCATCATTACCAGCGTCGATATCGACCATACCGAGTGGCTGGGCGATACCCGCGAAAAAATTGGTTGGGAAAAGGCGCACATCTATCGTAAAGATTGTCCGGCGATTTGCGCTGACCCTGTTCCTCCGCAAACGCTGGTTGACTACGCCACCGAACTTGGCGCCGACTTATGGCTGTTTGGTCGCGATTTCAATTATTCGGGCGATCGTCAACAATGGGCTTATGGCGGGCGTAATCAGCGGCGCAGCGGTATGGCGTATCCGGCGTTGCGCGGCGCGAATCAGTTGCTTAATGCCAGCGCTGTATTGGCAGCGCTTGAAGCCCTGCGCGACCGTCTGGTCGTGCCGCAACAGGCCGTTCGTATTGGTCTGGCGCAAGTCGCCTTACCGGGACGCATGCAAATTTTGCCCGGTACGCCGGCCGTTGTGCTCGACGTTGCGCATAACCCGCATGCGGCGGCTGTGCTGGCGCAAAATCTCGACAGCATGCCCTTTTACCCTTACACGCATGCGGTAGTGGGTATGTTTACCGACAAGGCCATTGACGAAACCCTGGCCAAGTTGGCGCCGCGTATCGATCACTGGTATTGCGCGACCCTTGATGGCCCGCGCGCCGCTACAGCCCAGGCGATGGCCGAGCATATTTATAAAGTCATTGGTCCTCAGGAAGGCAAAGACGAGCCCGTGACTGTTTCGATGTTTGACAATCCGGTTCAGGCTTTTGCTGCGGCACAAAAACAGGCGGCCGACAATGATAGAATTCTTGTGTTTGGTTCGTTTCATGCGGTTGGACCGGTTTTAGACCATCTTGGCCGCAAAGTCAGCTAACGTCACTACGGGTCGTCATGGGGTTTTTCTCTAAAGGGTCTGATTCAAGCGCCGGGCGTCGTACGTCTGTACGTCCGGCCGAAGCTCAGGCCAACGAAATGCGCGTTCGCGCGCGTCGGCGCCTTGTCGGTGCGTTGGCCCTGGTTGTGGCAGCAGTTATTGTGGTGCCCATGCTCATCGATACCGATCCGCCACCCGGCGGTCCGGTCAGCCCCATTGTGGTGCCTGCAGTCATGCCGCCGCCTGATCAGGCTTTGGTTGACCTGGCCAATGGTGCACAAGGCGGTAAGCCGGGCGCAATTACTATCGAACAGCTTCCCGAGCCTGAAGCACCGCAAGAAGGTGCCGCAGCTACCGCCGGTAGTGCAGGGACGGCTTCGTCTTCTTCGGTCGCTGGATCTGCTTCAGGGGCCAGTGCCTCAACGGGCACTGCATCGACAGCGTCCGGGGCGTCAGCACCTGCAGGTACGTCTTCGTCGGCACCGACCGCAGCGCCGACCCAACCCGCCGAGCCCGCAAAAACCCCACCCGCGCGTCCCGATAGCCGTACCGACGACGGGGCGGTTGCCCTGGCATTGCTCGAAGGTAGGAAACCTGCTGCAGCTGCGTTGTCAACGCCGTCGCAGTCTGGCCAATTCGTGCTTCAGATTGCGGCCTACACCACAGAACAAGACGCCATCGCGCGTCGAAACAAGCTTTTTGAAGCGGGCGTTACCAACGCGTTTGTTCAGTCGGCTACGGCGGGCGGCAAGCCTACGTTCCGCTTGCGCGTCGGCCCGTTCCCGTCTCGCGAAGCGGCTCAGGCGGCACAAACCCGCTTGCGTGCGCTGGGTTACGACAACGGCTTTATCTCAAGCAAGTGACCAGCTTCGACTACATCGTGTTGGCCATATTGGCTGTGTCGGGGTTTTTGGGTCTACTGCGTGGGCTGGTCAAAGAAATTCTATCTCTCATTGCCTATCTGGCCGCTTTTTTAGCGGCCATTTGGTGGGGGCCGCGTACTTCGGTGTGGCTGTCGCCTTTCATTGTCAACGACTTGCTACGTACTGCCGTGGCTTACGCGGCCGTCTTTATTTTGGTCCTGCTATTGGTAGGCCTGATTAATGTAACGCTGGGCACATTAATTAAAAAAACCGGCCTCACACCGGCAGATCACGGCCTGGGTGTCGTGTTCGGCGTTTTGCGTGGTGCCTTGATTGTATTGATTTTGGTGTCTTTGGGCGGTTATACCGACCTGCCTAAAGAACCGTGGTGGCGCGATGCCCGCCTGTCGCCGGTTGTGGTGCAGGGGGTGCAGGCCATTAAACAAATGTTGCCGCCATCTTTGGCGGCATGGTTGCCTTACTAAGTTTTATTTCAGGAATCAGTCATGTGCGGAATTGTTGGGGTTGCCGGCCGTAACCCTGTGAACCAGATCATTTACGACAGCCTGTTGCTACTGCAGCACCGCGGTCAAGACGCTGCAGGTATTGCCACGTCGTATGATCAATTTTTCAGCATGTACAAAGCCCATGGGCTGGTACGTGATGTGTTTCGCACGCGTAATATGCGTTCGCTGCCTGGCAACAGCGGTCTGGGTCAAGTGCGTTACCCCACGGCCGGTTCCAGCGACAGCGTCGACGAAGCCCAACCCTTTTATGTCAACGCTCCCTTTGGCATTACGTTTGTTCATAATGGCAACCTGACCAACTGGCGCGAGTTGCGCGAAGAACTCTTTCGCATCGATCGTCGCCACATCAATACCAACTCCGATTCCGAAGTCTTGCTGAATGTGTTTGCGCACGAACTGCAAATGGCGGCAACGGGTGCTTCTCTTGATGAAAGCGCCGTGTTCAAAGCGGTTTCGGCAGTGCATCGGCGTGTCAAGGGTGCGTATGCCGTGATTGCGCAGGTGGCCAGCTTTGGCATGGTGGCGTTTCGCGACCCTTACGGCATCCGCCCCTTGTGTTTAGGTGCTCAAGAAACCGACAAAGGCGTCGAATGGATGATTGCGTCGGAGTCAGTGGCGTTGTCAGGTTGTGGGTTTAACTTTGTGCGTGACATCGCTCCGGGTGAAGCCGTACTGATTGATCTTGACGGTAATTTAAGCAGCCGCCAGTGTGCCGATAACCCGCAACTGGTGCCTTGCCTGTTCGAATATGTTTACTTTGCGCGTCCCGATTCGCTCATGGACGGCGTCTCGATTTACGATGCGCGCCTGCGTATGGGCGAATATCTGGCCGACAACGTCGCCAAGTCGTTGCGTTTGGGCGAGATCGACGTTGTCATGCCCATCCCCGATTCTTCACGCCCCTCGGCGATGCAGTTGGCGGCGCGCCTGGGGCTAAATTACCGCGAAGGCTTTATCAAAAATCGCTACGTGGGCCGCACCTTCATCATGCCGGGGCAAGCTGTACGCAAGAAGTCTGTGCGTCAAAAGCTGAACGCCATCGACATGGAGTTCAAGGGCAAAAATGTATTGCTGGTCGATGATTCGATTGTGCGCGGTACCACCAGTCGCCAGATTGTTGACATGGCACGTGAGGCCGGTGCCAACAAAGTGTTTTTCGCTTCTGCAGCACCGCCTGTGCGTTTCCCTAATGTTTACGGTATCGATATGCCCACGCAATCCGAGCTGATTGCTCACGAGCGCGATGCCGATGCCGTCGCCCGAGAAATCGGTGCCAACGGCCTGGTGTATCAAGCATTGTCCGACCTTGAAAGCACCTTGTCCGACTTGAACCCGGCCATGCGTACCTTTGAGTCGTCTTGCTTTAACGGGCAGTACATCACTGGCGATATCGATGCCAGCTACCTTGAGCGCTTGAGTCAGACGCGCGGCGGTGCTGTACCTTCGGTTGACAACCAGGGTACGGGTAGTGACGACAGTTAATGCAATAGCATCGAATTATCGCGCTTAGTATTTCTAGAAAGCGTCATTTAATGCCCCCAAGAACACAGGTTCTTGGGGGCATTTTCTTTGGCCATCCATGTGCGGTCTTCGGGCAATTGCCATCGGATAATGCTTACTTGCTTGCGATCAGGGTGAACCCTAATGGATGATTCTCTTCACGATGTATAAAATATGAACATATTGTTCATAAATGAACTTTTTGTCGTAAGGGATAAAAATCATGGCACAGCGTATTGGCATTTCAGGGGCAGGCATTGGCGGTTTAACGGCGGCCATTGCCCTGCAAAAAATGGGTAAGACCGTTGTTTTGTATGAACAGGCGCGCGAATTCGCGCGTGTCGGGGCCGATATCAACCTGACGCCCAATGCCGTACGCGCCCTTGATGGTCTGGGCGTTGGCGATGCTTTACGTAAAACCGCTGCACGTCCTACGTTTCGCATCAGCCGCGATGGTGTCACGGGCGAAGAAACTTCACGTATTGAAATGGCCAATGCAGCACAGCAAAAATATGGCGCGCCCCAGCTCACCATGCATCGGGCTGATCTGATGACAGCGCTTGAAAACGCGGTTCAGCCTGGTTCGGTGCAGTTCAAAAAACGGGTAAAAACGGTTGAGCAACGCGACGGCAAAGTACACATCGGCTTTGAAGATGGCAGTCAGGACACCGTCGATGTGCTGATCGGGGCTGACGGCATTCACTCATCGGTACGCACAGCCCTGTTTGGGCCCGAGCAGCCTGAATTTACCGGCGTGGTCGCATATCGGGCTGTTGTCCCCACCGAAAAACTGGCCGGACTGCCCGATCTGGATGCTTTTACCAAGTGGTGGGGGACTACACCCGAAGTGCAAATCGTAACTTTCCCGCTGAATAGTGGAAAAGATATGTTCATTTTTGCCACCATCCCTCAAGAAGGCTGGAATCTGGAATCATGGACCGCGCCGGGTGATGTCAGCGAGTTCCAATCGTTGTATGCGGACTTTCATCCGCAGGCGCGCGCGTTTCTTGATGCCTGCGACACCGTGTTGAAGTCGGCCTTGTATGTGCGTGACCCGTTGCCCAAATGGTTTGACGGCCAATGCGTGCTGATGGGCGATGCCTGCCACCCCATGATGCCCTTTATGGCGCAAGGCGCAGGCCAGGCGATCGAAGACGGCGTTGTGCTGGCTCGGTGCCTGAATGATGCACAGTTCGCGACCGTGCCTGAGGCGCTGCAGGCCTATCAACAGGCCCGTCACGAGCGAACCGCGCAGATACAAATTGGTTCACGCGGCAATAATTGGCTGAAGGCGGGCACCAACGCTGACTGGGTCTATGCCTATGACGCCTGGTCAGTACCTTTGGTCGCACAGACATAAACTATGGCTGAAGATAACGACACGTCTACCAATGCGCTGGTCACCCCCGTAATAAGGGGCTTGCGCCTGCTCGAATACATCGCGCAGGGCGGTAATACGCAAAACCTCAGCGAAGTCGGGCGTCTGATCGATGTTAACCGGGTGACCGTCATGCGTTTGCTGGCTACGCTCGAGCACGAGGGCATGATCGAAAAATTGCCCGGAGGCGGACACCAGGTGGGGCTTCGTTACTTGACGATGTCGGCAACGGCATTGGCGGGCCACGATCTGGTCGCGGCGGGGCGGCGTGTCGTGCGCGATTTATGTCAAACCTTGGGTCTTGCGGCCTATCTTAGCCTGCCCGATGGGCAAGATATCGTTTACGTTGTACGTGAAATGCCGCCGGCCGGGTTGGTTAGCCTCATCACCATAGGCAGTCGGGTTGCGGCACATCGTGCGGCTCCGGGGCAAGCGATACTGGCCGCCCGACGTGCAGCAGACGGCGGCGGCGTCAGCAGGCTCGCATCGTCGGCAGATATCTCGCCCGAAAAGTTGGCCGCGCAGCTGGACGACATAGCCCGCAGTGGCGTCGCCTGGAGTCATTCGGGGTTGGAGCAAGGCATTAGCGCGTGCGCGGCCGCTGTTTTAGGGCCTGACGGCCAACCCGTTGCCGCGCTGAGTGTGGCTGGGCCATCGGCTCGGTTCGATGACCCATCGGTACAGGCGCAAGTGGGCCAAAAAATCATGCAGTCCGTTCGGCAACTGTCGTCAATTTCAAATATTTCGAGCGTTCAGTGACATTGATAGTTCGCGTGCCGCCGATACCACTTTGGCGATAAGAATATCGCGATCAACGTCGGGGATATGGACGGCAGGTACGGTAAGCCCAAGGGCGGCCGTTACCTTGCCGGTATCATCAAATACCGGGGCGGCAATGGTCGAAATATTCGATTCGAAAAAGCCTTCTTCCAGCACATACCCGCGTTCCTTGTCAGTTTGAAGCAAGCGAAACAAGTCGTGTACGGTCGCAGGCGTGTTTGGGCCGTGAGCTTGCAAACGCTCTTCAGGGTAGAGCCGTTGCAATTGGTCGAGGGTGTGGTGGCTAAGCAGTACCCGCCCCAGCACCGTGGCGTGTGCGGGCAGTCGGGTGCCAATGTGAACCGAGCTGCTGAATACCGAGGATGGCGCCACTTTTTGCACATAGACAATGTCGCGCGCATCACGAATTACCAGATTCGACGAGTAACCGGTTTCGTTGCGCAAGCGCTCAAGAATAGGGCGGCTTAAATCGGTAATGCTCAACGAGGCCAGATATTCGAAGCCTAGTCTTAGCACGGCGGTGCCCAATTGATAGTCTCTACCGTTGTTCAGACGTTCGACAAAACCCAGGTTTTCCAGGGTAACCAACAGCCGGAAAACGGTCGTGCGTGGCACCTGTAGCCGGCGTGCCAGGTCTGGGGCTGTCAGGGTCGGCGTTTGTCGCGAAAACTCGGCAAGTATGCGTAAGCCGCGTTCAAGCCCGGGCACCGAATATTTTTCGGTCTTGTCTGTCTCCGCGGCTTGCCCGATGGTCAAGGGTTCTATTGCAGCCATAATTATTTGTTTTATATATGAACTAAAAAGCGGCATTGTCCTATAGAACAATGCCGCCAGCAACCGCGCCCGGAACAGCGGGCGCACAGCCAAAACTATTGACCCGGTTCAGTTACGGGTTGCTTGACTCATGAAGACGTCAAGACGGGCGAAGGCGTCTATTTCGATGGTCAGGTTCGGGAACGCAAACCCTTTGACTTCGACCAAGGTCGAGCAGGGGAAAGGCGACTTGAACCAAGCCTGACGTACTTCCGACACGACGCCCTTGTCGTTGATATCGGTGACATAAATCACCAGTTTGTAGATGTTGTCCAGACTACCGCCGGCGGCAACCAGCATAGCCTGGATTTTTTCAATAATGCGAGTAGCCTGGGCATGGGTGGATAAGATGTTGCCCTGGGCGTCGGTAGCCGGATTGGCCGTGACGCCCGAGATGACAACTTCATTGCCCACGACCAAGCAGTTTGACCAGGTCGCGTTCGGGGGCTCGGGTGCCTCGGGCACCACGACATGCCTGACCGAGAGGGCGGCTGCAAGGGTCATTTATTTCACACCGCGTGCCAGTTGTTCGGTGGCCAGCTTGCGCAACTGACGACGGACACGGGTAATACCGACGTCGTGTTGGTACAGGTGCTCGCGCTGGTTGGCGTCGGGTTCCATTTGTTCGAGCACGACCCGATCCTGCTCAAGCACGGCCCAGTGGCGCGCCTCGAGGCGGTTTTTGTACAAGAAGCGCCACGCATCGCGCTGCCAGCCCGAAACCTTGCGGGTGCGCCAGTGAAATACGGCGGCAATGTTGGGGGCAATGGGGGTGTAGCAACCAATAATGCCGAAGTTACCGCCAGGGCCGCCGGTTTTGGGGTAGGGGATCTCGAGGCGCAGCCAGTGCAGGCCGGTGTCCGCCCATTCAGACCAGTCGAAGTTGACGTCGCGTTGACCGGCTTTTTCGAAGATGACGCCGTGGTCAGTATCGCGCAACTGGAACTGAGCCGAACGCGAACCGACCGACATGCTGTGCGATTGCTTGTGCAGGTAAGTGCCGTGCATCGGGTCCATGACGTTGTCAATCACGTAGCGGTAGTCGCCGCGCCATTCGGTGTAGCACAGGAATGACGAGTACTCGTCGGACACGAGTTGCTCTGGCAGGACCAGTGGTGGCGGTTCGTCGATGTTTTCCGACGAATTGAACATGAAGATGACGCCGTTGCTTTCTTTCAGGTGGAAAGCACGCGTAGGGCGGGAGCCTTCGAGCTTGCAGCCTGGGCTGCCAGGCACCGAAACAACAGTGCCGTCGCTGCGGACTTCTACGCCATGGTAGCCGCAGGCAATTTTATTGCCCAGTGGAATACCGAATGACAGCGGTGCGCCGCGGTGCGGGCAATGGTCTTCCAGACAGTGAGGATTGCCTTCGGCGTCGCGCCACAGCACCAATTTGTGGCCTAAACGGCGCAAAGAAATGGGCGTTTCTTTCACGAAATCCGACGGACAGATAGCGTACCAAAGGTCTTTCAGGCCATCGGTCAGGATCTTCTGGATAGCCTCTTCGTTGTTCGCAGTGTTGGTTGCGTTAGCAGTGGTCATGAGTCGTTCCTGTTGCAGATTATTCGGCGGCCAGGCGGCTGAGTTCAGCAGCCAGCACCTCGGGCGTCCAGAGGTCGGTGGTGAGCGGTTGCGGGCCCTGCGCATTCAGGAATTCAACCAGCGGCTCAAGGGTGTCGATGCCCGACGCAAAGGCGCGTTCGAGCGAGTCGCCCAGCAGGTTCTCGTAGGCGGTGGGCTCTTTTGTGCGGGCCTGGTGGGGTTCCAGGTAGCAAGGCGTGAGGTAGCGGTCTAGCATTTATTGGCCTCCGTTGCGTACGCGTTCTTTGATCCGTTCGCGCACAGGAATAAAGTCATATGTGGGAAAACATTCGGTAGTGAAAACACCCCAGGCCGAGCGTTCGAGCTCGACGTTGACGATGGGGAGCAGGTGCGGCGGCACACGCAGCGTGACGATTTGCCCGAAGCCCATGGCGACCGTCCAGGACACAATTTCAACGCCCTCAGGCGGGAAGCGATCCCACCATTCGGCCGCTTTAAGCTTACCTTGGATGGTGTCGAGATTCTGCGATTGGTCGTGTTTTAGAAAGACCGTTAGCAGGGTGGTGTCGGCAGACATTAAGGACTCCGGTTAGGTGTAACGACGAAGCATATCTTTGCGTACAATGACTGGCTTCTGCGTTTGTTCCATATATTAAACGACGTTTTATTTTTAGGTAGTTTAGGTCTGTGTCGATGGGTGAGCTATTGGTATAAACCCCTAAAAATAGGTGGCGGTAATTTATAAGTATTTGAAAAAAATCGAATATTTTTATACTCAAGATCAAAAAAATAATGACATTTTGCGTTTATTTTGCGCTTCATTTCACCTGATAAAGGGTTATCCCTAATGTATTAAGATGAGCTCAAGCGATAAAGTTTGTTCAATTCACAAAACGCCAGTTCATATATAAAACGCATTGTGCGTGTCATGAGTCCTGACTCAACGCCTTAATGCGCTATCAAGGAGCCCGACCTAATGGTTGAAATTGAATTCCGAAACGTGCGCAAGTCGTTTATCGACAAGCAAACCTCAAAGCCCATTACGGCGGTCACCAATGTTTCGTTGTCCATCCAGAAGGGCGAGGTCGTGTCGTTGATCGGGCCGTCGGGTTGTGGCAAAAGCACGTTGCTCAATATGGGCTCGGGGTTGTATGCCCCGACCGAAGGCGAGGTTTACGTCGCAGGCAAGCTGGTGACCAAGCCTGTACGCGAAGTGGCGTTCATGTTGCAAAAAGATTTGTTGATGCAATGGCGCACCATCGAAGATAACGTGGCGTTGGGGCTCGAGATCGCGGGTGTGCCGCATGCCGAACGCATGAAAGTGGCGCACGAACTGCTGCACAAATGCCACCTTAAGGGTTTTGAAAAACATTATCCCTATCAGTTGTCTGGCGGCATGCGCCAGCGTGCGGCTCTGGCGCGTACGTTAGCGGTAGACCCTCAAGTCATGCTGCTCGACGAGCCGTTCTCGGCGCTGGATGCGCAGACCAAAATGGTGTTGCAGCAAGATCTGGCCGAGATGCTCTACGAAAAGAAACGTACGGCTTTGTTCATCACCCACGATCTGGTCGAAGCTGTTGCGCTGTCCGACCGGTTGCTCGTCATGAGCGAGCGTCCCGGCACAATTATCGAAGAAATCCCCATCGATTTGCCTTTGCGCGAGAACCCGCTTGAGCGTCGAAAAATGGCCGAAGTCGGGCCATTGGTTGGCCGCCTGATGGACTTGCTGAAAATCGGCAAGGAAGAAGCCCTGCACTAAAGCGAGACATACATCGCTGGGTGCATCCCATGATCTATCTATATTCACGCAGTCCTCAACACCCCTAAAAATCCGGAGGAAGTAATGAAAAAACTATTTGCCATGACCGCACTGGGCGCTTGCGCATTGTTTTCGACATCGGCAGTGCTGGCTGCCGAAGCCGGCAAAAACTTGCAGGAAGTGACCTATCTGTTGCCGGCGCCAAAAACGTTGCCCTCGTTTGCGCCCTGGCTGATTGCCGAAAAAGAAGGCTATTTTGCTGATGAAGGTCTGAAGGTCAACTTCGTGACGGGCAAGGGTGGTGTTGATGTGGCCAAGCAAATTGGTGCTGGCAATGCCGTTATTGGCGGCGCCATTGGCGATACGCCTATTATTGTTCGCGCCAACGGTATCCCGGTCAAAGCCGTGGCCGTTCTGGGTGCTGGTTCGTTGACCCTGATAGCTTCACACGCCGACAAGCCCATCAACAAGCCCGCTGACCTGAAAGGCAAAACTATTTCGGTCATGGCCTATACCGATACCACCTACTACGCGCTGCTTGGCACGATGCGTAAAGCTGGCCTGACACGCGAAGACGCCAACATCCAGGCCGCAGGCCCGGCAGGTGTGTGGCAGTTGTTCTCGTCGGGTAAAACCGATGCTATGGCCGGTGTGCCTGACTGGGTGGTCAGTGCTCGTACGGCAGGCACTAAGGTCGATTTAATGCCCGCCAACGAACTGTTCGACAGCATGGCCCAGGCCATTCTGGCCTCAGACGAGTCGATCAAGAATAACCCTGAGCTCATCCAGAAAATGGTTCGCGCCACGCTCAAGGGTATGACACTCATCATGAAAGACACTGACAAGGCCGTGGCTTCTTATGTTGAAGCCAACCCTGCGTTCAAGGGCAAAGAAGGCGAAGTTCGTCAGATTTTCGATCTGTTCAATCAGTACGTGTATGCCAACCAGCAAGTGCCTGGTCAAATGAACGTCGACCGCCTGGCTAAAGTGCAAGACTTTTACGTTTCAGAAGGTGTTGTCAGCAAAGCTTCGAAGCTTGAAGACCTTTACACCAACCAGTTCGTTGGAGCTGGTCAATGAGTCTGGATTCATCCGCGGCCAGTGTTAACGCACCCGTAGGCGCATCCAGTCATCCATCACCTACGAAAGGAGCAGGCATGTCCAAGCATGCATTTACGTTAACTTGTAGTCTGGCCGTCCTGGCCCTCGTGCTGGCCGCTTGGCAGTGGTTGCCAAGCTGGCTGGGCACGCCTGAATACATTTGGCCCAAGTTCACTTCGGTGGTCACCGAAGGGTTCCGGATGTGGCACGATGGCAACCTGGTCGAGCACTTCGGTTACACCGCGCTTGAGGTCGTGCTTGGCTTCATTCTCGGCGCCATGCTGGGTTTGTTCGTGGGTGTGGTGTTGGGCCTGTCGCCCACCACCGAGTCCATTTTGTCCCCTTACATTTTGGCGTTGCAGATCGCCCCGAAAGTTGCGTTTGCTCCGCTGTTTGTAATGTGGATGGGCTACACCATTTACCCCAAGATTCTGGTGGGCATTCTTATCGTGTTTTTCCCCATCATGATCAACGTGTTGTCGGCCATTCGTACGGTTGATCCCGACATGGTCAATCTGGTGCGCACGCTCAATGCGTCGCGTTGGCAGATTTTCCGTCTGGTCGAGTTTCCATCGTCGCTGCCCGCGCTGTTCTCGGGTTTGCGTATTGGTTCAACGCTCGCTGTCATTGGCGTTACCGTGGGCGAACTGGTTGGCGGCAACAAAGGGCTTGGTTTCTTGCTGGTCGACTCTGAAGGCCAGGGGAACACCGCAGGTGTGTTCGTCGCCATCTTCGGGCTGACCGTCATTGGTATTGTGGCGTACGCCCTGGTGGTCTGGGCTGAACGCCGTTGCCTGCACTATGTGCCCAAAGTTAACACTACGACGGTATAAGGAAGCCATCACATGAGCGCAACGAATCACGCCTCAAATGTGGCCGGCAACCTGCTTGCAGGTCGCCGTGTCCTGGTCACGGGCGCAGCCCGTGGCCTGGGACTCGAGTTCGCCCGCCAAGTATTGTCGGCCGGTGCTTCAGTTGTTATTGCCGACATTCTGGCCGACGAGCTGCATGCCGCGGCTGCCGCACTCAAAGCCCAAGGCCATGACGTGCATGCCGTGGTGTTTGACCAAAGCAACCCCGAGTCCATTACGCAGTGCGCCGAGCGCGCGACTGAACTGCTCGGCGGGCTCGACGGTTTGGTCAACAATGCGGCCATTACCAATTCGGGCGGCAAGAATATGGTCGACCTTCAAGCCGACGTATTCGACAAAGTCATGACGGTCAATGTACGGGGTACCTGGCTGATGACGCAGGCCTGCTTGCCGGCACTGCGGGCATCGGGGCAAGGCAGCGTGGTCAACCTGGCTTCCGACACTGCACTCTGGGGCGCACCTAACCTGATGGCTTATGTGGCGAGCAAGGGTGCAGTCATTGCCATGACGCGCTCTATGGCGCGCGAATTGGGCAATGACAACATCACTGTTAACGCCGTCGCGCCGGGCCTGACGTTGGTTGAGGCCACCGAATATGTGCCGCAGCATCGTCATGACCTTTACGAAAACCAGCGGGCCATTCAGCGCCAGCAGGTGCCCGACGACGTCAGTGGCGTGGTGACTTTTCTCTTATCGGGCCTGTCGCGATTCGTGACTGGCCAACTCCTGGCTGTCAATGGCGGCTTTGTCATGCATTAAATCTATAGGTGAGTTTATGAGCGAGCAAGCAGTTAACGATCAACCAACCTGGGTCCGCCCGGAAGGCGCAAGCTTTGAAGACTGGATGACAACGCGTATTGCGCGGTTCTCTACCCGCAAGTACGACTGGGATGCCCTTAAGTTTCAGGCCGATTACGATCCTAAGTACCGTCGCGCGCAAATGCGTTACGTGGGTACTGGTGGTACCGGCGTGGCTGCCGACGTCAACACTGTGCCGTCCGAAAACTTTACGTTCTCGACCATGGTGATCCCGGCTGGTCACGAAGGCCCGTCGCACTTGCACACCGATGTCGAAGAGGTCTTCTTCGTCATTCGCGGCAAACTCAAGCTGATTCTGGAAAAGGATGGCGAACGTTTCGAAACCATTCTGACTGATCGCGATCTGGTATCGGTTCCGCCCGGGGTGTATCGCGAAGAGATCAATATTGGTGACGAAGATGCGTTGATGTGTGTAATGCTTGGTGCCAAAAAGCCCATTACACCTACGTATCCGCCCGAGCACCCGCTGTCGAAAATCAAGCGCGGTTAGTTTAGGTTTTCTTATGCACGACTCGTCCGTTACGCCCGTCGCCGCTGTTTCCGAGCCCGCGTTTACCGCGCGGCGGGTGAGCACGCGTTTGGGCGACGTGGCCATACGCGAGTGCGGCCATGGGCCTCACACCATCGTCCTGTTGCATGGCATCAGTTCTGGTGCGGGCTCGTGGGCGCAGTGCGCAGGGTTGCTGGCCGACCGTGCGCACGTCATTGCCTGGGACGCCCCGGGATATGGCGAGTCTGATCCATTACCTCAGGCGACGCCTTTGGCAACCGACTACGCCGCCCGGCTCGATGCCTTGCTCGATGCGCTTGGTATCTCCGATTGTGTGCTGGTGGGGCATTCGTTGGGTGCCCTGATGGCCGCCGGCTATAGCAGCCTACCCACGTCCAGGGCACGTGCTTATGTGGTGTTCAGCCCAGCTTTGGGTTACGGCGGGTCGCCTCGTGCCGATCAAGTTCGGCAGGGGCGTTTGGCCAACCTCGATCAGTTGGGCATCGCTGGCATGGCCAAAGCATTGCCGGCAAGGCTGCTGTCCGACGCTGCAGACGAGCCGCAAAGGGCGGCAGTCACCGCTAATGCTATGCGTCTGAACCAGGCGGGTTATCGACAGGCAGTCGAATTGCTGTGTGGCGATGACATCAACCGCTACAGTGGCTTTACGCCCGAAAACTGCCGCGTGTACTGCGGAGACAAAGATATCGTGACCACGCCAGAACAGTCGGCGGCCTATGCGCAAACTCATGAGTTAGCTTTTGGGTTGGTCGAAGGCGCTGGTCACGCATGCTATATCGAGCAGCCCGCTCGGGTCGCTGCGTTGATTGGCCAGGCGCTAACAAATAAGACGGGGCGGGCATGAGCGATACTTTGCATGTCGATACCCCAACCGCTACGTCACACGATCGCGTGGCGTGTGCCCATTCAAATACGGAATCGGGTTGGGATGAGGCATCAGTTTCCCAGTTGAACGAGGGCGGCGATACTGCTTTACCGGCGTCGTCTATTTCGATCTCTTCCCCTGCGCTAAGTGATGCCGCCGAAAAAGAGAAAGACAAATACACGGTGCCTGGCCTGGAGCGTGGCCTGCTGATCTTGTCGCAGTTCAGTCGTCACGAACCCGTGCTTTCCGCCCCTGAAATAGCACGCAGGTTGGGTATCCCGCGCTCGACCGTCTTCCGTTTGCTGACCACACTCGAGCAATTGGGTTTTATAGAGCGCGATGCGACAGGCCGTGACTATCGTCTGACGGCTGCGGTGTTGCGATTGGGCTTCGAGCCCATGGCGACCAAAGATTTAACGGAGTTGGCCCGCCCCATACTCGAGCGCCTGCGCGATGTCACGGGTTGCACCTGCAATCTTGTGGTTCGTGATGGCCGCTCGGTGGTGTACGTTGGGCGAGTGGCCCAGCACAGCCCTTACGCCAACACAGTGCATTTGGGGACGCGTTTGCCTGCCCACGCTACCTTGTTTGGTCGCGTATTGTTGCGTGATTTGTCTTTCGAGGCGCTGCAAACTTTATACCCCGAAGAGCGTTTGCATCAGGTGACAGATAAAACACCGGCCACGGTAGCTGAGCTTTACCGCCTGATGCAACACGACAGGCAGACCGATTACGTCTTTGATAAAGACTACTACGAGGCAGGAATTGCGACGTTGGCCGTACCCGTATGGGGTGGCGGTCAAAAAATTATTGCATCGCTGGGCATTACAGTGTCCAGCGCCGACGACGACACGGCGCGGCTGTCGCACCTGGCAAGCCAGGCTTGCCGTGCGGCGCGTGAGCTGTCGGGCTTGCTAGATCACATTGTCATTGCGACAAACTCACAACATTAATGGTTTCAATGCAAGAGGAACACATGATTAACCTTGAAGGAAAGGTCGCAGTCGTCACCGGCGGATCATCCGGTATCGGGCTGGCTACGGTCAGACTGTTGCTGTCGCAGGGCGCCGATGTTGCGCTGTGTGGCCGCAGCGCCGAACGCCTCAATAGCGTGGTGGCCAAGCTGAAGGCTGACTTCCCCGGTCGCCGTATATTTGCACAGGCTTGCGATGTGCTCGACGCTGATCAGGTGCGCACATTTGCAGCCAGCGTGCGCGAGTCGTTGGGTGGCGTGTCGATGCTGATAAATAACGCGGGGCAAGGGCGGTTGTCGACCTTTGCCGACACCGACGATGCTGCATGGGAAGAAGAGCTGCGTCTGAAGTTTTTCTCGGTGATTAACCCCACGCGTGCGTTTTTGCCGGCCCTTGAACAACACGACGACGCGGCGATCGTCTGCGTTAATTCGTTGTTGGCTGCGCAGCCCGAGCCGCACATGGTGGCCACGTCGGCCGCTCGTGCCGGCGTCATGAACCTCGTGCGTTCGATGGCGACTGAGTTCGCTCCCAAAGGCATTCGCGTCAATGGTATTTTGCTTGGCTTGGTCGATTCCGGCCAATGGCGTCGGCGCTTTGAAGCCCGCGAAGACCAGAGCGAAAGCTGGGAAACGTGGTCGCTGAACCTGGCGCGTCGCAAGCATATCCAATTGGGCCGTCTGGGTCGTCCTGAAGAGGCTGCCCGCGCCATTCTGTTCTTAGCCACACCTTTGTCTTCTTATACCACTGGCTCCCATATCGATGTTTCCGGAGGAGTATCCCGCCATGCATAAAACAAACGTAGAAGTAACCGTTGGGGCAGCCATCGCTGCATTCCTGGAAGAGTGCGGGGTCAAGACTGCATTCGGTGTGATTTCGATTCACAATATGCCTATTCTCGACGCCTTCGGCGAGCGCGGTGTTGTTCGGTTCATTCCCGCTCGTGGTGAAGCCGGCGGCACCAACATGGCCGACGCCTATGCGCGTACAACAGGCGAACTGGGCGTGTGTCTGACCAGTACAGGCACCGCAGCCGGTAACGCTTCCGGCGCCATGGTCGAAGCGCTGACGGCGGGCACCCCCATGTTGCACATTACCGGCCAGATCGAAACTCAATACATCGACCAGAATCTTTCTTACATTCACGAAGCACCCGACCAACTGACGATGTTGCATGCGGTGTCTAAAGCAGCGTTTCGTGTGCGCAGCGCCGAGACTGCGCTCAGCACCATCAAGCACGCCGTACAAATCGCCATGACGGCGCCGACTGGCCCGGTCAGTGTCGAAATCCCGATCGATATTCAAGGCGCACTGATTGCCATGCCGACCGACCTGCGCCCGCTTGAGGTGCCGGTTTACCAACCTGCCGAGGCCGCGCTCGATCGCTTGGCCGAACGTCTGGCCGGCGCCAAGCGCCCGTTGCTGTGGCTGGGTGGCGGTGCACGTCACGCAGGCAAGGCCGTGCAACGTCTGATGGCACTTGGCTTTGGTGTGGTTACGAGTACACAGGGTCGCGGCATTGTTCCCGAAGACCACCCTCAATCGTTGGGCGCATTTAACCTGCACAAGCCCGTCGAGGCGTTTTACCAAACCTGCGATGCCATGGTCGTTGTGGGTTCGCGCTTGCGCGGTAACGAGACCCTCAAGTATCAGCTGAAGCTGCCGCGCCCGCTGTATCGCGTTGATGCCGATCCGGCGTCTGAAGGCCGCTGCTACGAAACAGATGCTTTCGTGCATGGTGACGCTTTGTTGGTGCTCGAAGGGCTGGCTAATCGTCTGGAAGGCAAGCTGTCCGTCGACC
The DNA here is from genome assembly GCF_003788685.1 of Pusillimonas sp. NJUB218. Classification (NCBI taxonomy): domain Bacteria; kingdom Pseudomonadati; phylum Pseudomonadota; class Betaproteobacteria; order Burkholderiales; family Alcaligenaceae; genus Pusillimonas; species Pusillimonas sp. NJUB218. The sequence goes on from NZ_NQMK01000005.1 coordinate 86,439, forward strand.
CAGCGTTCCAGGCTGATCTTGCCGCAGCCAAGCAGGCCGCTGTAGCGGGTTTGGTCGACGGCCTTGGCCCTTATGCCAAATTGGTTAGCGAACTGCAGTCGGCAGTCGGTAAAAACTTTAACTGGGTGCGCGACGTTACCGTTTCCAACAGTACCTGGGGTAACCGTTATCTGTATCTGAACGATGCGAAGGCCGGCGTTCATGCTTTAGGTGGCGGTATCGGCCAAGGCTTGGCAATGGGCATCGGCGCCGCCATTGGTGCCGCGCAGACGCAATCGGGTAAAAAGACCTGGACGCTTGCTGGCGACGGTGGCTTCATCCTTAACCTGGGTGAAATGGCTACGGCTGTGCAAGAGAAGGCCGATATGGTCATCGTGCTGATGAACGACAAAGGTTATGGCGTAATCAAGAACATCCAGGATGCGCAGTATGGCGGTCGTCGTCATTATGTTGACCTGCACACCCCCGACTACGCCAAGCTGTGCGAAGCCATTGCCATGCCTCATGTTCGGGTTTCGAAGCTCGAAGACCTTGGTGCCGCATTAAGCCGTGCAAATGCGCAAACCGGTCCGTTCATGATCGAGATCGACATGCTGTCTATCGGCAAATTTAAAACGGCTTTTGCAGGGCCACCCGTTAACCAGCCCGAGCCCATCACGCTCAGCTCGTAAGGGGTCGTTATGTCTGTTCAACGTATTGCCATGGTGGGCTTTGGCGCGATTGGCCAGTCGGTGTTCGATTTGATCGCCGACGAGCCGCGCCTGGCCCTGACTCGCATTATTGTGCCTGAGGGTCATCAAGACGAAGCGCGTACAAAGTTGGGTGACAGTGCGCGCGGTGCCCAAGTAACGGTCGCCGCTGCGCTAGATTTGCTTAATGACCGCCCCGACTTACTGGTCGAATGCGCTGGCCACAGTGCTATCGAAACGCACGTGCTGCCGGCCCTGAAGGCCGGTGTGCCTTGCATGGTGGTTTCTATTGGCGCGCTGTCAGAGCCCGGCTTGCCCGAGGCGCTGGAAGCGGCCGCTAAGGCCGGCGACACACAAGTGCATTTGCTGTCGGGTGCCATTGGCGGTATTGATGCGTTGGCGGCCGCCCGCGTTGCAGGGCTTGACTCGGTAACTTACGTTGGGCGCAAGCCGCCTTTGGGTTGGTTGGGCACGCCCGCCGAAGACAAGCTGGATCTGCGTAACCTGAAAGAAAAAGCGTTGTTCTTTGAGGGTTCGGCACGCGATGCGGCGCGTTTATATCCTAAAAACGCCAACGTAGCCGCCACGCTCTCGTTGGCGGGCATCGGTCTTGACCGTACCACCGTGCAGTTGTACGCCGACCCAACGGTTTCCGAAAACATTCATTACTACGAGGCGCAGGGTGCGTTTGGTTTTATGGGCGTTACGTTAAAAGGTAAGCCGTTGGCCAGCAACCCCAAAACCTCGGCGCTTACGGTGTACAGCGTCGTTCGTGCGCTCAAAAACCGTGTTGCGGCCGTTGCCGTTTAGCCTTGTATTCAAAGGGAAGTCATGAATAAACCCGATGTATTGCCCGTTTGGGCTGATGCGCAGCCTATTTGCATTGCCGGTGAATGGCGCTTGGGGCAGGGCAACACCTACGCCACTCACTACCCCGCCACCGGCGAGGTCGTCGCTACGTTGAATGCGGCCAGCCCTGACGACGTCGAGGCGGCGATTCAAGGCGCCCAGAAAGCCTTCGAAACCAGCGGCTGGGCACAACGCAAACCCCACGAGCGTGCTGCGGTGTTGTATCGCATTGCACAGCTTATTCGCGAAAAAGCCGAGCATCTTGCCCAGCTGCAACGACTGGATAACGGCAAGCCCATCAACGAAACCCGTGCCCTGGTGGCCAGCGCTGCCGGTACATTCCAGTTTTTTGCGTCAGCATGCGAAACCCTGGAGGACACCATCACGCCGTCGCGTGGCGACTTCATGTCTATGAGTGTCTACGAACCCATGGGCGTCGTGGCGGCTATCACACCCTGGAATTCGCCCATCGCCAGCGAGGCGCAGAAGATGGCGCCTGCTTTGGCGGGCGGTAACGCGGTCGTTGTGAAACCGGCTGAAATTACCCCCTTGATGGCGCTCGAACTGGCTCGTATTTGCGATGAGGCAGGTTTGCCTAAGGGGCTGGTCAGCGTATTGCCCGGCAAGGGCTCGGTCATTGGTGATCTGATCACTCGGCATCCGCTGGTACGACGGGTTTCATTTACCGGTGGGACCTCCGTAGGCCGACACATTGCCGGTATTGCTGCCGATAAGTTCATGCCCGCCTCTCTCGAACTGGGTGGCAAGTCGCCGACAATGGTGCTGGAAGATGCTGATCTGGATCACGCGGTGGCTGGTGTGTTGTATGGTATTTTCAGTTCGTCGGGCGAGTCGTGTATTGCCGGTTCTCGTTTGTTCGTGGCCCGCGCGGTCTACGACGAGTTCTTGTCCCGCCTGGTGGCAGGGGCCAAGCAATTGCGGGTAGGCGATCCAGCCGACGAAAGCACTCAAATGGGGCCGCTTATCAGCGACAGCCATCGTGCATCGGTTGAGCGCTACGTAAAAATCGGTGTAGAAGAGGGTGGCCGCGTGTTGTGCGGTGGCCAACGTCCCGCAGGCGAACTTTACGAGAAAGGCAGTTACTACCTGCCCACCATTATCGAAGGCTTGGACAACAGCAAAACCATTTGCCAGGAAGAAATTTTCGGGCCGGTGTTGGTGGTGATGCCTTTTGACAATATTGACGATCTTGTAGAACAGGCGAACGACAGCGTTTATGCGCTGGCCGCCGGTATCTGGACACAAGACTATAAAAAGGCCTGGTCATTGGCCAAGGCCGTTAAAGCCGGCAATGTGTGGATCAACACCTATAAAGTGTTTTCTATTTCAACGCCTTTTGGCGGTTGGCGCGACAGCGGCCTGGGCCGCGAAAAAGGCCGTCAAGGTATTTTGCAGTACATGGAACAGAAAAGCGTGTACTGGGGCATGAACGAACAACCGTTGCCTTGGGCAGGGGTATAGCACCAACGGGCAGGGCGTGTCGGGCAATGGCCTGCTGCGCCCCAAACCGTTCGGGGTTGCACTATTCGAAGGAATTGAAATGGATGTACTAGGAATCGACGAAATTACGTATGGTGCCGATGATTTTGACACCTGCCGCAAATTCTTTGCCGACTGGGGCCTGACGCTCAAGTCTGATAGCGAGCAAAAACTGGTGTTTTCGACGCTGAATGGTTGTCTGGTTAACGTCGTGAAAGCCAACGACCCAGACTACCCGGCCCCTATCGAAGCCGGCCCAACCTTGCGCCATGTGGTGTGGGGCGTGTCGTCTGACGACGTTGTCGAACGCTTTGCCGGTCGCCTGGCCGACGTGGCGGGCTTTAAGCACGACAGTGGTCGAGTGTCTTGTATCGACCCTAACGGCATGTTGGTCAGCTTTCAAAAAACGCGCAAGCACGACGTTAGCGTCGATTGTGGTGAAAGCAATACCTGGAACAGTAAGCCGCGTATCAACGCACGTAGCCCGGTGTACGAACGTGCCCAGCCCATCGAAGTGGGTCACGTTGTGTTCTTCGTCAGCGACGTTGCGGCTGTCGAGCAGTTTTATGCCGAAAAATTCGGTTTTGTCCCGTCCGATCGCTATCCCGGTCGCGGTGTATTCATGCGTTGCGACGCCGACGGCGGCCACCACGACTTGTTTCTGCTGCAAACCCCTGATAAAAAGGTCGGCCTGAACCACGTGGCCTTTGCAGTGCGCGACATTCATGAAGTGTTCGGCGGTGGTTTGCATTTCGATCGTTGCGGCTGGAAAACCCAGCTCGGCCCCGGCCGTCACCCCATCTCATCAGCTTATTTCTGGTACTTCGTTAACCCCGCTGGCGGGCTGATTGAATACTACGCCGACGAAGATCAATTAACCGATGCCTGGGAGCCCCGTGAGTTCGAACCCGGCCCCACACGCTTTGCTGAGTGGGCAGTTGACGGCGGACTGGATGGCAATACTCGTCGCCAGAAGAATGTCGCTGCGCCCGAAGGCAAGTTTCTAACCGATCGCAAATAAGCGTAATTGCAGTCGCTACCGCAGCGTTGGTAGGTTAATTTAGAACGCGCCGCACGCTGAAACGCAAAACCCCCAATGTCATTATCCGACATTGGGGGTTTTTGGCATTTATACGGCATCTAACCCTGTCCTGATAGCCCTCAGAGCCCCCCAGAGCCGCACAGCATCTTTCACTAAAGCCCCAGAACATCAAATGCATTGGCGCTTTGGTTACGTGTTATGCAAGTAAGGGTGGCCCGCAATAAAAAAACCGGGTAAATGCCTTCGGCATCACCCGGTTAAAAACTCAAATCTACGGTACTTCTGTTACTACAACGAAGCAAAGCTTCGTTTTAAACCTTAATCAACCGATGAAACCGGTCGGGAACGAGCCCGACCGGATCACCAAGGTGATTAGAAGTTGTGGCGAACACCAGTCATGAAGGCAGTTTGGTTGTTGCCAGCTGCAGGTGTGTAGGCCTGTGCACCGATCGAACCGGAGTTCGCCGCGCTGTTAGCTACACCGCTGTTGTTGACGAAAGCTGCCGAAGCGTAAACCGAAGTGCGCTTGGACAGTGCGTACTTGACGCGTGCAACGTACAACATCGACTTCGAGCTTTCCGAAGCGTTCTTGAATTTGATGTAGTTAACCGAGCCGTCGATAGTAACAGCTGGTGTCAGGGCGTAAGCTGCACCCAGCGACCAGAGGTCTGAGCGATCACCGAGGTTGTAGTTTTGTGTTGCGCCGTTTACGATGCGGCTTGAGGAGCCGATAGTGCCGTCAGTGTTACGGTTGATGTAAACAAGGCCCAATTTCAAGGCGTCGAACTTAGCCCATGCATTGAATGCCACGCGACGGTCTTCGTCTTGAGTGTTGGTCAAGCCCGAACCACGCCAGTTTGTGCCGTCACCGCCTTTCAGGACGTCGATAGCGACGTTAGCACCCCAAGTGGCGGCGTCGTAGCCCAGCATAGCGCTGTAGGACGAGCAAGCATTTTCTTGGCTGTAGTTTACGTCGCAACCGCCAGCAGCATCACGGCCTTTAGCGTAGGAAGCGCCGAGCGTCACGCCCGAGAACGTACCACGGTAAGTGATGGCGTTGTCTTGACGACGATCGGGAATGTAGCCATCGAGGCCGCCCAGACCATGAGCGTTGGGGCCCATGATGTCGGAGTTGAGCATGGACCAGAACAGCATGCTGTATTGACGACCCAATGCAACTTGACCCCAGTCGCCTTTCAGGCCGACCCAGGCTTCACGACCGAACAAACGGCCACCTTGGTTGGAGCTACCGACGGCCGAGTTAAAGCCCGATTCCAGTTTGAAAACAGCTTCGAGGTTGTCGCTGATTTTTTCGGAACCGCGCAGGCCCCACATGGAAGGCCAGGAGTTAGTCTGAGTGTTGAAACCGGTGTAGTTGTTTTCGCCGGTACCAATGTTATTGGTGTAGTTGATAGCGGTATCAATCGTACCGTACAGGGTCACGCTAGTGCCTTGAGCGGCAACCAGTGCGGGGAACGAGAGGGCCAGGCCCACGGTGAGTGCTTTTAACTTCATTGGTTAGTTCTCCAACGTTGATGAAAATGTATGCCGTTTGGCGGCACTGTTTTTAGTAATGCAACCAACTGCGTCACTTTACTACGGACTGTAAAAACTTCGCACCAAGAAAAGCAGTTGCTGTTGGGTTAGAAACCCGGCAACACGACTGCAAAAAAATGAGAATTACCCCTGAACTGCTATTTTTGTTATGACGTATTTGCTTGATAGCACTACGTTTCTTGAGCGTTGAAGTGAGTGTACGGACAGGGGTTTGTGACGACGATAAGGGTAAACCCTTTTTTGTTCACGGATGTGTTGTAAAAACAACGTAATTGTGACGTTTTGGTGAATAGCGCCACGATTGTGACGCTATTCTGCTGTTTTTTTACGACAAGTTAGCGTCGGCGTAAAACAACAAAAACACTGATAAGCGCCAGGGCGACGAACAAAGCCAGAGCCCAAATGGCGTATTCGACGCCCAGTAAATGAACGCGGGCATCGGCACATGTGGCATAAATGCCAAACAGCCAGGGCAGGGCGGCCTCTAGCCCTGACTGAGCCATGAAGCGGTCGGCAAAGGTCAGATCGCACGAGAACAGTTTGGCTGCAACGGTGTACTGATACCAGGCTGACAATATGCCGCCCAAACTCAAGAGTAATGTGATCAAAGCGCTAAGTTTTTGCAGGACGCCAGGCCCTTTGCCCAAACTACCCAGCCAGGCAACCACAGCAATCGCAATAAAGATAACGCGCTGGAATACGCACCAGGCGCAGGGGCGCATATCGAAATAATGCTGAGACACTAGTGCAACGGCGACAGCAAGCACTGAAAGAAAGGCGACAAGGCGAAGCAGGGTACGGGACGTAGGCAGCATATTTAATCTGATTCTAAAGAGGTCATGTGCGCCGTGCTTTTCGGTACAGCGGCACTTGCGTTGGAAATCGTTAATTTAAAAGCGTGTAGCAAGCGTTATCTGTGGCTAACTGGGGAATGGTCGGCGACAGAACCTGTATGTGTCGAAAGCGCGTCAGACAACGCCCTGCGACACGGTATTAGCCGCCATCGTTTAATTGCCCCAGCAAGTTACGTTCAAACTGCAATTGCGCGCGGGGGTGTTCAAGAACGTCGCCCTCAATAATAAATACGTCTTCGACACGGTCGCCCAGGGTAAGCACTTTGGCCATTTTCAGGTCGATGGCGTGGCGCGCAAAAACACGGGCCAGACTATACAACAAGCCAGGGCGATCAGATGAAGTAATAGCCAAGCGCCACGACTTTGAGTTTTCGTCGGGCTCAAGCGCAATATTGGGGACAATCGGAAATACACGAGACCGCCGTGACATGCGTTTGCGTAAGACTTCGGCAGGGCGCTCGGGCGGGAGCGGCTGGTTTTGTTTAAGTGCATCGGCCAGCTCGTGCTCGATCAGGCTCGCCCACGAGCGGTAATCGGTGTCGTGCTGCGGCAGCAAGACAATAAAGCTGTCCAACGCCCACCCGTGGCGTGTGGTGTGAATACGGGCGTCTTGAATGCTTAATGTATGTTGGTCGAAATACCCGCATATCGCCACGAACAGGTCGGGGCGGTCTTTGATATAGACCATGATTTGAAGCCCCTGGTTTTGGCCAATGACACGCGCTTTGACAACGGGTTCGTCAGTATCCACCCGATGATACAAATGGCGGGTGTGCCAGGCAATTTCGGCGGCATCGTGACGTAAGAAATAAGCAACGTCGAGCTGCCGCCAAAAAGCTTCGCGCGCTTCGTCGCGCAGCCCAAGCAAACGGATCTCTGCTGCAGCAGCCTCTTTGCGCTGGGTCAGTACAGTACCGGTATCGGGGGGTGTGCCCCCCAGTGCGTCGTGTGTCAGGTGATACAGGTCTTCAAGCAGTTTGCCTTTCCAAGAGTTCCATACCTTGGGGCTGGTGCCTCGAATGTCGGCTACCGTTAGCAGGTAAAGTGCGGCCAGTCGTCGTTCGCTGTTCACGCGCCGGGCAAATTCGTGAACGGTGCGCGGGTCGGACAAGTCGCGCTTTTGCGCAAACGTCGACATGGTCAAGTGTTCGCGCACCAAAAATACAACCAGGTCGGTGTCTTCTGTCGATACGCCATGCTGACGACAAAAGCGTTTGACATCTTTGGCGCCTAACTCGGAGTGATCGCCGCCCCGGCCTTTGGCAATATCATGATAAAGCGCTGCTATATATAGCAGCCAATGCCTGTCCATGTCGGCAATCAGCTGGCTGGCCAGCGGATACTCTTGCGCATGTTCGGGCATGGTAAACCGGCGCAAATTGCGAATAACGCGCAAGGTGTGTTGGTCTACCGTATAGGCGTGGAACAAGTCGTGCTGCATCTGCCCCACAATCTTGCGAAATTCGGGCAGGTAACGCGGCAAAATATTCAGTAGGGTCATGCGACGCAGGGCATGCACAATACCGCGCGGCTGCTGCAATATTTGCATGAACAGGTAACGGTTGACCGGGTTGCGTCGGAACTGGGTGTCGATCAATCGGCGGGCATGCCACATGGCGCGCATAACTTGCGCCGACAGGCCGGTCAGTTCGGGGCGTTCTTGCACCGCCAAAAAAGCCTTGAGCAGTAGCGTAGGGTTGCGTTCGAACGCATCGGGGCGACGAATATCCAGCCGGTTATGAATGACGCTGAAGTCGTCGTCGATCGGGGTTGCTTTTACATCCGGCGAGGCAAATAAACGCTCTTCGAATGTCTGCATCAGAATGGTATTTAGCTGGTTAACCACGCGTGCCGCCCAATAGTAGCGCTGCATCAGCAGTTCGCTGGCCCGGCGTGTTTTGGTGGCTTCGAAGCGGTAAATTTTGGCTAGTGCCGGTTGCAGGTCAAACAGCAGGCGGTCTTCGCGACGCCTCGCCAGCAGATGCAATTCTATGCGCAGCCGTTTAAAAGCCAGTTCGGCGCGACGCAGCGCGCGATACTCGGCCGGGGTCAGCAGGTCGGTCTGGCCGATTTCTTGCCAGGTTTGCCCAATTCCCGAGGCCTGCGCTATCCATAATATGACCATCAGGTCGCGCAGGCCGCCGGGCGCTTCTTTGCAATTGGGCTCAAGTGAATAGGGCGTATCTTGGTGTCGCGCATGGCGCTGCTGCATTTCGGCGCGTTTGGCCTGGAAAAATGCTTGTGGATCGCGCTGGTCGGCCATTGCCGTTTGCAGTGAAGCGAGGAGCGGCTTGCTGCCCGCTAGCCATCGAACCTCCATTAGCGCGGTTTCAACGGTAATATCGTTGGCAGCCTCGCGCTGGCAGTCGGCCAGGGTGCGAACGCTATGACCGACGTCGAAGCCCAGATCCCAAAGTGCGGTTACCAGGGCTTCAAGGCGAACCCGATCCACGCTGTCGGGTTCGCGGGCGAGCAGTATCAGTAGGTCAATATCGGAGTAGGGGTACAGCTCGCCTCGACCATACCCGCCAACAGCCGCCAAGCAGGCGCCTGGTGGCAGTGGGTTAATTTTTAGAATGTCGCGCAGGGTCTGGTCGGTTACGCGTCGCAAGCCGCCCAGCAGCTTTTCGGGCCGTAGGTGTTTTCGATAGCTCTCAATGACCTCGTTGCGCCGCTGGGTGTAGTGTTCTCGCAGGTCGTTCAGGCGGGCAGGGGTCATTTTTTGATGGCAAAAAAATTAAGGTGGTTAAGCCGTCCTGCCGCCACATGCTCTGTATTTAGTGCAATACAGGAAAAATCGAGAACGATGTCGTATGCTGCACGTGCCGGCGCAAGCGTTAGGGTTGGCCCACAAAGGCAGGTGGGGCGGGCATGCCGGGCGAAGCCGTGAGTATTTCGTATCCGGTGTCGGTGACGAGCACGCTGTGTTCCCATTGGGCGGACAGGCTGTGGTCGCGCGTGACGACTGTCCAGCCGTCGGCCAACTGACGGATGTCGCGGCGGCCGGCGTTAATCATGGGTTCGACCGTGAAAATCATGCCGGGTTCAAGTGTAATGCCGGTGCCTGCCTTGCCGTAGTGCAAAATTTGGGGGTCTTGGTGAAATTTCTGGCCTACGCCATGGCCGCAGTATTCTCGTACGACCGAGAACCCTTGTTTTTCTGCATGCTTTTGTATGGCCGACCCGATGTCCCCCAGTTTATTGCCAGGCTTGACTTGTTCGATACCCAGCCACATGCAGTCGTAGGTGGTTTCGACCAAGCGACGCGCCAAGATAGATGGTTCGCCTACAAAAAACATACGGCTGGTGTCGCCAAACCACCCGTCTTTAATTACGGTGACGTCTATATTGATGATGTCGCCGTTTTTTAAGACCTTGTCGCCGGGAATGCCGTGGCAAATGACATGATTGACTGATGCGCAAATGGCGCCCGGAAACGGCGGGTACCCCGGCGGTGCATAGCCGATAGTGGCCGACTTAACTTTTAGTTCGTTGGTAATGAAGTCGACACACAAGCGATCGAGTTCGCCGGTGGTGACGCCCGGTTTGACGTGAGGCGTCAGAAAGTCGAGCGTTTGGGCTGCCGCTTGGCAGGCCGCGCGCATTTTATCCAGGTCGATTGGGTCGGTGACTAAAGGGGTGGTCATGTGCAACTTGAGCCTATGGGTAAAAAGATAGTAGAATTATAGGCTTTCCTGAATTTAGTGACTGTTGGTTGGCGTGGCCGGGGTTAAATATCTTGGCGGGCCTTTGGCTTAATAACTCGGTAGGCCTTTGGCTTAACTGAGGCAACCAGGTCGGTAAATAGCAGGAAAACACTTTTGTTTATTTTAAATCGCGTGCCCGGCCACCTTAGGGTGTTTGCGCGGGGCCCGAACTGACGTTTTTTAACGTCTTGGTCTGGCTAGTTTAGTCCAGGCCTGCGGGCCGCTTGCAAATACAGGTTGGGTACAAGACCAAACCCTTGGAGAATTTAAATGTCTTTGATGCGTGAAATGCTTGAAGCTGGTGTGCACTTTGGCCACCAAACCCGTTACTGGAACCCCAAGATGGCTCCGTTCATCTTCGGTCAGCGTAACAAAATCCACATCGTCAACCTCGAAAAAACCGTTGCCCAGTACGTAGAAGCTGCGAAGTTCATGCGTCAAACTGCGGCCCGTGGCGGCACCGTCCTGTTCGTCGGCACAAAGCGTGCTGCGCGCGAATTGGTCGCTCAAGAAGCCGCTCGTTGCGGTATGCCTTACGTCGACAGCCGTTGGCTCGGCGGCATGATGACCAACTTCAAAACGGTTAAAAGCTCGGTCAAGCGTCTGAAAGACATGGAAGCTCAGAAAGCCGAAGGCGCAACCGAAAAAATGAGCAAAAAAGAAGCGCTCATGTTCGAACGCGAACTCGACAAGCTGAACAAGGCCATTGGCGGTATCAAAGACATGAACACGTTGCCTGATGCGCTGTTTGTCATCGACGTTGGCTACCATAAAATTGCTGTTGCCGAAGCACGTACGTTGGGTATCCCCGTGGTTGCGGTTGTTGATACCAACCACTCGCCCGAAGGTATTGACTACGTCATTCCGGGTAACGATGACTCTGCTAAAGCTATTGCACTTTACGCCCGTGGCATGGCCGACGCCGTCCTGGAAGGTCGTGAGCAGCGCCTGAACGGCCTGGTCGAAGAAGTGGCTGAAGGCGAAGAAGAGTTCGTCGAGGTCGAGGAAGAGCGCGGCGAGTAACGCCCGTTGTGGCCGCTACACGCGGCCCCGCTGTTACTGACTCGTGCCCCGGTAAACCCGGGGCGTCTTTTACTGAATTGGAGAAAACTGTGGCTCAAATTACCGCATCGATGGTTAAAGAACTGCGCGAGAAAACCGACGCGCCCATGATGGAATGCAAAAAAGCACTGACCGAAGCCGAAGGCGATATGGCCCGTGCTGAAGAAATTTTGCGCATTAAACTGGGTAACAAGGCTAGCAAAGCGGCCAGCCGCATTACAGCCGAGGGCCTGATCGGCCTGTTTATTGCTGCCGACGGCAAGCAGGGTGCTGTTGTTGAAGTCAATTGCGAAACCGACTTCGTCGCCAAAAACGACGACTTCATCGCGTTTGTCAACGATCTGGCACAGCTGATCACCGAAAAGAACCCTGCCGACGTCGCCGCTTTGTCCGAAATGGCTTTCCGTGCCGGCACGGTTGAGTCCGTTCGCGCTGAATTGGTCGGTAAAATCGGCGAAAACATGTCGGTTCGTCGCTTCCAGCGTTTCGAAACAACCAACCAGTTGGCCAGCTACGTTCACGGCGGCCGCATCGGTGTGCTGGTTGACTTCGCAGGCAACGAAGAAGTCGGTAAGGACCTGGCCATGCACATTGCAGCCACCAAACCTAAAGCGCTCGACGCGAGTGGCGTTGCCGCCGAAGATATCGCTGCAGAGCGTTCGGTTGCCGAGCAGAAAGCACAAGAGTCGGGTAAGCCTGCCGATATCGTGACCAAAATGGTCGAAGGTGCCGTGGCCAAGTTCCTGAAAGAAGTTACTTTGCTGTCGCAGCCTTTCGTGAAGAACGACAAGCAGTCAGTCGAGCAGATGCTGAAGGAAAAGAATGCTTCTATCGCTCGCTTTGCCCTGTATGTAGTGGGTGAAGGCATCGAGAAGAAGCAAGAGGACTTTGCGGCCGAAGTAGCTGCTGCTGCCGGCAACTAAGCGTCTTCAACTTCTGCGTTGCGCCTATTTCGGCGTAACATGCAAGTAGTGTCATAATGCCCGGGCACAAACGTGCTTGGGCATTGTCACGCATCAGGCCACACTACGGGCTGTTTCTACAGGAAATTCTTATGACCACCAGATCGTACAAGCGTGTTCTTCTTAAACTGTCCGGCGAAGCGCTGATGGGTGAAGACGCTTACGGGATCAATCGCAGTACCATCTTGCGCATGACCGAAGATATCGCCGAGGTCGCCAAATTGGGTATTGAGCTGGCCATTGTTATTGGCGGCGGCAATATTTTTCGTGGGGTAGCGCCCGGCGCCCAAGGTATGGACCGTGCGACGGCCGATTACATGGGCATGATGGCCACCGTCATGAACGCGCTGGCCTTGCAAGACGCTTTAAAAAATCGGGGCCTTGACGCCCGCGTACAGTCGGCGCTGAATATCGACCAGGTGGTCGAACCTTACATTCGCCCCAAAGCTTTGCGTTACCTCGAAGAGGGCAAGGTCGTTATTTTTGCGGCGGGTACGGGTAACCCCTTCTTTACCACCGACACTGCTGCAGCATTGCGCGGCGCCGAAATCGGTGCTGAAGTGGTCCTCAAAGCCACCAAGGTCGATGGCATCTACAGTGCCGATCCCAACAAAGATCCCGACGCCACCCGATACAATCGCATCAGTTTCGACGAAGCCATTGTGCGTCGTCTTGAAGTCATGGACGCCACGGCCTTCGCGCTGTGCCGCGACCAGAAATTGCCTATCAAGGTGTTTTCGATCAACAAGCCGGGCGCGCTTGCCCGCGTTGTTCAGGGCGAAGACGAAGGCACCCTGGTACACGTCTGACAAAGGAACGGAAATGAGTCTTTCAGAAGTCAAACAATCTACACAAGAGCGCATGATCAAAAGTGTCGATGCGCTCAAGACCAACCTGTCCAAAATTCGTACTGGCCGCGCTCATGGCGGTATCCTCGATCACGTGCTGGTCGAGTACTACGGTTCGCCTGTACCCGTAGGTCAGGTCGCCAACGTTACCGTGGTCGATGCCCGTACGCTTAGCGTGCAGCCCTACGAAAAAAACATGGTGGGTCCTATCGAAAAAGCCATTCGCGATTCCGATCTTGGACTAAATCCCGTGTCTATGGGTGACAACATCCGTGTGCCGATGCCGGCGCTTACAGAAGAACGTCGCCGTGATCTGACCAAGGTGGTTCGTTCCGAAGGCGAAGACGCCAAAGTGGCTATTCGTAATTTGCGTCGTGATGCCAACGATTCGGCTAAAAAAATGGTCAAAGACAAAGAAATCTCTGAAGATGACGAGCGTCGTCTGCAAGATGAGGTTCAAAAAATGACCGACAAGCACGTTGCCGAAATCGACAAGCTGGTTGCCCAAAAAGAAGCCGAAATCATGACGGTGTAGTCAACCGTCGTTTTATTACCCTGTATCTTCAGTGCCTATGTCAGTCAGCTCGACGCAGTCCATTCCCGACGCCACCGATACACCTCGCCATGTGGTGATCATTATGGACGGGAATGGCCGTTGGGCGACCCAGCGATTTTTGCCACGCACGGCAGGGCATGTGCGGGGTGTGCAGGCGGTACGGCGCGCCATTGAAGGCTGTGGCCGTGCCGGTGTCAAGTACCTGACGTTATTCGCGTTCAGCTCTGAAAACTGGCGCAGGCCACAGGAAGAGGTCTCTTTACTGATGCGCCTGTTCGTTCAGACGCTCGAAAAGGAAGTGGGGAAGCTGGCCGATCAGGGGGTAAGGCTGCGCGTGGTGGGCGATTTGTCTGCCTTCGAGCCGCGCCTGCAAGACCTGATCAAGGCAGCCGAGGCTCGAACCGCTCATAATGACGTTCTGCACCTGACAATTGCCGCCAATTACGGCGGTCGGTGGGACATCTTGCAGGCTACGCGACAGCTGCTGAAAGATCATCCCGAACTGGCGCAGACGCCAGACGCCATTACCGAGTCGATGTTGGCCGACCGTCTGACAATGGCTTGGGCACCCGAACCAGACCTGTTTATTCGCACAGGCGGTGAACAGCGCGTATCCAACTTCCTGATCTGGCAGTTGGCCTATACCGAAATGTATTTCACGCCGACCTATTGGCCCGATTTCGATGCCAATGCCCTGGGGCAGGCTTTTGACTGGTATCGCCACCGAGAGCGGCGATTCGGTCGCACCAGCGAACAGCTGGCCAAAAAATCAAAATATTAAGGGGCTGTCTGCTTATGCTGGCTCAGCGCGTTGTTACCGCCGTCGTGATGCTAGCCGTGCTGCTGGCTGCCGTGCTGGCGCCACAAATTTGGCCATTGGCCCTTATTTTAGGGTTGGCTGCGGCCGCTACGCTGTGGGAGTGGTTGCGTCTTACTCTGCCACGCTGCGTATCTGCCTGGGCCTGGACGGCTGGCGCTGTTTTTGTTGTGTCGACTTCGGCGATATTGTTTACCGCCAGCGGCCAGCAACTGCTCATCAGCGTGGCTAATGTTGCGTTATTGCCTCTGTTGTGGCTAACCGTTTTGTTTTGGCTGGGTGTCGCCATGCCCTCCGTGATTCGAGGCGATGCGCAGCGTTCGGCGCCTAGTATTTTCTACAGCATTGCGGCCGTTGTTGCTTTGTTGGCCGCCTGGCTGTCAGTCATTATTTTGCTGTTGCATAAAGGTCCCTGGTATCTGGTGTCGTTATTGGCGCTGATCTGGTTCGCCGATATTGCCGCCTATTTTTGTGGCAAGGCGTTTGGTCGTCACAAGCTCGCCCCGCGTGTTAGCCCCGGCAAAACCTGGGAAGGTGCTTTCGGCGGCGTTATCGCCGCCACAGTCTGGACGATGGCCAGCAGTATTTGGCCTGGTACCTTTGGTGCCGACCTGCTGCAGCAATGGTCCTTTGTCGCCGCATTGGGCTTTGCCGTTTTGCTGGCGGCTATTTCCATTGTGGGCGACCTATTCGAGTCTTTGCTCAAGCGGCGCGCCGGGTTTAAAGACTCCAGTGGCCTCTTGCCCGGGCATGGTGGGGTGTTCGACCGCATCGATGCGTTATTGCCGGTTGCTCCGCTGGCGTTGTTGCTTGTAGGGGTTTAGTGGCATGCAGTCCGTATGTATTCTTGGTTCTACGGGTTCTATTGGCGAAAGTACGCTCGACGTTATTGCCCGGCATCCCGACACGTTTTCTGTTTATGCCCTGACAGCGCATAGCCGCATCGAAAAATTAGCGGATCAGGCCGCACGCACTGGGGCTCAGGTGGTTGTGGTGCCCGACGACGCGGCGGCTCAGCAGTTTGGTCAAGTGTGGGGCCGCGGCCCCGGCGTCATGCCTGAAGTGCGTGTGGGTGCCCAGGCCTTGGTCGACACCGCCGCCGACGGCGCGGTCGACACGGTCATGGCAGCCATTGTAGGGGCGGCGGGCTTGCCTTCCGCGCTGGCTGCTGCGCAGGCTGGCAAACGCGTCTTATTAGCCAACAAAGAAGCGCTGGTGGCGGCGGGCAATCTGTTTATGCAAGCGGTTCGCGGTAATGGTGCCGAATTGCTGCCTATCGACAGCGAACACAATGCTATTTTTCAATGCTTGCCTCACGGCGACCGGGCCAGTGCCCCGACTGCGCCGGCGCGCGGCGTACGACGGCTGGTGCTTACCGCGTCTGGTGGGCCGTTTCGTAATACACCGTTAGCTGATTTGGCTGCCGTCACGCCCGAGCAAGCTTGCGCTCACCCGAACTGGAGCATGGGCCGTAAGATTTCCGTCGATTCGGCCACTATGCTTAACAAAGGGTTGGAGGTCATCGAGGCCCATTGGCTGTTTGCCATGCCGGTCGACGCTATTCAGGTGCTGGTGCATCCGCAAAGCGTGGTGCATTCAATGGTCGAATATGACGACGGGTCTGTGCTGGCGCAATTGGGTCAGCCAGATATGCGTACGCCTATTGCTTATGGCTTGGGTTTTCCCGACCGTATTGCCAGTGGTGTCGGGTTGCTCGATTTGGCCGCGAAGGGGCGTCTCGATTTCGAAGCCCCAGATTTCGATCGCTTTCCGTGCTTGCGTTTGTCATTCGATGCCTTGCGCGCAGGGCAGGGAGCCTGTATAGCCTTGAATGCTGCTAACGAGGTGGCAGTTGCGCAATTTCTTGACCGACGCATTTCGTTCATGGCCATTGCAGAGGTCATCGATGCCAGTCTGCAAAGTCTGGCGTCAAGTTTTGGTCAAGCACCGGCATCGCTGGAAGACGTGCTGGCGCTTGACCGTGCTGCGCGGGCCAGGGCTGAAGCGTTATGCCGTCAGTTTGCGCTCGACTCATGATCGCAGTGGTATTGGGGCTGACACGTCTAAAGTCATTACGTAATCAGCGCCGTATTCCGGTAGTCTTTCTGCGATAGCAACTTCATCGGCCTGAGTCCGTTGCGCTATATTAAATAAACCAGCAAGATATCTACCGGGCGCTGCTTGCACCCGGTTAAAATGTTTCGTTGCGTCTACTATTTCTAGGCTTTTATGTTGTTTACCTTGCTGGCGTTTGCTGTCGCGCTAGGCCTCCTTATCACTTTTCACGAGCTTGGGCATTACTGGGTGGCCCGTTGGTGTGGGGTCAGGGTGCTACGGTTTTCGGTAGGTTTTGGTCGCGTTTTGGTGCGCCGTACCGACCGCCATGGCACCGAGTGGGCGCTCTCGGCGATTCCGCTTGGCGGCTACGTCAAAATGCAAGACGACCCGCCCGAACATGCAACGTTGGCGCAGCAAGCTGAATCTTTCAATCAAAAGCCGGTAGGGCAGCGTTTTGCTATTGTTGCCGCTGGCCCCATAGCCAATTTGCTGTTGGCTGCCGCGCTTTACGCCGGCTTAAGTATGGTTGGTACCCAAGAGCCCGCCGCCATACTGGCCGAACCAGCCCCCAATACCGCTGCAGCGATGGCTGGCGTAAAAGAGGGCGACCGCATTGTGGCTGTCAATGACCAAGCCGTGCAGTCCTGGAGCGAAGCGCGTTGGTCGTTGCTCGACCTTGTCGCCTCGGGCGGGCGAGCCGATCTTCAGGTTGACACCGCAGAAGGTACGCAACGTGTAAGAAGTTTGGCGTTGCAGGCGGCAAATATTACCCCCGAAACCGAAGATCCCTTGCTGCAAGCCGGGTTGGCGTTGCACGCGCCTACGCTAAAGGTGGGGCAGGTGATTGACGGCGGTGCAGGCCAGGCGGCGGGCTTGAAAGACGGCGATCAAATCATTCGTTTGGGCGAACTCGACAAGCCCGGCCCGCAAGCGTTTGTTGATAAGGTGCAGGCCAGTGCCGATCAGCCGCTGCCAGTCACGGTGTTGCGTGATGGCGTTGCTTTGTCCTTTACCGTCACCCCGCGTCCAGAGGCCGGCCCCGATGGGCAAACAGTGGGCCGGGTAGGGGTCATGTTGGGGGCCGACTTCCCCATGGTGTCAGTCAGTTACGGGCCCTTTGAAAGCGTATGGCGCGGCCTCGAACGCACTGCAGAGACCGCCTGGTTTTCACTGAAAATGATGGGTCGCATGCTGACGGGAGACGTTTCGGTGCGTAATATCAGCGGGCCTGTCACTATTGCCGATTACGCGGGCCAGTCGGCACGCATTGGTTTGGCCGCGTATATCGGTTTTCTGGCGCTTATCAGTGTTAGTATCGGCGTTTTGAATTTGCTGCCCATACCTATGCTCGACGGCGGCCATTTAATGTATTACTTGCTTGAAATTGTACGCGGCAAGCCCGTGCCCGACGCTTGGCTTGAACAAGGCCAGCGCATTGGCCTGGGGTTACTGGCGGCGCTCATGAGTCTGGCCTTTTTTAATGACTTTGTGCGTCTTTTCAGTTAACACGTTGTGCCGTACAATCCACCACCACCAGATCGTCTAAGGATCCCCCAGGATGTCGTTTCGTCGTAAGTTCTCTTTAGCCCGCCGCGTCATGCCATTGGTGCTGACTGCGTTTCTGGCCCCGGGCCTGGCCAACGCCTTCACACCATTTGTTGTCAAAGATATTCGCGTCGAAGGTGTCCAGCGCGTCGATGTCGGTACTATTTTCAGTTATTTGCCAGTCAAGGTCGGGCAAGAGTTTACCGAACAGCAAGCCGCCGAAGCCATTCAGCGTCTTTACGCTACTGGTTTCTTCAGCGACGTCAATATCGACACCCAAAATGACGTCATTGTGGTGGCTGTAAAAGAACGTCCTACTATTGCGTCGGTTACTTTTAACGGTATGCGGGCTTTCGATGCCGAAGCGCTTAACAAGGCACTCGGGTCAGTAGGTTTCGGCCCCGGCCGCGTATTCGACCGCGCCGCGCTCGAGCAGGCCGAATTTCAATTAAAGCAAGAGTATTTGTCGCAGGGTAAATATGGTGTCGAAGTTACACCTATCATCACGCCCTTGCCACGCAACCGCGTAGGCGTCACTTTCGATATTTTCGAAGGTGACGTAGCTACGATCAGCCAAATTAACTTTGTAGGCAACAAAGCTTTTTCGGCTAGCGACTTGCGCGATGAAATGAGCCTGACAACGGGCGGCATCATGACTTGGTACACAGGTACCAACAAGTATTCGCGCGAAAAGCTTGAAGGCGACCTTGAAGCGATCCGGTCTTATTATCTCGATCGTGGCTACCTAGAATTTACAATGGAGCCGCCTCAGGTCACCATTTCGCCCGATCGCCAAAGCATATACATCACCATCACCGTTAACGAAGGCGAGCCCTACAAGGTGCGCAGCGTTAAGTTGGCCGGTGAATTGCTTGGGCTCGACGACCAGATTCGTCCGCTTATTCAAGTTAAAGAAAACGAAACGTTCTCTGCCGCAGTGTCTAACGCCAGTGTCAAAGCTATTACCGATTACCTCGGTAGCCTGGGGTATGCGTTTGCCAACGTCAACCCCAACCCTCAGCTTGATCGCGAAACCAAAGAAGCCGACCTGACCTTTTACGTCGACCCGGGTCGTCGTGTTTATGTCCGCCGCATTCAAATCGGGGGTAACACACGTACACGCGATGTCGTTGTTCGTCGCGAGATGCGTCAACAAGAGTCGGCTTGGTACGACTCGAGCAGCATCAAAGAGTCGCGCGACCGTATCGATCGTCTCGGTTACTTCAGCGAGCTCAACGTTGATGCCGCGCCAGTACCCGGTTCGGTGGACCAGGTCGATATCAACGTCGACGTGAAAGAAAAGCCCACAGGTCTTATTAACCTGGGGGTGGGTTACGGTTCTACCGACAAGGTTATTTTGTCGGCGGGTATCAGCCAAGAAAACATCTTTGGCAGTGGCAACAGCCTTTCGTTGCAAGTAAATACCAGTAAAACCAACCGTACCCTGGTTGTAGCGCACACCGACCCGTACTGGACAACCGAGGGTATCAGCAAAACGACGTCGCTGTACTACCGGCGTACAACGCCTTACGACACCGGCAGCGGTGATCGTGGCGACTACCGTGTTACGGCTTACGGCGGTGGCATGAACTTCGGGGTGCCCATTTCCGAGTACGACCGCGTGTTTGCAGGTGCAACCTTCGAACATAACAAGCTCGAGCTCTACGATCCCCCACAGGCTTACACCGATTTCACCAACGAGTATGGCGACAGTACCAATGCCGTCATTTTCAACCTTGGTTGGGCGAAAGACACTCGCGACAGCGCCATTGCTCCGCGTAAAGGTAGCTACACTCGTTTAGGCGCTGACGTCTCTACGGCCGATTTGCGCTACTACATGCTTAGCGGTCAGCAACAGTATTATGTTCCGTTAGGGCGAAGCTTTACTCTGGCGCTAAATGCCAAGATCGACTGGGCACGTAGCTATGGCAGCAAAACATTCCCGGTCATCAAGAACATGTATGCAGGCGGTCTGGGTTCCGTCCGTGGCTACGAAGGCGCATCGCTGGGCCCACGTGATGTCCGTACGGGCGACTACCTTGGGGGTTCGCGGCGCATGATTGCCAACGCGCAGCTGTACCTGCCGTTCCCTGGCGCCACGCGTGATCGTACGCTGCGCTGGTTTGTATTTGCCGACGCTGGTCAAATCGCCAACACGGGCGGCGGTGCATGTGCAACGGGCATTAGTAATCAGGTCGAAGATCCGTGCGGCTGGCGTTACTCGGCTGGTTTGGGCTTGTCCTGGGAGTCTCCTATGGGCCCGCTCGAAATTTCTTGGGGTAAAGCGCTTAACGCCAAGGGCGGCGACGATCTCCAGGCCTTCCAGTTCCAGATCGGCACAGGCTTTTAATCCATCAGGCGCCGAGTTTTTAATTCGGCGCGTTTAATGGCACAATAGTTTTTTTATCTCTGCACTTGCAAGGTAGATTTTTCATGAAGTCTGAATTAGTTTTGAAAGTTTCTGCATTAACCCGTAGCCTGGTTCGCGGTCAACGCGCTTTGGCTATGGCAGCTGTTCTGGGCGCCGCAACGCTGGTTACGCTGCCTGCGCCTGCCCAGGCCCAGGGCACCAAAGTCGGCTTCGTGAGCACCGAACGCATCCTGCGTGATTCCAAGCCCGCCAAGGCAGCCCAGGCCAAGATAGAAGGCGAGTTCAAGCGTCGCGATCAAGAGCTGCAAAACCTGGCTAACAGCCTGCGCAACAAGGCGCAGCAGTTCGACAAAGACGCACCTGTGTTGTCCGAGTCTGACCGGGTCAAGCGTCAACGCGAATTGGCCGATATCGATGCCGATTTGCAGCGCAAGCGTCGCGAATTCCAGGAAGACTTCAATCGCCGTCGTAACGAAGAGTTTTCCTCTATCGTTGAAAAGGCCGACGCCGCGATCAAGCAAATCGCCGACAGCCAGGGCTACGACCTGATCATTCAAGATGCCGTTACGGTCAGCCCCCGAGTTGACATTACCGACCAGGTACTTAAGGCCCTCGGCGGTTAATGTGTTATGCCGGTGTTGTTAGCGCCTGAACAGGCGCCTTCTCTTTCCGACCTGTTGCGCAGTGCCAATAAGGTCGGGCTAGACTACCGGTTAATCAACGAGCCTACATCCCATATAAGGGGTATAGGCTCGTTGCTTTCTGCCGGTCCCGACGAAGTCAGCTTTCTGTCGAATCCGCGGCTTAAAGATCAGGTGGCGCAATGTCGAGCAGCGGCCGTCATTCTTACGCAAGACGTATTTGATGCTCTGGCGCCGGGCCCTCAGTTCCACGCGGTTATCTGCAGCCAGCCCTACTTAATGTATGCCTTGCTGGCGCAGTGGTTCGACCAGCATCGTCTCGAGCAGTTGCCAACGGGCATTCATCCGTCTGCCGTTGTCGATCCCAGCGCGCGCATTGGTCCGGGGGCCAGTATTGGCCCACATTGCGTCATCGAAGCCGAAGCTTCTATCGGCGCCGGTGCCCGTCTTGGGCCCGGTTGTATTGTCGGGCAAGGTTCGTCCGTCGGCAATGACAGCCTCCTGCATGCGCGGGTTACGCTGTACCACGGCGTGAGCGTGGGCCATCGGGCTATATTGCATAGCGGCGTGGTATTAGGCGCTGATGGCTTTGGCTTTGCACCCGACCCGTTCAAGGGGCAGGGCGCTTGGGCCAAAATTGCCCAGCTGGGCGGCGTGCGTATTGGCGACGATGTCGAAATTGGCGCCAACACCACTGTCGATCGCGGTGCGCTCGACGATACCGTTGTCGGCAACGGCGTAAAACTCGACAATCAAATCATGCTGGCTCATAACGTAAAGGTCGGTGATCACACCGCCATGGCCGCATGCGTGGGCGTTGCCGGCTCTACGGTCATTGGGCAGCGTTGCACCATCGGCGGGGCGTCCATGTTGTCCGGGCATATCGTGTTGGGTGATGACGTCCATGTCTCTGGTGGCACGGCCATTACGTCTAATGTGCTAGAGCCTGGCCGGTATACCGGCGTCTATCCGTTTGCCGAGCATACCCATTGGCAAAAAAATGCGGCAGTCGTATCGCAACTCGCCCACCTGCGTCGTCGTGTACGGGCGTGTGAAAAAAACGCGCCTCAAAACGAACAATAAAATCATTACAAAATATCGCGCCGTTGGCGTGCTTATGTAGGACAGGATATGGAACTGGATATCAAACAAATCATGGCGCGTTTGCCGCATCGTTACCCGATGCTGCTCGTCGATCGTGTGCTTGAAATGGTGCCGGGCAAAAGCATTGTCGCCCTTAAAAACGTGACCATGAATGAGCCCTTCTTCACGGGCCACTTTCCGCACCACCCGGTCATGCCGGGTGTTCTCATCATCGAAGCCATGGCTCAGGCGTCGGCCTTGTTTTCGTTCGAAGGCGATTCCAACGTTAACCCTGCAGACCAGAAAATTGCCTATTACCTGGTGGGTGTTGACGGTGCGCGTTTCCGCCGTCCTGTAGTGCCCGGCGACCAGTTGCGCATCGAAGTTACCGCCGACCGCATCAGCCGTACCATGTGCAAGTACACAGGCCGCGCTACCGTCGATGGTCAAGAAGTGGCCGAGGCCAAGCTTATGTGCGCGATCCGGGTGCTGGAAGACTGATGTCGGGATTAATTCACCCTACGGCCATCATTTCACCCGGCGCGCAGCTGGGTGCCAATGTTACGGTCGGCCCTTACAGCCTGATTGGCCCTAACGTGGTCATTGGGGCGGGTACCGTCGTTGGGCCGCATTGCATTATCGATGGCCACACGACCATTGGCGAAAACAACGAGTTCTACCGTTTTTGTTCTATTGGCGGCATGCCGCAAGACAAAAAGTACAAGGGCGAATCTACCCGCCTGGAAATTGGCAACGGCAATATGGTGCGCGAGTATGTCACCATTAATACCGGCACGGTACAAGACGTAGGCGTCACCCGCGTTGGAGACGATAACTGGATCATGGCCTATGTGCACATTGCACACGATTGCCAGGTGGGAAGTCACACCATTATTGCCAATAACGTTCAGTTGGCTGGTCATATCCATATTCAAGACTGGGCCATCATTGGTGGTTCTACGGCGGCGCATCAATTTGTTCGTATCGGCGCGCACAGTATGGTGGGGGGCAACAGCGCCATCCGTCAAGACATCCCACCTTACGTTATTGGTGCTGGCGACCCTTTTCGCCCGGTTGGCGTCAATACCGAGGGCCTGAGCCGTCGCGGCTACAGTCCCGAAGCTGTGTCCGCCCTGAAAGAAGCCTACAAGCTGTTGTTTCGCCGACAACTTAAAGTCGACGAGGCTGTTGCGCAAATGCGTGTGCTCCAGCAAGATCGACCCGATGCCGCAGAAGCCCTTCAGCCGCTTATCGACTTCCTCTCTGTTGAAGGTCGCGGCATCGTTCGGCCATGACCTTGCATATCGGGATGGTCGCAGGCGAGCCGTCCGGCGACCTGTTGGCCGCACGGGTCATGGCGGGGCTGCAGTCCGGGGCTATTGCCACCACTGATGTTCGTTTCGACGGTATTGGTGGGCCGGCCATGCGCACCCAGGGTCTTGACTGCCGGCACGATATGGCGGCTTTGACTGTTTTTGGCTATGTCGATGCCTTAAAGCGCTTGCCCGGCTTGCTGCGAACCTACCACGACGTCAAATCGCATTGGCTTGAACAACGGCCTGATGTTTTCGTGGGTATCGACGCGCCTGACTTTAATCTGCGACTCGAGCATCAGCTTAAGCAAGCCGGTGTCCCCACCGTTCATTTCGTGGGCCCGTCGATCTGGGCCTGGCGATATAGCCGTATTCACAAGATACGCGAATCGGTCTCGCATATGTTGGTGCTGTTCCCGTTCGAAACGGCCATCTACGAAAAGGAAGACATCCCGGTCACGTTTGTCGGCCATCCGTTGGCCGATTTAATTCCGCTTGAACCCGATCGAATCCAAATGCGCAAGCAACTGGGCCTGGATGCCGGCGCGCGCGTACTCGCCGTGTTACCTGGTAGCCGCGCTTCTGAGATTCGTTTGCTGGCCCCGAGGTTTTTGCAGGCAGCGCGCATTTTGCAAACCCAAGACCCGGCGCTGCAATTGCTGGTGCCCATGGTCAATGCCCAGCGGCGGGCCGAATTTGAGGCCATTCTGGCGGCATACCCAGTGCGCAATTTAAAAATTATCGATCGCAGCACCACGGCCGGCCGGCCGGCAGCTTGGGATGCCATGGAAGCTGCCGATGCGGTTTTGGTTGCCAGCGGCACCGCCACACTTGAAACTGCTTTATTCAAGCGGCCCATGGTTATTTCGTATGTGCTGTCGCCCATGATGCGCCGCTTAATGGCCTGGAAGTCGGGGCAGGAAAAGCCCTATGTGCCTTGGGTGGGTTTGCCCAATGTGCTGTTGAATGATTTTGCGGTACCCGAGCTGCTGCAAGACGACGCGACACCAGAAAAACTGGCCGACGCGACCTGGGCAGCCTTGACCGATAAAGCAAGGGCAGAAACACTGGCTCAGCGGTTTTTGGCCATGCATCATACCCTTCGCTGCGATACTCCTACCTTGGCCGCTCGGGCTATTTATGATGTGGCTACCCGCCATGCAGGCTGACTTATTCGATATGGCAATCCCGGCCGGCTTGATCGCTGGCGTAGACGAAGCAGGCCGGGGCCCGTTGGCGGGTCCGGTTTACGCGGCGGCGGTCATCCTGCCCGAAACCGGCATTCCCGAGGGTTTGAACGATTCTAAAAAGCTGACGGCCAAACGCCGTGATGCCTTGGCCGAAGAGATTCGGCGTACCGCTGTGGCCTGGTGCATTGCACAGGCCAGTGTCGAGGAAATTGACGCCCTGAACATTCTGCAGGCCACTTTTTTGGCGATGCGTCGGGCCTGCGAGGGCCTGGCGGTACGACCAAGCCAGATACTGATTGACGGTAACCGTGTGCCTGCTGGGCTGGTCGCCCCGGCACAGGCCATCGTAAAAGGCGACAGCAAAGTCAAAGCTATTTCGGCAGCATCGATTTTGGCAAAGACAGCGCGTGACGCCGATTGCGACCGCCTGCACGATTTGTACCCCGTTTACGGTTTTGATCAGCATAAGGGATACGGCACGGCCCTGCACATTGAGCGGCTGCGGCAGTACGGGCCCTGTCTGGCACATCGCCGCAGCTTTGCGCCTGTACGCGACATGGTGTCCATCGAAGGGGCGTGTCTGTGAAGCATCTCCAGTCGCGCGACAACCCTCAGTACAAGCAACTGCTGCGCGTGTCCGCCGGCAAAGTGTCGGATCAGGTGTTGCTTGAAGGCGTGCATCTGTGTGAAGAATGGCTGCGTCATCAAGGGCTTCCAGTCTGGGCGGTATTCGACGCCGAGCGGCTGGCGCAAAGTGCGGCGCTTCAGCGTTTGGCCAAGCACATTGACGCTGATGTCGGGTTGACGCTTGATGCCGCGCTATATCCGCGTTTGTCTCAGGTTGCAGGACAAGGGCAGGGCGTATGTTTTGTGGTGAAGCGACCGAGCCCCGATTTGCCTGCCTCTATTTCTGGCAACGTGCTCTGGCTCGATCGTGTGCAAGACCCAGGTAATTTGGGTACGTTGCTACGTACGGCGGCAGCGGTTGGCATAAAGCAGGTGTTTGTGTCTGAAGGGTCGGTTTCCGCCTGGTCACCCAAAGTGCTGCGAAGCGCCCAGGGCGCCCACTTTGCGCTGCAAGTATATGAACAGCTCGATCTACATGCGCTGTGCGAGCGATTGCGGGTGCCGCTGGTAGCTACTGCCCTAGAGCAGGGTCAAATGTTGTACAGCCTTGAATTGCCAAAGGCCTGCGCCTGGTTGGCCGGAAATGAAGGGCAGGGGGTCGACCCGGCTCTGTTGGCGCGCGCCGATCTGCGGGTGTTTATCCCGCAAAGCGACGCCGTTGAGTCGTTGAATGTCGGGGTGGCAACGGCGGTATGCCTGTACGAGCAACTTCGGCAACACCAGGCACATTGAGGGCGCCGGCCCGCATTATTGACCGGCCCCGTGCAGCTACGCGCAATCTTAGTAGATATGCGCTTCCAGCCCGACCTCTTGCAGCACTTTGGTCGATATTTCTTCAATGGATCGCGTTGTGGTCGACACAAACGGGATGCTTTCGATACGCATTAGGCGTTCGGCCTCGGCAACCTCGTAGCGGCATTGCTCTAGCGTGGAGTATTTGGAGTTCGGGCGGCGCTCGTTGCGCACTTCGGACAGGCGTTCGGGCTGAATGGAAAGACCGAACAGCTTTTTACGGAAGGGCGCCAGCGTGGCGGGCAGCGTGCCCCGTTCGAAGTCTTCGGGGATGAGCGGAAAGTTGGCCACCTTGATGGCGTATTGCATGGCCAGATACAGGCTGGTGGGTGTTTTGCCGCAGCGCGACACCCCAACCAGGATGACGTCGGCTTTGTCGAGCCCGTGTACATATTGGCCATCGTCGTGCGACAAGCTGAAGTTGATGGCTTCGATGCGGTTACGATACTTTTGCGATGTGCCGCTGCCGTGTGAGCGCCCGATGGAATGGCTGGACTTCATGCCCAAGGCCTCTTCGAGCGGCTTGACGAAGGTGCCAAACAGGTCAAGGAAGATGCCGTTTGCATCTTTTAGCAAGGCAGCCATATCGGGGTTGACCAGTGTGCTGAAAATGAGCGGCGGCTTGCCCGTCTCTTGAGCGCAACGGTTAATTTTAGCGACGGCTTCTTGCACTTTTTCGCGGCTGTCTATAAATGGAAGCCGCGTCGAGCGAAACTGGGCCTCTTCAAACTGCGACAGCACAGAATGGCTGAAGGTTTCGGCGGTAATGCCGGTGCCGTCAGAGACGATAAAGACGGTACGTTCGACGTTAGTAGAAGTCATTACAAAGGCTAGCCCATTAAAGTTGGGAAAAGGTACAATTGCGTGTTGCCTTTGGCTTGAAGAAGGCAAGGCTGGTTTGCTTAGTGCGTAGATTTTAAGTCAATTCACGCTATGCCATAAGCAAACAAGCTTTCTTCTATAGTGTTTAAAGGTGACTTTATGTCTTATGTAGTACCTTTCGAGCAACTCCGCATGACGGACGTTGACTCGGTCGGGGGCAAAAATGCGTCCCTGGGCGAAATGATCAGCCAGCTGGCTGGTGCCGGCGTGCGCGTGCCTGGCGGCTTTGCCACCACGTCCGACGCTTTCCGCGGCTTCCTGAAGCAAACCGGCCTCGACGACCGTATTGCTCAGCGCCTGTCTACACTCGATGCCGACGATGTTCGCGAACTGGCCAATGCTGGCGCACAAATTCGTCAATGGATCATCGAAACGCCATTCCCGGCCGAACTCGAACAAGCCATTCGCGAATCGTTCGCCAAACTCGACGCCGACGGCAAGGGTTCGTTTGCGGTACGTTCCTCGGCTACCGCCGAAGACCTGCCCGACGCTTCTTTCGCTGGTCAGCAAGAAACCTTCCTTAACGTTGTCGGCATCGACGACGTACTCGACAAGGTTCGCCACGTTTTTGCATCGTTGTACAACGATCGCGCCATTTCGTATCGCGTACACAAAGGCTATGCCCACGCCGAAGTCGCCTTGTCGGCCGGCATTCAGCGCATGGTGCGTTCTGACCTGGGCAGCGCCGGCGTCATGTTCACACTCGACACCGAATCCGGTTTCGACGATGTCGTCTTCATCACCTCGTCTTACGGCCTGGGCGAAACTGTCGTGCAGGGCGCCGTCAACCCTGACGAATTCTATGTGTTTAAACCTACGTTGGCTGCGGGTCATTACCCCATCATCAGCCGTCGTATTGGTTCCAAGCTCCTTAAAATGGAATTCGACATCGAGCGTACATCGGGCGCTGCCGTTCGCACCGTCGATGTCCCCGTGTCCGAGCGCAACCGTTACTCTCTGACCGACGAAGAAGTCATCGAACTGGCGCGTTACGCCGTAATCATTGAAAAGCACTACGGCCGCCCCATGGATATCGAATGGGGTCGCGATGGTATCGACGGCAAAATTTATATCCTTCAGGCACGTCCCGAAACCGTCAAGTCGCAACAGGCAGCACACGACGTTCAAGAGCGCTATCGCCTGAAAGCCACTGGCGAAGTACTGGTGACCGGCCGTGCCATCGGGCAAAAAATCGGCTCGGGTAAAGTCCGTGTGGTGGCTGATATCTCCGAAATGGACCAGGTCCGCGCCGGCGATATCCTGGTTACCGATATGACCGACCCCAACTGGGAACCGGTCATGAAATTGGCCTCGGCCATTGTCACTAACCGCGGCGGTCGCACCTGCCACGCAGCCATTATTGCCCGTGAGCTCGGTATCCCTGCGGTTGTGGGTTGTGCCAATGCCACCGACGTTCTGGCTGACGGCAAAGAGGTCACCGTGTCGTGCGCTGAAGGCGACGAAGGTCGTATCTACGACGGTCTGATCGAAACCGAGATCGAGCAAGTCCAGTGGGGCGAAATGCCCGAGATCGGTGTGAAAATCATGATGAACGTGGGTAACCCCCAATTGGCGTTCGACTTCTCGCAAATCCCCAACGCCGGTGTGGGTCTTGCTCGCCTCGAGTTCATCATCAATAACAACATCAATGTGCACCCCAAAGCTGTGCTCGACTACCCCAACGTCGACAGCGAGCTTAAAAAGGCCGTCGAATCAGCAGCGCGTGGTTACGCCAGCCCGCGTGCCTTCTTCGTTGAAAAGCTCGCTGAAGGCGTCGCGACTATCGGTGCAGCGTTTTATCCCAAGCCAGTCATTGTTCGTATGTCCGACTTCAAGTCAAACGAATATCGCAAGCTGGTTGGTGGTTCGCGCTACGAGCCCGAAGAAGAAAACCCCATGCTGGGCTTCCGTGGTGCGTCGCGTTACCTTGCCGAAGACTTCGAAGAGTGCTTCCGCATGGAATGCGAAGCGCTTAAGAAAGTACGCGACGAAATGGGGCTGACCAACGTCGAAATCATGGTGCCGTTTGTACGTACGGTTAACCAGGCCCGTAAAGTCATCGACTTGCTGGCCAGCCATGGCCTCGAGCGCGGTAAAAACGGTCTGCGCGTCATCATGATGTGCGAAGTACCGTCTAACGCCATTTTGGCTGATCAGTTCCTCGAGCACTTCGACGGCTTCTCCATCGGCTCGAACGACATGACACAGCTCACACTGGGTCTTGACCGCGATTCGGGCATGGAGCTCTTGGCAGCCGACTTCGACGAGCGCGACGAGGCCGTCAAGTTCATGCTCAGCCGCGCGATCCAGTCTTGCCTGAAGGCAGGAAAATATGTCGGTATCTGCGGTCAGGGCCCCAGCGACCATCCGGACTTGGCCGACTGGTTGCGTGATCAGGGCATTTTGTCAATGTCGCTTAACCCCGACACTGTTGTCGATACCTGGCAGCGTCTGGCCAAGTAAGACTTAGCGGTACAAAAAAACGCCGGGGTATCCCCGGCGTTTTTTATTTGGCTTGTGGCTTCTTTTCGTGTGTGCGCAAGAACAGGTCGGCGATCAATTTGGCTTTTTCATCAAGCGCTTTTTGAGTTGGCGGTTTATTGGCCTGCATCAAGTTGCCAATCAGGTCCATATCGCACAGGCATCGTAAGTGTGTGGCCAGCACTTCGGGGTCTTCGTCCTGCAGGTGGCCGGCCGCGACTTGTCGTGCCATGAACTGGGCCATTTCGCACCAGACGACTTCGGTGCCCAGGTCGAAAAAGCGTTTGCCAATACCGGAGTGGCCACTGACCGAAATGGCGACACGGATGAGTTTGAGCGTGTCTTCGTCGGCCAATACCGACAATAACGACTGCGCAAAGCGCTCGAGTTGCCGACGCAGGTCGCCCGACGAACCGATCAGTGCCATAATATCTCGGCCTAGCGCCATAGCCGAGTGGTGCATGGCGGCCAGCAGCAGGTCTTCTTTAGACGAAAAGTAGTTATAAAGCGTGGCTTTAGAGCCCCCCACTTTAGCTGCAATTTGCGACATTGACGCAGCTTCGAAACCTTCTTCACGAAAGACTTCAAGCGCAGTGGTTAAAATGGCTTCGCGGCGGGCCTCGGTTTTTTTTCGCATGAACGCTGTAGTAATAATGGCTGGTATGGACAAGGTTAACCAAACCGTACAGTAATAAGTATAGGCAATTTCCATGAAGTGCGCGTCATCATCGGTCTTTTTCGCACACCTGCCCACTTCACTGGGAAGGCTTGTCATGACGTCTAACGGTCAGGCACTCACGGGTTTGTATTTTTCCGATCAGCGTGACTGCCCGCCGGTAGGCCGCGTATCGTCGTCAGACACAGCAGCACCCGGCGTCATCAGCGACCCAACCGCCGGCGAGATCAACGGCAGGGTACTGCGCGATATCCGCATATCCGGACGCCGTACAAGTCAGGGTACGCAACGCCCTGACTTTGACTCTGGGTTGGGTGCCGAACTGCGTGTTGGCGTGCTCGACGCATTGGGCCCGACAACTGACACTGCGTCAGCCCGCGATATTTTTGAGTTGGCTGCTCAAGAGCTGCAAGCCTACTTTGCCGGGACACTTGCCCAGTTTTCGGTGCCCCTACAACTTGAAGGCACGCCATTTCAGAAAAAAGTATGGCAAGCCTTGCTCGACATCCCCTATAGTGCATTAGTGTCTTACGGCGAACTGGCGCATGCCCTGGGAGATAAAGCCGCCAGCCGGGCCGTTGGCGTGGCGGTCGGGCGCAACCCGGTTTCCATCATCGTGCCATGCCACCGGGTTGTGGCGGCCAACCGTCGGCTGACCGGTTATGGCGGCGGGTTGCATCGCAAATGCAGCCTGTTGTTGCATGAAGGCTGGGCGCTGGCGTAATGGATGCATGGCACCGTCGCCTACGCCCTAATTGGATGCCTATCGGGGCAAGTGGGTTTGACGATACAGGCACGATGCCCGCGTACCATGCAACCTTGGTTTCAATAGCGTAAGGAGTGTTTTATGTGGTTCTGGTTTGCCTTTGCACTGGCAGCGCTTATTGGCGAGGTATTAAGCGGCACATTTTATTTGCTGCTTATTGCATTGGGCCTCGCTGCGGGCGGGGTTGCCGCCTGGGCAGGGGCGGGGTTAGGTCTGCAAATCGTGGCGGCTGGCGTAGTGGCCATATTGGGTTTGCTAGTACTGCGCAAGACGCACGTACTTAAAAAGCGCGAGGTCAACGCGGCTCGCAACAAAGACGTCAACCTCGACATCGGCGCACACGTCAGCATTACCTCTTGGGGGGCAAACGATACCGCGCATGTGCGGTATCGTGGGGCTTTGTGGTCTGCCCGGCTGGCCCCAGGTTTTTCACCCGTTTCCGGCCAGCACCGCATTATCGAAATCGAAGGTTCAACACTAGTCGTTGTGCCCGACGACAGGGCCTGATTCATTCGGTCGTAACTCAGGCCTGCTAAAAGCACGCCGTTCTATTCTTCTAAGGTGGTTTAATGTTCTTCGACCCGGATTTCTCCGTTTTTGTGACCATTGTGGGTCTCGCCCTGGCCTTCATCATCATCATCAAGGCCATTGCCATTGTGCCCCAGCAAAATGCCTGGGTTATCGAACGTTTGGGCAAATACGACCGCACCTTGTCGCCAGGTGCAGGGTTTGTGATTCCGTTCATCGAGCGAG
Organism: Pusillimonas sp. NJUB218; assembly: GCF_003788685.1. Lineage (NCBI taxonomy): Bacteria > Pseudomonadati > Pseudomonadota > Betaproteobacteria > Burkholderiales > Alcaligenaceae > Pusillimonas > Pusillimonas sp. NJUB218. The sequence goes on from NZ_NQMK01000005.1 coordinate 118,060, forward strand.
TGGCCTACAAGCACTCGCTCAAAGAAATCCCCCTCGATGTGCCTAGCCAGATTTGCATCACAAAAGACAATACCCAACTGCAAGTTGATGGCGTCTTGTATTTTCAAGTCACCGATCCGATGCGTGCCTCGTATGGGTCATCCAACTATATCTCGGCCATCACGCAGTTGGCGCAAACTACGTTGCGTTCTGTCATCGGCAAAATGGAGCTCGACCGTACCTTCGAAGAACGCGAGCTGATCAACAGCGCCGTGGTTGCCGCACTCGACGAAGCGGCCCTGAATTGGGGCGTCAAGGTGTTGCGCTACGAAATCAAAGATCTCACCCCGCCAGCCGAAATTCTGCGTGCGATGCAGGCGCAAATTACGGCCGAACGCGAAAAAAGGGCGCTTATTGCCGCGTCCGAAGGCCGTCGTCAAGAGCAGATCAATATCGCCACAGGCGAACGTGAAGCCTTTATTGCTCGTTCAGAGGGCGAAAAGCAGGCCGAGATCAATAAGGCCGAAGGCGAGGCTCGCGCAGTACTGGTGGTGGCCGAAGCGACGGCCAAAGCCATTACTCAAGTTGCACACGCCGTTAACCAACCCGGTGGGATCGAAGCCGTCAACCTGAATGTGGCCGAACGTTATGTTGATGCGTTTGCCAATGTAGCCAAACAAGGCAACACCCTCATTCTGCCGGCCAACCTAGCTGATATGGGCGGCATGATTGCTTCGGCCATGACTATTATCAACAAAACCGGTAAGGGCGGCTCCGGCTCGGGGGCTTAGTTAGACTTAGTCGTGCGTTCAGCTGCCGACACCACGTCAAGGAGCGTTTGGCCCTCCTTGCCGACGGTCATATCAGTAGAGCTTTAACTGCCTTCGCCGCGCAGGTAGGCCTGAGCGCGCTGTGCCATCAGGGCTTCGCGGCGAATGAAATCGGACACGAAGGCGCTGGCTGGCTGATGATGCAAGCCGTAGGGGGTATCCCATTGCACAATGACGCCTTTTTCCATGACGCCGATACGGTCGGCAATGGCGAAGGCTTCGGCCTGGTTGTGCGTGACCAGTAGGGCGGTATGGCCGGTATTTTTCAGAATGTCGCGTACTTCAAATGCCAGTCGTTCACGCGTATCGACATCGAGGTTCGAGAAGGGTTCATCGAGCAATAAAAGCTCAGGTTCGGGCGCCAGAGCACGCGCCAGGGCGACGCGTTGCTGTTGGCCTCCCGACAATTCGTGCGGGTAGCGCCGGGCCACGTCCGTCAGCCCGACAAGTTCAAGCATTTCTTCGACACGTTTGCTGCGCGCGGGCTTCTCGAGATGCTGCAGCCCAAATCCGATGTTCTTTTCGATGGTGAGGTGGGGGAACAGGGCATAGTCTTGAAACATCATGCCTACGTTACGATTTTGGGGTTCGACCATGAAGTCGGGCGATGACAAGACGATAGCTCCCAAGCCGATCGTGCCAGTACGTAACGGCTCGAACCCGGCAATAGCGCGCAACACCGTTGTCTTGCCGCAACCCGATGCCCCTAGCAAGCAGCCAATGTGACCTTTTTCAAGCCCCAGGGATAGGTGGTTGACAACTGGCAACAGCCCTTCGGGCGTGTCGTAGGCGAGCGAGACATCGTTAAGCTTTAATAGTTCTTCTGACATGGATGCAGCGTATTTAGTGTCCGGATTTTAATTGACTGCGCGCCAGCACAATAACCGGCAACAAGCCCGCCAGCACAATAGCAAGCGCTGCCACAGCACCTTCTTCGTAGGTGCCACGTGCCGCTTCGGCGTAAAGCCAGGTTGCCAACGTTTCGAAGTTGACCGGGCGCAAGAGCAGGGTCGCCGGGAGCTCTTTCATGGTGTCGACGAACACCAGAAGGGCAGCGGCGCCAATAGCGGGTCGCAGCAGTGGCAGGTGAACACGACGTAAAGTACCGGTGGCCGTTTCACCCAGCAAACGAGATGCCTGCTCTAATGAGGGCGGGATGCGCGCGAGGCCTGATTCGAGCCCCCCGACGGAAATGGCCATGAAGCGAATGGCATAGGCGCAGACCAAGGCCGTAGAAGACCCCATTAACCACAAGCCTGGTGATGTATTGCCTAGCCCTTGGGCTATCCAGGCAATGGCATCGTCGACCAGGTTAAGAGGCGTCAGCAAGGCGATGGCCAGCACAGTGCCCGGCAGGGCGTAACCTACGGTGGAGACGCGAGCGCATAGTTTGGTGAAGGCGTATGGCGAAGCGTTTCGGGTGCTGCGCGCTGCCCAGGTGACCACGATGCCGCACACAACCACGACCAGCGTAGCGACTAACGCAATGCCAATGGTATTGAGACCGCTTTGTATTAACTGACTGGATACGCCGCCGGCAATGTGCAGGTGCTTGATGGTTTGGTTAAGCAGATAGAGAGCCGGGGCCACAAAGCCGATGATGATAGGTGCCCAGCCCAGACCGATGGCAATAAGTGCCGCGGCGCCTTTAAGCGGCTTGGGCTGAATAGGGCGCATGCGCTGGGTGTTGGCGTAACGCTGCCGCTTGCGCCCGTGACGTTCAAGCAAAATGAGCGCAACGACGATAGCCAGCATGGCCAGCGCAATTTGCGCCGCACCAGCCAGGTCAGACCGAGTAACCCAGGTGGTGTAGACCGACACGGTGAGTGTTTGCACACCAAGGAATTCGGACGCGCCAATGTCGTTAAGGGTTTCGAGCAATGCCAGGCTGACCCCTACAGCGATAGCCGGGCGTGCCAGCGGCAGGGCGACTTTAAGAAAAACGCCACGCCCGCTAAGCCCCAGAATACGACCGGCTTCGAGCAAGCTGGCAGCCTGAGTGGCAAACATGACGCGCGTGGACAAGTAAACGTAGGGGTACAGCACGAAGCCCAGCAAAAATATGGCGCCGGGCAGACCGCGTAAGTCGGGCAGACGGAATTCGCGGGGGCTACTGTAGCCGAGTATGTCGCGAATGAGCCCTTGCAGCGGCCCTATGGGGTGAAGAATATCGAGATAGGCAAACGCAACGATGTAGGTGGGTACTGCCAGAGGCAGCAATAGCGCCCATGACAACATGCGTTGAGTAGGAAATGAAAACGCCGTGACCAGCCATGCGGCGCCGGTACCCAGACATGTGACCAGAACGCCGACCCCCAGCAGCAACAGTACCGTGTTGACAAATGCTGTGGGAATCACGAAGTTGAGCAAGTGCGCCCAGTGACTGAGCGACCCTTGCGAAGCGAGCCAGCCCAAGGTAAGAATGGGCGTGACAACGCACAACGCAATGAAAATCGCACCAAGCCGCCAGCCGGTATCGGAGTTCCAGAAAATACGACGCAACTGCAAGCGCTTGGCTTCCTGCAAATAAACAGACTGGGCGCCCCTGGTGCGCCCAGCCCCGGATAGGGTTAAAGGGGTGTTATTGGTCGAATCCAACTTTGTCTACCAGTTTGCTGGCTTGCTGACGATGTTTTGCGATCTCGGCAAGTGGCAAGGGGTCGACAACCAACGGGCCAAAACTGGCCACAACGGGGTCTAGTTTAACCCCGGCGCGCACAGGATACTCGTAGTTGGCGTTAGCGTACAGGTTCTGGGCCTTCTCGGACACAAGATATTCAAGTAATTGAACGGCCTGTGCCTTGTTGGGCGAGTGTTTGGCAACAGCTGCACCCGACACGTTTACATGCGTACCCTTGCTTTTGTCGTTGGCGAATGTCGGGCGTACGACTTTAATGGCTTCGCCCCATTTGTAGTTATCGGTGCCGGGCTCGGCGTTTTTCATGCGCCCGACGTAGTAGGCGTTGGCGATACCCACGTCGCAAATACCCCCCAGAATGTCACGGGCAACGTCGCGGTCACCGCCGGCTGCTTTGCGCCCCAGGTTGGCCTTGACACCACGCAACCAATTTTCGGTTGCTTCTTCACCATTGTGGGCAATCATGGCCGCGATCAGGCCGGTGTTGTAGGGGTGCTGGCCCGAGCGAATGCACACTTTGCCTTTGTATTTAGGATCGGCAAAGTCTTCGTAGGTGAGGGCGTTGATGTCGAGCTCTTTGGCGACATACGCCACGCGGTCGCGCAACGACAGTGCATACCACTGGCCGGCGGGGTCGCGCAAATTGGCGGGGATCACGCCGTTGAGGGTTTCGGACTGTACAGGCTGGGTAATCCCGCCTTGCACCAGATCGATCAGGTTACCGATATCGACGACCATCAGTACATCGGCCGGCGATTTATCGCCCTCGGCGCGGACGCGTTCAAGCAAGCCGTCTTTGACAAATACCGTGTTCACGGCAATGCCAGTATCTTTCTTGAATTCGTCAAGAATGGGTTGGATGAGACCAGGTTCGCGCGTGGTGTACAAATTGACTTCGCTGGCAGCGGCGGCTGTAGAAACGGCAGCCAGGCCGGCGAGCGCCAGGGCGCGCAGTGCGGGCATGAACGAACGGGTGTGACGCATGAAGGTACTCCGTAAGGGTTGGAACGCGTTTGTAAATAGCAATGATTCTCAACAAGCTTAGCATATAATGGGGTAAACCAGTATATATGTAGCGTATACGCTTAAATTTTTTGAAAATATGCGTTGTTTTTATATTTAATATGTAGACGCTAATACTATGTTTCGTATATGCTTATTCAAAAGCTGTTTGGTCGGTGCGTTATCATGCCAGCCACCAATATTAAAGCTAACACCCGCGTTATTAATATATTAGCGAGCACAAACACTATGGCCGCCTTCAACACCGAAAAAGTCCTCAGCGTTCATCACTGGAACGACACCCTGTTTTCATTTACGACAACGCGCGACGCCGGCTTGCGTTTTCATAACGGCCACTTCGTTATGCTGGGCCTGGAAGTCGAGGGTAAGCCGCTGATGCGCGCCTATAGTATTGCCAGCGCCAACTACGAAGAAAACCTCGAATTCCTGAGCATTAAAGTGCCCAACGGCCCATTAACATCGCGCTTACAGCACCTGAAAGTAGGCGACGAAGTTCTGGTCAGCCGTAAACCGGTCGGTACCCTGGTCGTCGACGACCTGAAGCCTGGCAAGCACCTTTACCTGTTCGGTACCGGCACCGGTCTGGCCCCGTTCATGAGCATTATCAAAGACCCGGAAGTATACGAGCGTTTTGAAAAAGTCATTCTGATGCACGGTGTCCGCCAGGTTAGCGAGCTGGCCTACTCTGACTACATCCAGAACGAACTGCCCAATAACGAGTTCTTTGGCGAGATGGTGCGCGAAAAGTTGGTGTACTACCCCACCGTCACACGCGAAGAGTTCCGTAACACCGGTCGCATCACAACCGTCATTGAAAGCGGGAAGTTCTTTGAAGACACCGGCTTGCCGCCGCTCAACCCGGAAACCGACCGCGCCATGATGTGCGGTAGCCCGGCCATGCTCGAAGACCTGTGCAAAATGCTCGATAGTCGCGGTTTCGTGGTTTCGCCCGGTGTGGGCGAACCCGGTGACTACGTCATCGAGCGCGCTTTCGTAGAAAAGTAAGTCAAAAGGGTAGGGGGCTGTTAATTTTGTCTATAGATGTTTAAACTCTGATAGTTACTTGTTGACTTATACAGAGACACATCATGGCAAAACACGTTGTTCAAACCGACGCTGCACCGGCCGCAGTAGGCCCCTATTCACAGGCTATCGCCACCGACGGCGGTAAAACCGTTTATTTGTCAGGGCAAATCGGCCTCGAACCCGCCACCGGCGAACTGGTTTCCGAAAACTTCGAGGGCCAAGTTCGTCAGGCGTTTGCCAATATGCAGGCCGTCATCGAGGCCGCTGGCGGCTCGCTGGGCTCTATCGTCAAGCTCACCCTGTACCTGACCGATATCTCCAAGTTTGCCAGCGCAAACGCCATCATGGCCGACATTATTCCGCAACCGTTCCCGGCGCGTTCGACTATCGGCGTGGCTAGTTTGCCCAAAGGCGCACAATTCGAAGTCGAAGCGATTATCGTTATTTAGCGTTTTTCGCATTCTTATTTCTGACGCCGTCTAAACCACGTGGCTACATCGTCAGCAACCGAGCGTCGTCTGCAACGCCTTGGTTTGCATACGCCGCAAGACTATATCGTTCACTTGCCGCTGCGTTACGAAGACGAAACGCAGTTGTTGCCTATCGGGTCGGCTCAGCCCGGCCAGTCGGTGCAAGTCGAGGGTACGGTGCTGCACAGCGAGGTCCAGCTCAGGCCTCGCAGGCAACTGGTGGCCGTGGTGGGCGACGATACCGGACGCCTGTCTTTACGCTGGCTGCACTTTTACCCCAGCCAGCAAAAGCAGGTGTTCAAGGGGCGGTTGGTCCGGGTAAGGGGCGAAGTACGCGCCGGGTTCAATGGCCCGGAAATCGTACATCCGCGTGTCGCTGCAGCAGGTGGAGCGCTTGCTGCCGCGTTAACGCCGGTTTATCCCACCACTGAAGGGCTATCGCAGCCCACATTACGTAAGCTTATCGATCGAGCGCTTGAATCGGCCGACTTGTCCGATACTTTGCCCGACGATATTCGAGAGCGCTTCCAGCTCGTTCCGTTTGCGCAGGCTATTCGTGCCTTGCATCATCCGCCGCCCAGTGTGTCGGCTGCCGATTTGCTTGAACGCGAACACCCCGCTTGGCGCCGCATCAAGTTTGATGAGCTGCTGGCCCAGCAATTGTCGCTGGCACGCGCCCGGGCGCAGCGTTTGTCGCAACGGGCGCCATTACTTAAGCCTCAAAATACACAGCTACTTAAGGCTTTACATGCCCGTTTGCCGTTCAAGCTAACGGCTGCGCAGGGTAGGGTGGTTGACGAAATTCTGAGCGATTTGCAACGCGCCCACCCTATGCACCGTTTGTTGCAGGGTGATGTAGGTAGCGGCAAAACCGTCGTGGCAGCCATTGCAGCGGTGCACGCTATTTCTGCCGGCGCCCAGGTAGCGATCATGGCGCCTACCGAGATTCTGGCTGAACAGCATTTGCACAAGATGGTCGACTGGCTGGCGCCATTGGGTATAAACACAGTGTGGTTAACCGGCAGCCTGACCCAGAAAACGCGTCGAGAAGCTGCGCAAGCCATTAAAAGCGGACAGGCGCAGCTGGTTGTAGGAACGCAAGCGCTTATTCAGGACAAAGTTGAATTTGCCAACCTGGGGTTGATTATCTTGGATGAACAACACCGCTTTGGCGTGGGTCAGCGTTTGGCGCTCAGCAAAAAGGGCGAGTTGTCCGTGGACAGCGACAATGTCATACCGCATCAGCTCAACATGAGCGCGACACCTATTCCGCGAACGCTCGCTATGACCTTTTTTGCCGACCTGGATGTGTCGGTGATTGACGAACTGCCTCCCGGGCGTCAGCAGGTGGTGACCAAGCTGTTGGCCGATACCCGGCGACATGAACTGACTGCGCATATCGGCGCCGAAGTGGCTCGCGGGCGCCAAGTGTACTGGGTGTGCCCGCTGGTCGAAGAAAGCGAAGCCCTGCAATTGCAAACGGCCGTCGACACCCACCAGCAATTGTCCGAGATGCTGGTGGGTATGACGGTCGGCTTGGTACACGGCCGCATGAAGCCTGCCGAGAAAGCCCAAGTCATGGATGAGTTTCGTGCTGGACGTATTCAGGTGCTGGTGGCCACAACCGTGATTGAAGTCGGTGTCGATGTGCCCAATGCCTCACTAATGGTCATCGAACATGCCGAACGTTTTGGGTTGGCTCAGTTGCATCAATTGCGCGGACGGGTAGGGCGGGGTAGCGCTCAGTCGGTCTGTGTTCTGCTGTACCAAAACCCGCTCTCGGCCATTGCCCGGCAACGTCTGCGCGCGATGTACGAAACCACGGACGGTTTCGAAATTGCCCGACGTGATCTCGATCTTCGTGGGCCGGGCGAATTTTTAGGGGTACGGCAGTCGGGCGCGCAGATTTTGCGATTTGCCAGCCTTGAAACCGACGCAGGCCTTGTAGAGCAAGCGCAGCAACTCGCCGCTGAATTATTGGCCGCCCAACCCGAAACGGTGGATAGACACTTGGGTCGATGGATGCGGGGTAAACAAGACTTTCTGCGAACCTGATGCCCTTTCATTCAGTTTTTATACACGGAGCCGAATATGACGCTCACTGAACTTAAATACATAGTCGCCGTCGCCCGCGAGCGTCACTTTGGTCGGGCTGCAGATGCTTGCTATGTCAGTCAGCCGACGCTTTCGGTGGCGATTCGCAAGCTTGAGGAAGAGCTGGGCGTCACGCTTTTCGAACGCGGCGGCAACGAGGTGTCGGTGACGCCGATTGGCGAGCGGGTCATTGCGCAGGCGCAGCGCGTGCTTGAAGAAACGGCCAATTTACGCGAGATTGCGCGTCAGGGGCATGACCCGTTGGCCGGGCCGCTGCGAGTGGGGGTGATTTACACCATTGGGCCTTACTTGCTGCCCCGCCTGGTGCCGGCGCAAATCGAGATCACCCCGCAAATGCCATTGATCCTGCAAGAGAACTTTACCTCACGGTTGCTTGAACTACTGCGCCAGGGGGAGATCGATTGCGCCATCATGGCGCTGCCGTTTCCGGATACGGGGCTTGAAGTGCGGCCGCTTTACGACGAGCCCTTTGTGGTCGCCGTCCCCAAGAGACACCCTTGGGCGAAGCGTTCCAGCATTAGTGCATCTGAGCTTAAAGAAGAAACCATGCTATTGCTGGGCACAGGTCACTGCTTTCGAGACCAGGTGCTCGAAGTATGCCCTGAACTGGCGCGTTTCTCGGCCAGCAATGACGGCATTCAGCGCAGTTTCGAAGGTTCTTCGCTAGAAACCATTCGGCATATGGTGGCTGCAGGTATTGGCATTACGGTGCTGCCCGTCAGCTCCTTGCCCACCTCGGGCGCCCCCAATGACTTGTTAACTTACATTCCGTTCAGTAAACCCGTCCCCGATCGCCGTGTTGTCATCGCGTGGCGCAAGAGCTTTCCGCGTCGCGAAGCAATGGAAGCCTTGATCCGCGCGGTTCGGCAGTGCGATTTACCGGGCGTCTCGTATCTCGATACCGATGCTCCCATGGTATCCTTTGCCCCCTGATCAGCAGCCAAATCAACGCTTACAGGCCTCTTCATCATGTTTTCAAATTACGAACTTTCGCTGGCGTTTATCGGCGGCGGCAATATGGCTTCGGCGCTCGGTGCCGGTCTTATCGGCAAACGTTGCGGCGCCGGTGATGTGCACGTTATTGATATTGACGAGGCCACGCGCGAACGCTGGTCGGCGCAAGGGGTGGGTACGGCTGCAGCGCCTGGGCCCGAGCTTGCCGGCCAAAAGGTCTGGATTTTCGCGGTCAAGCCCCAGGTCATGAAAGAGACGGTAGCAGCGTGCCGCCCCTATCTCAAGCCCGACACTCTGATCATCAGCATTGCCGCAGGTATCGATAGTGCCACGCTGGCGCGCTGGCTGGGTACGCCCGACCAGCCCTGGACGCGGCTGGTACGTTGTATGCCTAATACGCCGTCGCTGGTCAAGGCCGGTATTTCTGGCTTGCTTGCGCTTGACGGCGTTTCAGACACCGACCGTAATGTGGCCCAACAGTTGCTTAAAGCCGTGGGGGAAGTCGTTTGGGTCGACAACGACGACCAGCTCGATGCCGTGACGGCACTGTCGGGCAGCGGGCCGGCCTATGTCTTTCTGTTTCTCGAAGCCCTAATTACCGGCGGCGAAAAGCTGGGGTTGTCTGCTGAACAGTCACGCATGCTGGCGCTGGCTACGCTGAACGGCGCCACGCAGTTGGCCGGCTTGTCGCCCGAATCGCCTGCAACTCTGCGCGAACGCGTGACATCGAAGGGCGGCACCACAGCGGCTGCGCTTTCGGTATTTGAACAACAGGGTTTTACACCTATGGTTCACGATGCCATGCAGGCGGCGTATAATCGGGCCTCCGAGCTAGCCCGCGAATTTTCCAAATGAACTCAAAAGTTAATGTGCCCATGTCGGCGCTCCAGATTGGTATTGCCGTTATTGCCATGGCCATTGTGGTGGTCGGCTCCAACATTCTGGTGCAATACCCCATTAACCAGTGGTTAACCTGGGGCGCTATTTCGTATCCTATCGCCTTCCTGGTAGCCGATCTGATCAACCGTCGTTTTGGCCCGTCGGCCGCGCGTCGCGTTGCTGCCGTTGGTTTTATCATTGCGGTTATTTTTTCGTTCTGGGTGGCCACGCCGCGTATCGCCATGGCGTCGGGCCTTGCCTTTTTGTTCGCCCAGTTCCTAGATATTTACGTGTTCGACCGTTTACGTAATCAGGCCTGGTGGCGCGCACCCTTCATTGGCGGTGTCGCTGGCGCAACGCTCGATACCATATTGTTCTTCAGCCTTGCCTTTGCCGGTACCGGCATCGACTGGACATCGCTGCTGGTAGGCGACCTGGCTGTGAAGCTGGTGGTCAACCTGGCTTTGCTGGCGCCTTTTCGCGCCCTCATGTGGAACCTGGGACGCCCAGAGTCACGTTCGGTGTCCGCGTCGGTGTAAAACGGTAAAAGCTTTCACTTGCTGTCTTACCAGGCAGCGTCAACATAAAGGGGCCTTAACGGCCCCTTTATGTATTTTACGGCGGTATTTTTAAGCAGATAGCACTTGCGCGGTGACGCGAACGTCTTCTGCTCTATAACGCATTAGCCTTCTTGCTGGCGTTTCTGTGCCTGCTGAACGGCCGGATCGTTAGCCATCACGTCAAAAAAGCGTGCCAGGTTTTTGTATGCACTCAGATCAACTTGTTTGAACTTGGCCCAGGTCATGATCGTGAACAAGTAGGGGTCGGCAATTGACTTCTTGCCAGTCAGGTAGTCTTTACCTTCGAGCTGCTTGTCGGCCACGCCAAACAAAAACTGTACCCGTTCAGTGGCTTTGCTGACCAAAACGTTTTTACCCGCCTCATCGGCGGAGAAATTTTGCGGCGCAAATACCAGCGAGAACGTACGGTGCAGGTCGGAATTGCAGAAATTCAACCAACGGCGCACTTCGGCGCGTTCACGCGCATCGCTGCCATGCAAGCCCGATTCCGGGTGCAGGTCGGTCAGGTATTCAACAATCGCGACGCTCTGGGTCAGAGTGAAGTCGCCGTCTTGAAATACGGGCACCGAGCCAATGGGGTTGAGTGCAAGAAATGCCGGTTGTTTGAGTTCGTCGCGGCTGACGGCCTGAAGCTCGTAAGGCAGTTTCATCCATTCGAGCACAATTTGCGTGGCCAGAGGGCAAGCGCCGGGCAGATAATACAGTTTCATTGGTATCCTTCTGTTTTGTTGAATTCAGATTTTTGCTGTGGGTGACACAGTAATTTTGGCCGATAAAACGGCCACCTTCTGCAGGTTTGCACATTATGCATGCGCCCGACTTTTCTTTGAACAATAAACTTGCACTCGTTACGGGTTCTACTCAGGGCCTGGGCTATGCCATTGCCTGCGCATACGCTGCCAGCGGTGCAACCGTGATTATTAATGGGCGTGATATTGCGCGGGTCGAGGCCGCTGTTGCCCGCATCCGCAGTGCGGGTTTTCAGGCCCAGGGCTGGGTACAAGATATTGCCGATTTGCAAGGGCAGCGCCAGGCCTACGAGCAGTTGCAGGTGCAGGTGGGCACGCCCGACATTTTGGTCAATAACGTTGGCATTCGCATACGCAAGTCGCTGGGGGCCTCAACCCTTGATGACATTGCCCAGATGATGCAAGTTAATTTGGTTGCGGCCATTCATTTATCGAAGCTGGCTGCCGCTGGCATGCTGGCTAAGCCGGCGCAGGGCGGTCGCATTATTACGTTAACTTCTATTGCCGGCCCGTTGGCGCGCCCGGGCGACGCTATTTACCCCATTGCCAAGCTTGGGCTGCAAGGCATGGTGCATAGCCTTGCCGTCGAATACGGGCCCTACGGTGTCACCAGCAATGGCATTGCCCCTGGTACCTTTGCCACAGAAAGCAATCGCGAACTGGCAGCAGATCCGATTCGGGGCCCTGTTGTGGTGGGGCGCAACCCGTTGGGCCGTTGGGCGCAGCCCAGCGAGATCGCCGGCGCTGCGGTGTTCCTGGCCTCGCCAAGTGCGTCGTACGTCAATGGCCATGTGCTGGTCGTCGATGGTGGTTTTTCAGTCACTTTTTAGTTGAATCTCAATGTCTCAGGTATTACGCATTGCCATCAATGGCTATGGCCGGATCGGTCGCAGTTTTTTGCGCGCGCTTTACGAGTCGCGCCTTGAGTCCATATTCCAAATCGTCCTTATCAACGAGCCGTCTGATCTGGACAGTATGGTTTATTTGTCGCGCTACGATTCGACACACGGTATTTTCCCGGGGCAGGTCGATGTTGGCCCCTTGGGTTTACGCGTCAATGGCACCGATATTGCCGTAACACACGAGCGTCAGCCCGAATCCGTAGATTGGCGAGCGCACGATGTTGATCTGGTTGTTGAGTGTTCTGGGCAATACGGTACGCGAGGCGACCTGATGCGCTTTATACATGCGGGTTGCCCGCGTTTATTGTTGTCGCACCCGGCAAATAGCGCTACCGACGTCGATTGCACGGTTGTTTACGGTGTGAACCACAAGCAGTTGCAGGGGCCCGAACAACTGGTGTCTAACGCCTCGTGCACCACCAACGCCATTGTGCCTGTATTGCAGCAACTCGATCAGCACTGGGGAATAGAACACGCATTTTTAACTACGCTGCATTCGGTCATGAACGATCAGCCGCTTATCGATGGCTACCACCATACCGACCTCCGACGGACGCGTTCGGCCATGCAGTCCATCGTGCCTGTGTCTACGGGGCTCGCGAAGGGGGTAGAGCGCTTGTTACCCGAGCTCGGCGGCAAAGTCCAGGCAAAAGCCATCCGGGTTCCCACGCTGAACGTCTCTGCCATCGACTTGATGGTCACATTGCAATCGGCTACCGACGTTGCTGCACTGAATCGGCATTTCGAGCTGTTTTCCTCAACCCTGCCGGGTCTGATCGACTGTTCCAACCATCCGCACGCCTCTATAGACTTCAACCATAATCGACATTCGGCCATTATCGACACCAGTCAAACCCGGCTGAATGGCGGGCGCTTTGCCAATTTGTTTGTGTGGTTTGATAATGAATGGGGCTTTGCCAACCGTTTGCTCGATACCCTGCAATGGTGGGCAAAGCGCTTGCAGAACCCGGGGTAACCTCAGCAGGCAGTTCAACATCAGGGGGCATCATGACCAAGTACCGCATCGAAACCGACAGCATGGGCGAAATCAAGGTCCCTGAGGCCCACTATTGGGGGGCACAAACCCAGCGCTCTATCGAACACTTTCCAATTGGCGTGCAGCGGTTTGTTTGGCCGGCGTCTATTATTCGCGCCCTGGGTGTGCTTAAGAAGTCGGCAGCGCAGGCTAATGCTGTCTTGGGCGAGTTGTCGCCTGATATTGCCCAGCTCGTTGTACAGGCTGCCGACGAGGTCGTGCAGGGCAGGCTCGACGCCGAATTCCCGTTGGTGGTTTTTCAAACGGGCTCGGGCACGCAATCAAATATGAATGCCAACGAGGTTATTGCCAGTCGCGCCAACGAAATTGCTGGCGCGGTGCGCGGCGGCAAGCATCCCGTTCACCCTAACGATCACGTCAATCGAGGGCAGTCGTCTAACGACACATTTCCGACCGCCATGCACATTGCCGTGGCGTGTGAAGTAACCATGCACTTGATCCCGTCGGTTCAAGGCCTGCGCAATACGCTGGCAGAAAAATCTGCCGAATTTAAAGACATCGTAAAAACTGGCCGTACACACCTGCAAGACGCCACACCTATTACCTTGGGGCAAGAGGTAGGCCAATGGGTCGCACAAATCGATTTCGGCCTTGCGGCGGTTAGCCGTGCACTTGAAGGTATTTATGATTTGGCCATTGGCGGTACAGCAACCGGTACAGGCTTGAATGCTCACCCCGAATTCGGCAATCGGGCCGCAGCATATATTGCCCAGGAAACCGGGTTGCCCTTCAGGTCGGCACCTAACAAGTTTTTTGCATTGGCAGCACACGACGCGCTGGTTGACGTATCGGCCGCGCTACGCACGCTGGCCGGTGGTCTGATGAAAATGGCCAATGACGTGCGCTGGCTGGCCAGCGGCCCGCGTTGCGGCATTGGCGAACTTCAAATCCCGGAAAATGAGCCAGGGTCTTCGATTATGCCCGGCAAGGTCAACCCCACCCAATGCGAGGCCTTGACGATGGTGTGCGTGCAAGTGTTTGGCAATGATGCGGCAACGGCTTTTGCTGGTACACAGGGTAATTTCCAGCTTAATGTGTACAAGCCAGTCATGGTGCACAACGTGCTTGAAAGCGTTCAATTGCTGGGTGATGCGTGCCAGACGTTTAATGCGCATTGCGCTGCAGGGCTTGTACCCGATATGGGTCGTATCGAGCACAATCTGTCGCAAAATTTAATGCTGGTCACGGCCCTTAACCCCCACATTGGTTACGACAAGGCCGCCGCCATCGCGAAAAAGGCACATGCCGAATCGACCACTTTACGCGCAGCCGCATTGGCATTGGGATACTTAACGGCCAGCCAGTACGATCAGTGGGTAGACCCGGCAGCAATGACCGGGCCCGAAAACACGCGCTATGCGGACTAGCCGGCTTACTTGACCAGCATTACCGGTACCGGGCTTAAGCTGATAACTTTGGTAGCCACAGAACCCAACACCAGGTTTGACACTGCACCCATACCCCGCGTGCCCATAATAATCAGGTCGCAGCCGTGCTTTTGCGCATATTCGACCACGGTTTCGGCCACCGGGCCGACCATAATTTCGACACTGGCTGCCACACCCTCGGTATTCAGCAATTCGCGCACGTCTTTCAGGGCCTTTTCACCCTCGTCGTGGTAGTACTCGTCGATAGTTTCGGGGGCTACAAAACGTTTGACGTTTGAAGTAAATACGGGTGCCTGCACGGTGATGACGTAAAGACTGGCGCCGGTTTTACCTGCCGCAGTAATGGCCGCCTTGACGGCATGTAAAGCGTGTTGCGAACCGTCGACGGGCACCAGAATCGTATTCATTTTGACCTCTGAAAATAAGTGATGGCTATCATTTTATAGTAGGGCTACCCAGAAAGGACGCTATCTTGCCCAAGCCTATGGATGCCAAATAAAAACGGGCGTACCCGAAGGCACGCCCGCCGGCGGAAAAGCCCAGTTTACTTGTTGTCGGAGATCAGTTTCCAATCACCGTTTTCAACACGAATCAGCATGCGTGCACGCTCGTCGTGGCCGAAGTGATCGGTGGGTGTCATATTGAAAACACCATGCAGCCCGACGACTTCTTTTGACTGCTCAAGCGCATCGCGCAGGGCGGCACGGAATTCTTGTGTACCTGGCTTGGCCGATTTCAGTGCCACCGGAACGGCGGCTTCCAGCAACAAATAGGCGTCGTAAATTTGCGCGCCGAACGAAGAGAAGGAACCCGCACCGTATTTTTCTTCGTAACGACGGGTGTAGTCGATACCCGCTTGCTTGGACGGGTGCGAGTCGGGCAACTGACTGGCGACGACAACTGGACCAACGGGCAAAATAGTGCCCTCGACGGCTTTACCACCTACCCGGATGAATTCTTTGGTTGCCGTGCCGTGGGTTTGATAGATTTGACCTTTGAAACCGCGCTCTTGCAGTGTGACCTGGGGCAAGACCGAGGGCGTGCCCGAAGCGACCACCAGTATGGCATCGGGCTTGGCAGCCACCAGTTTCACGGCCTGACCCGTCACGCTGGTGTCGTTGCGGTTAAAGCGCTCGACGTCTTCCACTTTGATGCCGGCGGCTTCGGCCAGAGGCTTAGTTTCTTTCAGCCAGATTTCGCCGTAAGCATCGGCGTAACCAATGAAGCCCAGACGTTTTACGCCGTTGGCTTTCATGTGGTCGACCAGTGCGCCTGCCATAAGGCGTACGTGCTGGGGTGAGCGGAATACCCATTTGTCTTTGTCGGCGGGCAGGTCAAGGGGTGCGACTGCAATTTGAGGCACCTGGTACTCGTTGGCGATTTCGGCCATGGCCACGCTAGTGGGTGTGGCAGAAGAGCCGAACAAAATATCGACCTTGTCTTCAGTGACGAGCTTGCGTGCATTTTTACCGGCTTGGGAAGCATCGGTCGCATCGTCGAGCACGATGTAATTAACCTTTTGGCCCGCGATTTCGGTGGGGAAGAGCGGGACGGTATTGCGTTCGGGTACACCCAGCGCTGCGGCCGGACCAGTGCTGGACAAAGAAATACCGACGTTGATGTCGGCATGGGCGGCCAGCGAGAAAGAAACAAGCGTGCCGGCGACGGCCAGCGAGGCCAGTTTACGGGTGAATTTCATAGTGTCTCCGTTGATATTGTTTTCGGTGGAGTCTGAACTCTACGGATAAATTTTTATGCGGTCAAGGCGCGCAGCCAACCAGGGGCAGCAAACAGGGCGAGAAGAAAAGAAAGGTTTGGGCGAAGGGGCCAGGCTTTCGTGCCAGATGCAATTACCGTAGCCGTTTGGCGGAGCCTGGAAATTTGATGAGCGTCAAACATTGCTGCAGCGAGCATCACTACGATGATTTGGTGCAGTTCAAGTCCTGTTGTCTTTATCGTCTTTGTCTAACCGGAGGCTTCTCACCATGGCCAACAAATTAACCCCCATCAGTTCCTTCAATGACCTGGCCCGTTTCGAGCCGTTTCGAAATCTCGAAACCTTCTTTAACGACTTTCGCTTCAGGCCTAGCTTGCAAACGTTTGACGCCGAGCCTGCCATTCGGATGGATGTGGCTGAAAGCGACGACGCTTATCGCATTAAAGCTGAAATACCGGGTGTAAAAAAAGACGACATCAAAGTCAGCATTGACGGGAATCAAGTCAGTATTTCGGCCCAGGTACGCCAGGAAAAGGAAGAGAAAAAAGATGAAAAAGTGGTGCGTCGCGAACGCTATTTTGGCGAACAGATGCGCAGCTTTACATTGGCGCACGACATCGACCAAGGCAAGGCAAACGCGCGTTACCGAGACGGTGTGCTTGAGCTGACCCTGCCTAAAAAAGCTGGCGGTAATGGCGCTAAAACCCTGAGCATCGACTAACAATCAGCGCCTTCGTATGACGCTGATTGTTATTTGGCAAGGTGCTGTGCGTTAATAATATGGATGGTGCGTCGGTCGACGCAAATCGTGCCGCGCGCGTCTAGTGCCGACAGCGCACGGGACACCGTTTCCAGGCTTAGCCCCAGAAAGGCGCCAATGTCTTTGCGTGTCATGGGCAGCGCAAAAGCCGAGGCAGGCAACCCGCGCCGGGCATGACGATGCGCCTGCAGCGCCAGAAATCGGCCCACGCGTTGCTCGGCCCCGACAACGGCCATCAAATCGGCGTCGCGCTCGTGAGCGCTTTGAGCCAGACTAAACGCTTCATAGAGCGTGCGCTCCAACTTTGGATCTTGTCGAGCCACATTCAACAAACCGTTGAAGGGGAGGGTAACTAATTCTGTGTGCGTAAGGGCAATGGCATCGTAACCATGATTACCCAGCCCTATGCCTTCCAATCCCACCCAATCAAGCATCATTGGAAAATGCAATACGCGTTCGTGGGTGGTGTCGGTGTGACGTACCGTTTTAAGGTAGCCGGTACGTACAAGATAAATGTTGTTGAATGGTTGCCCCTCCCTGAACAGCACTTGGCGAGGTCGCAACCTTTTCAGTGCGAAGGCATGACTTGGTATCGTGTTGACGGCCTGAATATTTGAACCCACCACCTGTTGGGCGCTTTGAGTCGGCGCCAAGCATTGCAGCAACGAAAGGATGATGGGCGGGGCTGCGGTATTTTCAAGGCTGTACATGAGCTCTCCCGGGCGGGCAAACGACAGCTTGCGACCCTTGCAGTACGCGTTGCGTGCAGTATAGAGGCCAGGGCTCGCTTACGATACAAAGTAAGCCATTTGACGGGAGCCAATCCAACATAAGGGTTTGCCCTAGATGGGGTTAGATGCATTTAACAAATTGTTGCGATTGCGCCTAAAGCAACCTATGCTATAAGTTTTGTCATCAGCAGGGGCTCAGCGGCACCTATAGCTATGGCTTGCTTTGCGCCACATTACTGGAACATAAATGGTTAATGCCCCGCCCGATCAAGTTCAAGAACACGCTCTGGGTGCCGAAGCCATTGCGCAGCTTGGTCGTGCGCCATCAACCGAAGGCTTGCAACTGCTTTACGACGTCGTGCAGGCGCTTTCGGGCGCGCACGGTTTGCGACAGGGCTTAAGCAGCACCCTCGAACGCGTGGTACGCGGCGATGGCTGGGACCTGGGCATCATGTGGTTAAACACCCCCGGCGGTATCAAGTTCCAGTGCGCCTGGCATCACCCTGCGCTCGACGCTGCTAATTTCTTGCAGGTTACCCAAGACCCAAAGCTCGACTTGGACGCTTGTTTGGCCCACCAAACGCAAAAGCGGGGGGCATTGATATTCATCGAGCAAATTGCGCCTAATGCCGCCTGGGCTCGAAATCGCGAGGCCATGGTGCTGGGGCTGACGTCTGGCATGGGGTTACCGCTTAGGGTGGGCGACAATATCTACGGTGTGCTCGAACTGTTCAGTCGCAGCCCGCGGGTTTGCAGCGCCCATGCGCTGGGCCTGTTTCAGGCATTAAGCAGCGATATCGGCCAGTTCATTGAAGCGCGCCATCTCGAGCAACAACTTTACGACAATAACGCCAAACTGGCCGAAGCCCATCGCATTGCTCGCATGGCCTATTGGGAACTGAATCTGGTCAACCTGCAGTTGCACGGCAACCTTGATACCGCCGCAGTGCTAGGCTTAACCCCCGAGTCGTTGCCACGCGATCTGCACGCGCTGTACGCGATAGTGCCGCCCGAAGACCAGGTACATCTGCAAACCATGCTTGCCGGGGCACAGCGCCAGGAGCATCCCATTGTCACCGTCGAGCACCGGGTCATAGCCAAAGACGGGCGCTTCAAGCATTTGCTGGTGCAAGCCCAGGGGCGGTTCGATATTTCCGGCAAGCCAGTGCGCATTACCGGGACCATTCAAGACGTTACCGAACAAAGGCAGGCGGCAGAGCGGGCTCGACAATCCGAGCAACGATGGGAAATCGCCTTTCGCAACAGTCCTATTCCCAGCTTGATCACCAGTTACGACACTGGCCTGTGTCTCGACGCCAACGACGAGATGATGCGTGTCATGGGTTTACAGCTCGAGCAGATTGTTGGGCGCACTACCAGCGAACTGCGACTATGGCCGCCTAACCGCTGCCGTAACGAGCTCATTGCACAAGTACACGAGCATGGCCGAGTTCGCGACTTCGAACTTCACACCGAAATAAACGGTAAAGAGTCATACTTGCTCATCAACCTTGAAATCATAGATTTCAACGGCCAACGTTGCTTGTTGGGGCAGTGGATCGACATCACTTGCCAGAAGCTGCTTGAAGAAAGCCTGCGCTTAACGGTAGCGGCTGTCGAACATGCCGGCGACGCCTTGGTGCTCATGGATCACCGTGGCAACGTCATGTCGGTCAACCCGGCCTTTACGCAAATTACCGGTTACACCAAAGAACAAGCCAGCGGCCAATGGTTTCTGGGCCTCATTCATAAACCGTCCGGCCGGCACGACAAGGCATTCTTCCGCAATGCCGTCGGTACGGTCGAGACTGACGGCCAATGGAAGGGCGAGGCCTGGGCCAAGCGAGCCGATGGCCAGATTGTCCCAACGGTACTCACACTTAGCGCCATACGTGACCCCCATACCCAACGGGTCAAGCACTATGTCGGCGTGTTTTCCGACATTTCACGCCAAAAAGAATACGAAATGCAGCTGCAGCAAATGGCTTGGCACGACGACCTTACAGGGGTGGCCAACCGCAGCTTGCTGATCGAGCGCGGTAATCGGGCGTTGCTGCAGGCCGAGCGCCACGACACCATCCTGGCGCTGGTCTTTGTCGATCTCGACCGCTTCAAAGCCATCAACGATACCTACGGGCATGTGTTCGGCGACGAACTGCTAAAACAAGTCGCCGAACGGCTGTGTTTGTGCGTTCGCGCCTCCGATACCGTCGCTCGTATCGGCGGCGACGAATTTGTATTGCTGTTGCCCGAAGTCGCCGAAGAAGAGGGCGGCAAAACGGTTCTCGAAAAGATTCGTCGTGCCATGCTCGAACCGTTTATCATTGGCGGGCAGACAGTCGGTATTGGCGCCAGTCTGGGCATTGCCTACTATCCCCAAGACGGGCTAGACATGCCCACACTGCTTCAGCAGGCTGACGAAGGCCTGTATCGTATGAAGAAGGCAACACGCGACGACACGGCTTCACCCGTTTAAATAGCGGTAGGCGGTCCACATGCAGGATCTCGACAATGTGCTCGATATAAACACGCCGCTGGCGGTTGTTGTGGTCGACGCTAACGGCGTCATCCTACATATTAATCGCTGGATGGCCGACTGGAGCGGCCACACGCCTGGCGAAGTGGCCGGCATGCCGTTTGAGCACTTGTACCCAGAGGTATTAACCCAAGGCTGGCCGTTTGGCCCGGCGGCCGGTGCGCCCAAGCCGTCTTATATTGGTCAGGTTTCGTCGTCGTTCAAGGTGCTTGATTTGCCCGATGTGTTCGTGTTGCATATCGCGACACCTCGCGGCCGGCTCGACTCATTACTTTGCTTTCCCCACGAAACCGCACACGGCGAGCCCAGTTATGCACTTTTCTTTTACGACCAGAATGATGGTGCAAAACACCATCGCGACTACGCCCGCGCTGTCCAGCAACTGCAGCGCGTTCAGCTAGAGCGCCATGCGGCGCTGCTGTGCCAGCTCGAACACACCACCGCCCAGCTCATGCAAAACGAAAAAATGGCCGGGGTGGGGCAACTGGCGGCAGGGGTGGCCCATGAAATCAACAACCCCATAGGTTATGTATTTTCAAACCTGAAAACCCTTGAGTCGTATATGCAAGACATGCTGAAAATCATTGATGCCATTGAACATGTCAATGGCATAGACGATTTACGCCAGCTAAAGCGTGCGCTTGAATACGACTACATTCGTAACGATATCGAAGACCTGATCAGCGAGTCGGAAGAAGGGGTGGAGCGGGTCAAAAGCATCATTGCTGCGCTCAAGTATTTTTCGTACACCGACGACGACACCCTGCGTTCTGCCAACCTGAACGACGGGATCAAGTCGACATTACTGGTTGCCGGTAACGAGATCAAATACAAGGCGAACGTCGTAACCGAATTGGGTGACATACCCAATGTTATGTGCAGTGTGTCTCAAATTAACCAGGTGGTCATGAATTTGCTCATGAACGCACTTCAGGCCATTACGAATTCTGGCACAATCACCATAAGATCTGGCCACGAAAGTACTTGGGTCTGGTTCGAGATTGAAGACACCGGCGTTGGCATTTCGCCCGACATACAACGGCGCATGTTCGACCCTTTTTTTACCACCAAACCCGCAGGGTTGGGCACCGGATTAGGCCTTTCGCTCTCGTTCAATATTGTCAAAAAGCATCACGGTCGTATCGACGTTGTTTCAACGCCAGGAAAGGGTACGAAGTTACGGGTCTGGTTGCCTGTTAACCCCGAAGCCTTACCGGCATCGTAAAAGAGGATATTGCGATGTCCCACCCCACAGAAGCCCGACTCCTCATTGTCGACGACGAACCCAATGTCATCAGTAGCCTGACGCGAGCGTTACGCGGTCAGACGTTTCAAATCCACTCGGCAACCAGTGGCGTGGCGGCTCTCGACGTACTCCAGCGCGAACCCATCGACCTGATCATTTCCGATAGCCGTATGCCAGGCATGGATGGCCCCACATTGCTGGGAGAAATTGAACATCGCTGGCCCGACGTGATGCGCATATTGTTAACGGGCTACGAAGACAACGCGCAAACCATCAAAGCCATTAACGAAGGCAGGATCTTCAGGTACATTGCCAAGCCTTGTGATACCGACGACCTGATGAGATCGATAGACCAGGCGTTGGCCCACCAGTATTTGCAGCGCGACCGCGCACGATTGCAACAGCTTACCCAACAGCAAAACAAAGCCTTGCAAGAAGCCAATGGGCAGCTCGAGGCGCGCGTGGCCTTACGTACCGAAGAGTTGACGCGCACGGCCGAAATGCTGACAGACGCCCATCGGGCACTGAAACACGCCTACGTTACGGCCACCGAAGTGTTTTCATCGTTGTTAAGCCAGCGTCTGCCGCGAAGCCGTCAAACCAATCGGGAAATCATCGAGTTGGTCCGTGCGTTTTGCAAACTGAAAGCGTACCCGCAGAAGTTTACCGACGACGTCGTCATGGCTGCCGCGTTGTACAACGTGGGCAAACTGACCTGGAACGACCCGCTTATTGCTTTGCCGCCCGAACTCATGGAGCGTGATCAGCGTTTGCGCTATCGCGATTATCCGCAAACCGGAGAACGCTTGCTCATGGCGCTCGAACCGGTTCATGACGCGGCAATCATTATTCGACATCATCAAGAGCGCTGGGACGGCGCGGGTTTTCCTGACGGCCTGACCGGAGAAAATATTCCGTTAGGCGCGCGTATTTTGAAGCTTGCGGTTGACTATGTCGAGATACAGATGGGTATGGTGTTTGCACGCAAGGTGCCGACAGCCGAAGTGGTCGAAAACATGCCCAAATTTGCAGGGCGGCTTTACGACCCGACCCTGTGTTACGACTTTGTCGAAATGGCCAAGCAAATCGAGGCCGAGGCCCATCAAGAGCCGGCTGACGTCATTTTGCATAAAACCGATACGCTGGAGCCCGGCATGATCATTGCCCGCAACCTGCATAATTTAGAAGGCATGCTGTTGTTGCGCGAAGGGGCGGTCATTTCCGAGCGTCTGATTCGCAAGCTGCAAGACTTCGAAGAGAACGAGGAAACACGCTACACCATCTATGTTCGCTTACCCGCCGAAGAGGAACAAGAAGGGTGATGCCCATTGTCCAACGCCAGCAAGGCAGCGAAACGCCTAATCCAGGACCGGGGGTAGGGCCATTTGCCGCCCACGGCGACCACAACGACAATACCGTACGGTGTCTCGATGTCCTGATCCCGGGCAAAGCCTTGTTGTGGTTTGGCTTGTTTGGCATTGCCGACTGTGTTTGGTCAACATACATCGCCAAGATGGCACCGCTGTTTTCGTTATGGGTGTTGGCGGCCTGGCTGTTGTGTGGTTTGTCGCTGGTGGCGCTGTGCCGATGGCGCAAATTGAGTCAGCCGCTTGCGGCATCTGCCTTTGGTGTGCTTTTGGCTAATGGGCTTTTGAGTGCGCAGTGGGTGCTTATCCCGATGGCCGCATCAGCGGCTATCTTTTTGTTGTGCTGGGTGCAGTCCAGGGGGATGCAAGGGCGACAGTTCAGTTTTGTCAGTGGGGTGTTTGTCGGCGGGCTGGCGCTGGGTTTGCTGTTCAATGTCTCCGGCTTGTCGGTCTTAAGTACCAATGCAACAGGGGTATACAGCAAAATAGGGGTCATATTAGGCATGATTGCAGCCTACGCGGTAGTGGTGGCCAGCCAAAAACCCTTGGCTATTCCGGTACGAAATGTCCCTTTAACGGTCATCAGTCTAGGAGGAACATGTGTCGCCGTCTTGGTCTGGTTTGTGCTGGCCGAGCAAGACCGCCGCATGTATTTCGAGTTCTTCGGGCAACTGCGCCCGCAGCAAGACGCGTTTTCGACGGTGTCGCCACTAGGCCGCTATTTGCCCGACCTGTTGTTTCTGGTGTGCTATGTTTTTACGTGGTTGCTCACTCGCACCGTACGCATCTCGGTCATACTAATGCAGCGTTCGGCCGAGCTCGACTACGCCTCGTCGCACGATCACCTGACCGCGCTACCCAACAAACGCAGCTTTTTAAGTGCGTTAGCCCTCGCCAGTGAAAGCAGCCGGGCGTCGGGCGACCGCATTGCTGTGTTGTTGTTCGACCTTAACGGCTTGAAGCTGATCAATGACTCTATAGGCCTGCAAGCAGGCGACCAGATTCTGGCCGAAGTGGCACGCCGTATACGTGATGTGGTCGAGCCCAATCATATGGTTGCGCGCCTTGACGGTGACGAGTTTATTGTCTTGATGGCCGGCGTTGGTAAGTCCGATGTCATTCAGTGCACCAAAAAGATTCTGTCGGCTATTCGCAAGCCCTATCGGCACGAATCAATAGAGCTGCACCTGACGGCCAGCGCCGGCATTACTTTTGCCGACGGCGCTTTGGCGCAACCGGCCGATTTACTCCGTGAAGCAGACCTGGCCATTACTTATGCCAAGCGTACAGGGCGTAATACCTGGCGTGAATACTCCCCCGAGCTCAGCAGTAATGTCGAAGTAAGGCTTGCGTTGCGGGCCGACCTGCAGCGCGCGCTCGACACAGAGCAGTTCGTATTGCACTATCAGCCTATTGTTAACGGCTATACGGGCCGCGTCATGGGGGCCGAAGCGTTACTTCGATGGCCGCACCCCGAACGCGGCTACATTTCGCCTTCTGTTTTTGTACCTTTGGCAGAAGAAGCAGGGCTGATTCACGCCTTAAGCCAATGGGTGCTCGAAGCGGCCTGCCGCAACCTGCGCGAATTGAAAACTCAGGTGCTCGTTGATTTCCCTTTTGTTGTCAATGTGTCGCCGCTTCATTTTCAACGCCCCGACTTCGTCCGCGATGTCACCGACATGCTGTCCAAATACGACTTACCCGCCGATAGCCTTGAGATTGAAATAACCGAGGGTGTTCTGCTAGAGCAGGTCGATGACACCATCAGCAAACTGCATAACCTGCAGGCATTGGGTGTCAAAGTCTCGGTAGACGATTTCGGCACCGGTTATTCCAGCTTGCGCTATCTAAAAAACCTGCCCGTCGACAAGATAAAAATAGACCGTTCTTTCGTTAAAGAAATCGCCAGCGACCGCAACGATGCCGCCATTAGCAAAGTCATCATCAGCTTGGCGCATCACCTTAATTTAAAGGTTGTTGCCGAAGGCGTTGAGACAGCGGCGCAGTACTGGTTCTTGAAGCGCAATTTTTGCGATGAGTTTCAGGGTTTCTTGTTTGCCAGACCCATGCCGGTTCGGGATTTGGCCGAGCGCCTTCAGCGTAACGGTGGGGTAGAGGCTTTGCCCACACGCCAAGAAGACGTTGACGAAGGGCGCACCCTATTGCTGCTGGACGACGAAGAAAATATTTTGCGAGCACTGCAGCGGCTGCTTCGGCGTGACGGCTACACCATCTACAAGGCCACGACCACCCGCGAGGCGTTTGATATTCTGGCCGCACACCCGATTAAAGTGATTTTGTCTGACCAACGGCTCACCGAAATGACGGGCACCGAATTTTTTCGGCGCGTCAAAAATATTCACCCGGGCACTGTGCGTATTATTTTGTCGGGCTATTCCGATCTTAAATCGGTTACCGAAGCCATCAATCATGGCGCCATCTACAAGTTTCTAACCAAACCCTGGGACGAAGCCGAGCTGCGCCAAGAGTTGGCCAATGCGTTTAAAGTGGCTGCGCGGCAGGGCGGGCATGTGTCTGATGTTTGAGATCTCGTTGTTTGATGACGAATTCTTCGCAAAAACAAGTCTAATGAATACCGCTGCCCCCCGTTTATGATGAAGAGCCCCATGATGTTTGTCGTATCGAGTCCAGAACAGATATTGGATTCGTCAGTGGTAAGGAACGGATGACGTCTCATAGCCCTTTGATTTTCAGGAGCCTGGCCTGCCGGATTTCGGTCTGGGTATTTTTGTTGCTGGTTGCGGGCGGCGCGTTGGCGGCCTGGCAGTACCGGTCGCTGGTTGGCGCACTCGAGCAAGAAACTGATGTCCTGTACAGGCTGTCATCGCAGCGTGCGGACCAGCACGATGCACACTTGACCGCTTTGTCCGCCATCGCCGTGGCTTCGGATGATGTGCATCAGGGCCTTTTTCTTGATGTGGCAGCGACCATTACGCAGTTTTATCCCCGTATCGACGATGTTCAGCTTGTGCCGCTGGACCCCAGATTAGAACCTGTCGGGCTGGGGCCGCGTACGCCCGAACTGGTAAAGATTGTGCGTACTGCCGCCATGGCGTCCGACGGAAGCCTGGCCTTGCTGGCCTACCCCGGCCGTGCCGATCACTACATCCTGGTCAAACGTAGCCCCAATACGGCGCAGGCACGTTACGGCCTGATGCTGGGTATCGATGCGGGCAAGCTCATTGAAGAGGCCAGTCCGTTCTGGTCGGAGCGTGGTGTGGCCTTGCGGCTGTCCATGCCGGACGGCGGTCCGCCTCTGGTCAGCCGTGGGCCTTTTTCGGTGGATACCGTCCGGTTTTCGAGAGTGTTAGCCAGCGCTTCGCAGCCTTTACTACTTGAAACAGGCATGCGCATTGGCTTGAGTGACCTTTTGCCGTGGTTGCCGACGGTGCTGACGCTTTTGCTGGTCAGCGCCGCATATGCGGTCGTGCTGGCGGCTTGGCGGCAGCGGGCCCGGGCGAGGGCGGCGGTAGAGCAGGCACGCCTGAGCGCGTTGGAGTCCCGTCTGGCGCACGCTTCGCGCGTGAATGCGCTAGGCGAAATGGCCAGCGGCCTTGCCCACGAGCTTACCCAGCCCTTGACCGCGATTTTGGCCCAAGTGCAGGCTTGCCGCAGGTTGTTGGGCCGGGAAGAGGCTGATAGGCAAGACCTGGCGCCGGTAGTTGACGATACAATCGCGCAGGCCAAGCGGGCTTCCGCTATTCTTGAGCGGTTCCGGAACTGGTCGCGGCCCCAACTTGAAAGCGCTTCGGTGTTCGATTTGCGCGAAGCCCTGGGCAATGTCCAAGCCTTGCTGGCGCCCCAGGCGGCCGCGCGCAAGGTCAGGCTGGATTTCGACGTCCCCGCGTCGAAGGTGGAGGTTAAGGCAGATTCGGTGGAAATGGAGCAGGTCGTCTTCAATCTTGTGCGCAATGCGCTCGAGGCGGTAGCGCCCGAGCAAGGCCGCGTGGCCGTTACCCTGAAGCAGTCGGCGTCGGGGGTGACGCTTGATGTGTCCGATAATGGCCCGGGCATTGCGCCCGAGATCCGCGACAGGCTGTTTACGCCATTTACGACGAACCGACCTGATGGTACAGGCCTGGGTCTGGCACTTAGCCAGCGCCTGATAGAGCGCGCTGGTGGAGAAATATTCCTGGCCGAAGCAGGGCCCGGTACGACATTCAGGATCACATTGAAATCGTCGAATCCTTCAAGGAAGCTTGCGCCATGATGCATCCGGTCTATCTGGTGGACGACGACGAGGCCGTTTGCCGCGCCCTGATCCTGCTGCTGTCCACCGTTGGGATCAAGGCCTTTGCCTTCAATGATCCCCAGGCGTTTCTTGCGCAGGTTGCGCAGCTCAAGCCCGGCTGCCTGATCCTGGATATCCGCATGCCAGGGATTTCGGGGCTGAAGCTGCAGCAGCAGCTGATTGAAAAGGGCGTCGATTGGCCCGCCATTGTCATCTCGGGCCATGGGGACATAGAGGCCTGCAGGCGCGCATTCCGCAATGGCGCGGTGGATTTTCTGTCCAAGCCCGTCGATGAACAGGACCTGATCGACGCCATACAAAAGGGGCAAGAGGTGCTTGAGCGCAGCTTGAGGCAATTGGCCCAACGGGCGGAAACACTGAACTTGCTGGCCGCGCTGACGCCGCGCGAACGCCAGATACTCGATCGCGTGGCCCAGGGCTTTAGCACCAAAGAAATTGCGGACGGACTGGGGCTTTCGCCGCGCACAGTCGATACGCATCGGGCGGCCATCGGAGGAAAGCTGGGTACGACTTCTCAGGCCGAGTTGACGCGTTTATGGCTCGAGGGCAACGGTTCTGCGTAGAACTACGTAGTTGTGTGCGAGACCTACGAATACTGCGGTAATGCTGAGCGCAGTATTCTTTAATCGTTCACCCAACAAACCGTTTTGTTTAATAAGGAAACAAAAATGATACGCAATCTTTCCCTCGCAGCTCTTTTGTTTGCTCCCGTTCTGGCATCCGCCGCTACGCAATTGCCCACCGCTCCGTACCTGCCGCTGGAGTTGGCCACCCAGGCTGCCCAGGTCGCCCTGAAGACTTGCGGCGACCAAGGCCATAACGTCAGCGTCGCCGTCGTCGGCCGCGACGGCTCCACCAAGGTATTGCTCAAGGCTGATAATTCCGGTCCTCATACCGCAAGCAGCGCAGAAGGCAAGGCCTTTACGTCGGCCGGCATGGGCCGCGATACCGCCGGGTTGGCCGATTTCATCGCCAGCAAGCCCGCCAATGATGGCCTGCGCGACATGGATCCGCGCATGGTGATTCAGGCTGGCGGCCTGCCGGTCAAGTTCGGCAAGGCGCTGGTGGCTGGTATCGGTGTTGGCGGCGCGCCGTCGGGCGATATCGACGCGGCTTGCGCTGCCGCCGGCCTCAAAGCTATCGGCGCAGAATAAACTGTGTGAAGAATTCCGGCGTGCCGGCTTGGGCTTTTGCCACTTGTCGCACACTTGAGTTTCTGCATGGCAGCTGCTTTGCCTGGCCTCGCCCTCATGGGCGAGGCTTGCGTTTGGGCTTGCGGGAAACCGCTTTGCTCGCCGCCGGCGAACGTTAGATTAGTAAGGAGTGAACAGTATGGAAAAGAACGCCAATTTTCTCTTGCAGGCTATTGAACTTGCTTATGCCAATGCCGACAAAGGCGGGCGCCCCTTCGGAGCGCTGATCGTCAAGGATGGCAAAGTCATTGCCCAGGGCGTCAACGAAATCATGACGACGAACGACCCGACGGCCCACGCCGAGCTCCTCGCCATCCGGGCGGCAAGCCGGGCGCTGGGTTCGGCCTCGCTGGCGGGTTGCTCTGTGTATGCCAGCGGCCATCCGTGTCCTATGTGCATGGCTGCCATGCGCATGGCCGGCATCCAGGACGTTACCTATGCCTATTCCAACGAAGACGGCGAACCCTTTGGCTTGTCCACGGCGCAGGTCTATGCCGACCTGGCCAAGCCTCGTGCGGAACAGTCCATGAAAGTCCACCACGTGCCAGCGCGCCTGGACGACAGGGCGGAGCTGTATTCGTACTGGAAGCGCCAGCAATAGCGTCGGGCCGCTGGCCTTCGACATTAACGTGCTGCTTTGTTTTGTTTACTTTGCTGGCGATCTGTGTCGGCTAGGCCTCGCGGATGACGGCTGGTCCGACTGGACACTGATGGGAGCAGTATGAGTTGTACGGACGCTTAGGGGATATTAAGGCGCTTTCGTTTCATTGACTTTACATAATATACATTATGCGAATTATTCAGAGTAAAAGCAGATGAACTTCCATGGCTATTTTGCCCCTGGTTTGCATGCCATTGTTTGTGTTCATCAAGAACAAGCCGAGCCGGTTTCCTTTCGTGATTGCTTCAAGCGCGCTGCATCGGTGGCCAGCCATTGGGCGTATGCGATGCGTAACTGAGTAAATAACGCCGTGGCCCAATCGGGCAAACTTGGCGCCACTCGGTAATACACCCACTGACCGTCTCTCCGGTCTTCAAGCAAGCCACAATTACGCAACTGCGCCAGATGACGAGACACTTTCGATTGACCTTCATCCAGGGCTACGGTGAGATCACAGACGCAGAGTTCGCCTTCAGCAGCCAACAAAAGCATGATCCGGGCGCGGGTTTCGTCGCTCATGCATTTAAAAAAAGACACCGGATTCGTTGTTGTCATCATGATGAGAATTTACCGACTATGAAGAGATACGGACCACCTTGGGGGTTACTTAGTATATCGTCAACAACTTAATTCCGCATATGCGGAAAAGCAGATATATAATAGGCGCTCAAATGACGTCCGGATACTTAAGCTTAGCCAAGGCTTTTGCTGACCTGGCTTAAGCGTTGATAAAGCCAAACTCGATAAGGAAACCCATGTCCAGCCAATGCGAAATTGCCGGTAAACAAGCTGCCGGCGCACCTATTAGTTTTTTTGAACGCTACCTTACCGTGTGGGTGACCCTGTGCATTGCTGCCGGTACCCTGCTGGGCTTGTACTGGCCAGACGCCGCGCAGGCCATTGGCGCCATGGAAGTCGCGCATGTCAATATTCCGGTGGGTGTCCTGATCTGGATCATGATTATCCCCATGTTGATGAAAATTGACTTTGGTGCCCTGCGTGAAGTGTATGACCAACGTGCCAGCATGGGAGTTACGCTGGCCATCAATTGGGCCATCAAGCCATTTAGCATGGCATTGTTCGGCTGGTTTTTTATCAAGATTGTTTTCGCCCCATGGTTGCCCGCAGACGAGCTCGACAGTTACATGGCCGGGCTTATTTTGCTGGGTGCGGCACCCTGCACCGCCATGGTGTTTGTGTGGAGTAACTTATGCCGTGGCAACGCCAACTTTACGCTGACGCAAGTCGCGCTGAACGACTTGGTCATGGTGTTTGCGTTTGCGCCTATTGTTGCTCTGCTTTTGGGCGTTTCATCGATTCCGGTACCCTGGGATACGCTGACGCTGTCGGTGGTGATGTATATCGTTATCCCGCTGGCAATTGCCCAGGCGCTACGCGGCTGGCTGGTAAAGCGCGGCGGCCAACAAGGCTTTGCCAGCGCCCTGGAAAAAATTGGCCCCTACTCTATTGTTGCGCTGCTTGCGACCCTTGTCCTTCTGTTTTCATTTCAGGGCCAGGCGATTATCGAGCAACCGCTCATCATTGCTATTCTGGCCGTGCCCATTTTGTTGCAAACCCTGTTCATCGCCGGCTTGGGGTATGTGTGGAACCGCAAATTGAAAGTACGGCACGACGTTGCCGGGCCCTCGACCATGATCGGCGCGTCAAACTTCTTTGAGTTGGCGGTCGCCGTGGCCATTGTTTTGTACGGCTTCGATTCGGGTGCTGCACTGGCAACCGTCGTCGGCGTACTGATAGAAGTCCCGGTCATGCTCTGGCTGGTACGGACCATTAACCGTAGCCGCGATTGGTACAACCGGGTGGCAATGGCCCAGCGTTGACGGTTCTTTAAGCGCGCTGTTTGCCTTAGAGCTGGTCGACCGCCATTTTTTCGGAAGCCTTGCGTTCGCTATAACGATCGGTCAGGTAATCGGACCGATCACGCGTCAGCAAGGTAAATTTGATCAGTTCTTCCATCACGTCGACAACACGGTCGTAGTAAGCCGATGATTTCATGCGGTTGTTGTCATCGAACTCTTGATAAGCCTTGGGTACCGATGACTGGTTAGGAATAGTCACCATACGCATCCATCGCCCGAGCACGCGCAAAGAGTTAACCGCATTGAATGACTGAGAGCCCCCGCTGACCTGCATCACCGCCAGCGTACGGCCTTGCGTGGGGCGGATGCTCCCCACCTCGAGAGGCAGCCAGTCTATCTGGTTCTTGAACAAGCCGGTCACGCTACCATGGACCTCGGGGCTGCACCATACCTGCCCTTCAGACCACAACGACAGCGCCCTGAACGCTTGAACTTCGGGGTGCTCTGCCGGCACACTATTGGCCAGTGGCAAGTTGGCTGGGTTGTATATGCGCACATCGGCGCCCAGATGTACAAGAATTCGGGCCGCCTCTTCTGTCAGCAGCCGACTGAATGAACGAGGCCGTAACGAGCCATACAACAGCAAAATGCGCGGTTTGTGATGGCTGGCGTTGGCAGTCTGCAAAAGCCCGGTATCAGGCGGTGAAAAATACCTTTTATCTAGATTGGGCAGGGATAGGTCTTCGGGGGTGTAGTACGCCATGACTATTACTTTTTGATCAGTTGGCCCTGCGCGTCGAGCATCGGCGTACCGTCTTCTTTGGCAAAGGCTTTAGCCGGCATGGCGGGCAGTATTTCCAGAGCAACCTCTGACGGACGGCATAGACGCGTGCCCTTCTCTGTCACAACAAATGGGCGATTCAGAAGTATTGGGTGAGCCTCGATGGCATCAAGCAACTGTGCATCGGAAACCTCTGGCTTGTCTAATCCCATTTCGGCATAAGGCGTGCCCTTTTCGCGCATGGCTTCGCGTAGC
This sequence comes from Pusillimonas sp. NJUB218, assembly GCF_003788685.1. NCBI lineage: Bacteria > Pseudomonadati > Pseudomonadota > Betaproteobacteria > Burkholderiales > Alcaligenaceae > Pusillimonas > Pusillimonas sp. NJUB218. Next base: position 149,991 of record NZ_NQMK01000005.1, read on the forward strand.
GTTAGCCCTGCATCGGCCGCCATTTTTTGAATGGTTTCGCGCGTTGGCGGTGTTTCAAGATACAGCACCACATTGGGTTCGATGCCAGCATGACGGATCAGGGCTAATGTATTGCGCGACGTGCCGCACTTTGGATTGTGGTAAATCGTGACGTTTGACATGATCAAAATCCTGTTTAGTTGTTTCAACATTTCAATTATAATTGAAATGTTGAATGGAAAGAGTCTATATATGGATATCAAAGACGCGGTCAAGGCATTAATGGCGCTTGGGCACGAGTCGCGGCTTGAAGTTTATCGCCTGCTGGTACAAAAGGGCCCTGACGGTTTGCCCGCCGGCGAACTGGCCCGTCTGACCAAAAACTCGCCGTCTTCGTTGTCTTTTCATTTAAAAGAACTGGTGAATGCCGGTTTGCTGGATGCGCGGCAAGAAGGCAGGTTTGTATTTTACTCGGCCCGTTATGCGGCCATGACTGGCCTGCTGTCTTACCTGACCGAAAATTGCTGCAGCGGTAACCCCTGCCCTTCACTGCCGTCGGGCTGGTGCGCCGACGACTTATCTTTTACACCTACGCCGGACACCACTACCATGACAAACAAGATCTATAACGTACTCTTTCTGTGCACGCACAATTCTTCGCGCAGCATTATGGCCGAAGCACTGCTTAACACCATGGGACATGGCCGCTTCAAAGCCTACAGTGCGGGCAGCATGCCGGGCGAAGGGGTTAACCCTTTTGCGCTCGAAAAAGTCAGGTCCTTGGGGTACGACACCAGTACCTTGCGCAGTAAAAGCTGGGACGAGTTCGCTGCACCTGATGCCCCACAAATGGATTTCATCATCACGGTGTGCGACAAAGCAGCAGGAGAAGCCTGTCCGATCTGGCCAGGGCACCCTATCTCCGCACATTGGGGGTTCGAGGATCCGGCGGCCGCCATCGGCACCGAGATACAAAAGCGGGTCGTATTCGACAAAATATTTCGACAGATCTCCACCCGTATCTCGCTTTTTGCTAACATGCCCATCGACAAGCTTGAAAAATCAGCGATTCATCGCGAACTGACGGCCATTGGCTTACACCCCGTATCTGCTTGACCCTGGCGTTCCGGGGTTTCCCCGGTAGCGCATTGACACAACATACCCCCCAGCCTCCGCAACTACACTTCGAAACGCACGACCAGGCCTCGCATCTGGTCGCGGTCGGAGACTGGACGCTTGAACATTACAACGACCTTTACGACATCGTTGTGCAACACAAGCCGCGCCTGGCCTCAATTCAGGCGGCGCGCAGCGAGCTTTCCGTCGTCGACATGTCGGGTATTACAGCTCTTGATACGTCGGGCGCGCAATTGCTGGTTGACCTGGTCGGTAATCAACCTGGCTTGTTCGAAGCGTTGTCGCCCGAACGACAGGCCTTGCTAAACGCAGTGATACAGGCCGCCAGTCTAGTGCCCGACGCGCCCGAGCCGAAACCTGCCTCGACGCCGCGCGAGGTTCTTGCGCGTGTTGGTGCTTCGGTCGAACAGACGGCGCACCAGGCCCGCGACCTGCTGGGATTTATGGGCGTCACTTTCGAGGCGCTGGCCCGCACGTGCCTTCGTCCCAGAACCTGGCGCGTTACGGCCGTCGTCGCACAACTCGAGCAAACCGGATTCAATGCCGTCCCGATCATCGCCCTGCTGACGTTCATGGTGGGCGCGGTGGTCGCCTTTTTGGGCGCGACGATTCTCGCCGACTTCGGTGCGTCGGTATTCACCATCAACCTGGTGGCGTTTTCTTTTTTGCGCGAGTTTGCCGTACTGCTTACGGCGATTCTTATGGCCGGGCGCACCGCCAGTGCCTTTACTGCCCAACTGGGTTCAATGAAGGGCAACGAAGAGATCGATGCCTTGCGCATGACGGGATTAGACCCGATCAACCTGCTGGTGCTACCGCGCATTATCGCCCTGCTTATTGCCCTCCCCCTGCTAACATTTATCGGCATGGTCAGTGGCATTTTGGGGGGTATGTTGGTGTGCGCCCTCGCGCTCGACATTTCCCCGTCTATGTTCATGTCGATTTTCCAACGCGATATTCAGCTGCGGCATTTTGTATTGGGCATGGCCAAAGCCCCTATTTTTGCTTACCTTATCGCCATCATCGGCTGCCTTGAAGGTTTCAAGGTCAAGGGAAGCGCGCAGTCGTTGGGTGAACACACCACGTCGGCGGTGGTGCAGTCCATTTTTGTGGTCATTCTGGTGGATGCGATTGCCGCCATGTTCTTTCTGGAGATGGGCTGGTGACGTCCCGGGAGATCATCATCGACGTCAAAGACGTCACGAACCGTTTTGGCAGTCACATTGTGCACCAGGCGCTTGACCTTCAAGTGTACAGAGGCGAGATTCTTGGCGTGGTGGGCGGCTCCGGGTCGGGTAAATCGGTGCTGTTACGCACTATTGTCGGGCTTCAACGCCCGGCAGTCGGCTCGGTGCGGGTGGGTGGGCTTGATGTCTATGGGCCTACGGCCAGCCGGCCACACACCCAACGGCGTTTTGGCGTGCTGTTTCAGCGCGGCGCTCTCTTTTCGTCACTAACTGTACTAGAGAACATTGCCCTACCGCTCATTGAGCACCTGGGCCTGAGTCGGCAGCGTGCCGAGCACCTGGCTCGCCTGAAAATCGGTCTGGCTGGTTTACCGGCCAAATCGGCCGACCAGTACCCGGCGTCGTTATCGGGTGGCATGATCAAGCGGGCTGCGCTGGCGCGAGCCCTTGCGCTTGACCCCGAAATTCTCTTTCTTGACGAGCCCACCGCTGGCCTTGACCCCATTGGCGCTGGCGCATTCGATCAGTTGTTGCTGACGTTGCGCGATGCCCTGGGCTTAACCGTATTTTTAGTCACCCACGACCTAGATACCCTTTACACCATTTGCGACCGCGTGGCGGTATTGTCGCAACGCAAGGTGCTGGTCGCCGACACTTTACCCGTAGTCGAGCAATGCAACGACCCTTGGGTACAAGATTATTTTCATGGGCCGCGCGGTCGTTCGGCCAAGAACGCTGCACAGGCTATTACGGATACCTGAATCATGGAACCACGCGCGCATCATGTCTTGATAGGACTTTTTACCTTGGTGGTGATTACTGCCGGGTTGATTGCCGCCTTATGGCTGGGCAAGTACGGTAAAGACACAGCCGTTGCTACATATACGGTGATCTTCAACGAACCTGTAAGGGGCTTGTCACGTGGCAGCGCAGTACAGTTCAATGGGATTAAAGTCGGCGAAGTTTCGGCGCTTTCTCTCGACCCGAACGATGTGCGTAATGTCAGGGCGCTGATAACCATTCAGGACGGTATCCCCATTCAAACCGACACGCGCGCTCGGTTGATGCTGGCGGGCATTACCGGTATTTCAGTCGTCGCACTTAGCTCTGGCCAGCCAGGTAGCCCATTACTGACGGCAAAGCCAGGGCAAGAATACCCCGAAATCATTGCAACGCCCTCCCCCATTGCCCAGTTCATGCAAAACGGAGACTCTCTTGTCACCGGCATGGCCGAACTGATGACCAACGCCAACAAGTTCTTATCTGGGCAAAATGCCGAGAGCTTTACGCGGACAATCCAAAACCTTGAAACCGTATCTGGCGCATTGGCGGATAACCGCGATGATATCGAGACGTTGATTAAAACGCTGACGGCGGCAACGCAGCAATTTACAACGACATTACAAGCCGCCGATCGCCTTATCCGGGTCGAAGGTACGGCCTCTATGCAACAGGCCCGGACGGCGCTGGCCTCGGTCGATGCCGCGGCAGCCAACGTGGCGCAGTTGGTGCAGTCAAACCAGGGTGCAGTGTCAGCAGGGCTACAAGGCTTGAATGAATTGGGGCCAACACTGCAAGAACTGCGCATGACGCTGGCGGCACTGCGCAATAACTTGCGCAAACTGGACAACAACCCTGCAGGTTATCTGTTGGGTGCTGAATCACTTAAAGAGGTTGCACCATGATGCGAGACCGTTTCCTGGCTCTGTTTTTGATGACGCTTGCAACGGGCGCACTGACGGCTTGCTCGGTGCTTCCCGAACAGCCGCCCGTTACTGTTTACGAATTGCCGCTGTGGGCTGCAAGCACGTCGTCGCAAAACAGTACTGCGACAAATACCTCGCCAGGTGTGGGGGCAGCAAGCCGGTCGCCATCGACCGCGCAGTCAGAACTCCCATCGATCCGCATCAATACGCCGGCGTCAAGCCCGACCTTGAACGGTACACGCATCCTGGTTTCGCAGGCGCCATATCAGGTCATGGCCTACCAGGGAGTGCGGTGGTACGACGCCGCACCGCGCCTTGTGCGAAACCACGTGTCGCAAGCCTTTAAAAGCAAGCAACAATGGCAAGCGGTCACCACCGACGATGCGAACGTATCCGCCCGATATCAGTTGGGCGGCGAGCTGTATGCCTTTCAGGTCGACGCCGCAAGCAACCCGCGCCGCGTGCTCGTTCATTTCGATGCCACGTTGGTCGACACCTTTGACAACAAAGTCATTGCAATTCGGTCCTTTGCGCTCTCAAGGCCGGTACCTAATGCCGAATTTGATTCGGTAATTGAAACCTTCGGCGAGGCTACCCGGCAATTGGGTCAGGATGTTGCCCAATGGGCAACCCAGACCGTCACGTTGCGCGCAGACGCAACCCGGGGTCATAGCAATTAGCCCTATTTGGGCACGTGCAGATCGAGCCCAAATAAGACAACGCTCGCCGCGTAGCCGAAACGGGCAACCATGAAAGGGTAAAAAAAAGCCTGACGGCGGTCAGGCGATGGATTTGGTCCGGGTATTGACCGGCTCGGGCTCCCATTCGAGCCGCGCGCCTTTGGCCCGGGCAATATAAACGGCTTCGTTGCGGTTATGGGCGCCAAGACGCTGATAGACGGCCTCGGTGTGGGCTTTGGTTGTACCTAACGAAATATTAAGCAGACGCGATACCGACTTAAGGGCGTGCCCGCGTGACAACAAGACCAGCACTTCGTATTGGCGCGGTGTCAGACCCAGCAGGTCGGCTTCAGAATCAGGTGCCGATAGTGCTGCCGTGCCTAAGGCAAAAATAGACGATACAGGCAGGCCGCCTGCAGAGGACTGCTGTGGTTTGGTCGTGGGCAAGACTTCGCGAACAGACACATTGATGGATGAAACCACGTCGAGTGTTGTTGCAGTTACAGGCCAGGGAAAACCGGGTTTGCCTTCGATGACCCTACGCACTGTCGCAATAAATACTTCGGGCGGCGCGGCCTTGTCGATGTAGCCCACCACTTGCGGCGGCAACTTTTCGATAGCGGCACGATCGGGTGGTCCCTCGGCCATAAGCACTATTTTTTTAGGCGCAAAAGCCTTCAAACTGGCTAAAACCAGCGATGTTTGACGTTCGTGGGAAGCGATGGATAGCAACAACAAGTCGTAACAAACCGCCGGATCGGGGTGACGGTCGAGGTCGCTGTACGCGAAACCCTGTAATGACACGCCTGGCACGACGTCGGTGAGAATCTGTAAGACGCCCGTACGTAATAAGGTGTTACGGGCCACCACGGCGATGGTAATAATTTGAGTCCCCTTCTTGACAGCGCGGGTTGGCCATCTGGAAGTTGTGCTACATAAATCTGTTGACCTGATTCAGACGTCTTAAGGATTTATTAAGCCGTTTTATCGTAACCAAAGTTGTATATAAGTGCAATAAAAAACGACATTGCTGCAAATGCTTTCAAGCGGGGTAAACTTTGCCCCTAACACTTGCGCCCCGTGGGCATTTAGAGCGGAGTCTTGGTCTATGTCCAACCCTAACCAGAATGATAACATTCTGACACAAGCCGACATCAACAAACTTGATGCATTATGGCGTGCCAGCAACTATTTGTGCGCAGGTATGATTTACCTGAAGGACAACCCGCTGCTCAAGACGCCACTGACGCGCAGCCACCTCAAGGCACGTTTGCTGGGGCATTGGGGCTCTAGCCCAGGCCAAACTTTTATCTGGGCGCACCTGAACCGCGTTATCAAGGCGCACGACCTGAACATGATTTATCTGTCGGGCCCGGGCCATGGCGCGCCTGCGGTGTTGGCGCACACTTGGCTCGAGGGCAGCTATACGGACGTCTACCCCGATAAAAGCCGTGATGCCACCGGCATGACCGCCCTGTTTCGGGCATTTTCGTTTCCAGGCCAGTTAGGAAGCCATTGCACCCCCGAAGTTCCGGGCTCGATTCACGAGGGCGGTGAGCTTGGTTATTGCCTATCGCATGCGTTCGGGGCGGCATTTGACAACCCCGACCTTATCGTGGCGGCCGTCGTAGGCGACGGCGAAGCCGAAACCGGGCCGCTGGCTACTGCGTGGCATAGCAACAAGTTTTTAAACCCCATTCGTGACGGCGCGGTTTTACCTATCTTGCACCTGAACGGCTACAAAATTGCAAACCCGACGTTGTTGGCGCGTATTTCTCACGAAGAGCTTGAGCAGTTGTTTCGGGGCTACGGGTGGGAGCCCTGCTTTGTTGAAGGCGACGACCCTACGACCATGCACCAGGCCATGGCAAAAGCACTTGAAGATTGCGTCACCAGCATTCGCCAGGCGCAAGCGCAGGCGCGTGCCAGCGGCGTGGCCCACCGACCGCGTTGGCCCATGATTGTGTTGCGTACGCCAAAAGGCTGGACGGGCCCCAAAAGTTGGGATGGGCATGCCATCGAAGGGTCGTGGCGCTCACATCAGGTGCCGCTGGCCGACGTTCATAGTAACCCTGGGCAATTGGCTGCACTGGAAGCCTGGATGCGCAGTTACTCGCCCGAAACGCTATTCGATGACGATGGCCACCCTGCGCCCGACGTTCTAGCGCTCATTCCAGAAGGCCATCGACGCATGGGGGCTAACCTGCATGCGAATGGCGGGCGTTTACGCAAGCCGCTTAGGCTGTCGGGTTTTCGGGATTATGCCGTTCCGTTCAAGGGGCATGCACAAAGCCGGGTGTCGCCCACTGGCGCGCTCGGCCCATTCTTGCGCGACATTATGGTCGTCAACCCCGACAATTTCCGCTTGTTCAGCCCCGACGAAAACGCCTCGAATCGCCTGCAAGCTGCCTACGAAGCCAGCCCCAAAACCTGGCTGGCAAATACGCTGCCCCAAGACGCCGACGGCGGCTTTTTAGCCCCCGACGGCCGGGTCATGGAGATGCTGAGTGAACACACGCTGGAGGGCTGGCTGGAAGGTTATCTGCTGACAGGGCGGCACGGCTTGTTCAATACCTACGAATCGTTCGTGCATATTGTGGATTCGATGGTTAACCAACATGCCAAATGGCTCGATAAATCTCGCCAAGAGGCCCGGTGGCGCGCACCGGTGTCGTCGTTGAACATTCTGGTATCGTCGCTGGTATGGCGACAAGACCATAACGGTTTTACCCATCAAGACCCCGGTTTTTTAGACGTTGTATGCAACAAAAGCGCCGAAGTTGCACGCATTTACCTGCCGCCCGACGCCAATTGCCTGCTTAGCGTGGCCGACCACTGCTTGCGCAGCACCGACTATGTCAACGTAATTGTGGCCGACAAGCAGCCTCATCTGGTGTATCTGGACATGCCTGAGGCCGCGGCACATTGCGCCAAAGGGGTTGGTATCTGGTCTTGGGCCAGCACCGACGCCGGCAATGAGCCCGATGTGGTCATGGCCTGCGCCGGCGACATCATCACCCAAGAAGCCTTGGCCGCCGCTGCCCTGCTCCGGCAACATTTGCCTGACCTGAAGCTACGATTCGTCAATGTGGTTGATTTGTTCAGGCTGCAGTCGGCGTCTGCACACCCGCATGGCCTTGATGACCGTGATTTCGACGCGCTGTTTACACGCGACAAACCCGTTATCTTTGCGTTCCATGGCTACCCCTGGCTAATCCACAGGCTGGTTTACCGTCGCACCAATCACGCCGGCTTCCATGTGCGGGGTTACCGCGAAAAGGGCAATATCAACACACCACTAGAGCTTGCCATCCAGAACGGCATCGATCGCTACAGCCTTGCGATTGATGCCATTGACCATGTGCCCCGGCTTCAGAATACCGGCGCCCATTTCAAAGAGTATTTAAAAGAGCAGCGTATGGCAGCGGTGGCCCACGCCCACGAATACGGTACCGATACCGCAGATATTTCAAATTGGACATGGCCGGAGGCCACGCATTGAGCCCGTTCTTGCTGTGGCTGATGACCATTGCCACCGGCGCCGCGGTCGCCAGCAACTATTATCCGCAACCTTTACTCGACTCCATCGCCGCAGATCTGGGCGTTTCGTACGCGGCTGTGGGTATTATTGTGACGGTGTCCCAGGTCGGTTATGGGGTCGGGCTGATGTTTCTTGTTCCTTTGGGCGACAAGTTCGAAAAACGCGGGCTGATTGTGCTGATGATGGCATTGACGGCGGCGGGGCTGCTGATCAGCGGCTTGGCCCCTTCGTTGCCCTGGCTGTTGTTGGGTACGGCCATGACGGGTTTGTTCTCGGCAGTTACGCAGGTGCTGGTTCCATTTGCCGCACTCATGGCGCCGGTCAACGCCAAAGGCCGCGCGGTCGGCATGCTCATGAGCGGCCTGCTTATTGGCATTTTGTTGGGTCGTACGGTGTCGGGCGGGTTATCCAGCCTGGGCAGCTGGCGCATTGTGTATTTTGTGGCAGCCGCCGTACTGATACTACTGGCCGTCATGTTGTGGCGCAGCTTGCCCACTCATCGCAGCGAAACCCGCATCATCTACAACGAGCTCATCGGCTCGGTTGTCCAGCTGTTCAGAACCGAACCCGTCCTGCGGCTGCGCGCGCTGCTTGGGTTTCTGTCTTTTGTACTGTTCGCCCTTTTCTGGACACCGCTTGCATTTTTGCTCAGCCAGCCGCCTTATCAATATACCGAAGCCGTCATTGGCCTGTTCGGGTTGGCCGGCATTGCCGGAGCGCTGGCGGCCAATTGGGCCGGCCGCATGACCGACCGTGGGAAAAACCGTGAAGCCACGCTGATCAGCCTGGTTTTATTGTTGGTGGCATGGTTACCGCTGGGCCTGGGTAAAACGTCGTTGGCCGCGCTGATTATCGGCGTGGTTGTGCTTGATTTGGCCGCGCAGTTGTTGCACGTCAGCAATATGGGTGCGGTCATGCGCATCAACCCCGAACTGCGCAACCGCCTAAATTCCGGCTACATGACTGTGTATTTTCTTGGAGGCGCGTCGGGTTCGTTTGCGGCCGCAACCATTTATCAATACTTTGGCTGGGATGGCATAGTTGCGGCCGGTGTACTGGTGGCGTCGATAGGCCTGGTGTTTGGCGGCCGCGCGGTTTACCGCGCACGTACCGGCGGCTGAAACCGTTTTAGCCGCAGCGCGTTACTGACCACAAACACGCTCGACAACGCCATCGCACCCGCGGCAAAAACAGGCGACAGCAATATCCCGTAGGCCGGGTACAGCACCCCCGCAGCAATAGGGATCAGGGCCACGTTATAGGCAAACGCCCAAAACAGGTTCTCGCGAATGTTGTTAATGGTGGCCTTTGATAACGCAATGGCGTCGGGGACGCCGCCCAGGTCGCCCGACATTAGGACGACATCCGCAGCTTCCATGGCCACATCGGTACCCGTGCCAATGGCCACCCCGACATCGGCACAGGCCAGCGCTGGCGCATCGTTGATGCCATCGCCAACGTAGGCAACCGGGCCATATTGCGCTTGCAGTCGCTTGACGGCCTCGACTTTGCCATCGGGCAGCACCTCGGCCACGACTTCATCAATACCCAACTGCCGGGCAATGGCCTGGGCCGTGCGCTGGTTGTCGCCGGTAATCATGGCGACTTTAAGGCCCAGTTGATGCATGGCATCAATCGCACCGCGCGTGGTGTTTTTGATCGGGTCGGCAACCGCGATAATGGCCGCCAAACGGCCGTCAATGGCGGCATACATGGGCGTTTTCCCTTCAGTGCCCATACGCTCGGCCTCGGCACTGAACGCACCGACATCCAACCCGAGTTTTCGCATGTATCTGTCGGCGCCGACAGCCACTGTGCGGTCATCGATACGCGCATTGACCCCGTAGCCAGTAACGGATTCGAACCCGGTCAGCGTCGGCAAAGCCAGCCCGGCCTGTTGCGCGGCTTTGACAATGGCCTGAGCAATGGGGTGCTCGGAACGCGACTCGACCGCAGCAACCATGGCCAGCGTCGCGTCTTTGTCGACGCCGTCGGCCACGATAAAGTCGGTCAGTTCGGGGCGCCCCATGGTCAGCGTTCCGGTTTTGTCTACCGCAACCACACGCGCATCGCGCAGCGACTGTAAAGCCTCGCCCTGCCGAAACAGCACCCCCATCTGGGCCCCGCGCCCGGTGCCCACCATAATGGACGTTGGCGTCGCCAAACCCATGGCACAGGGGCACGCAATAATAAGCACGGCCACTGCATTGACGACGGCAAATGTTAACGCCGGGCTTGGGCCAAACACCAGCCACACCAGAAACGTCAGCAAGGCCGCCAGCATGACTGCAGGCACAAACCACAATGTAATGCGGTCGACCATGGCCTGGATAGGCAGTTTGGCGCCCTGGGCTTGCTGAACCATACGGATGATCTGGGCCAATACAGTGTTACTGCCCACATTGGTGGCCCGCAACGTCATCGCGCCGGTCTGGTTAACGGTGCCGCCTACCAATCGGCTGCCGGTCGTTTTCTCGACCGGCACCGGCTCGCCGCTGATCATGGATTCGTCGACAAAGCTGTGCCCTTCGATAACCTCGCCATCGACCGGAATGCGCTCGCCCGGACGCACTTCGACGACATCGCCCTGCCTGACCTGCTGAATATCAGTGTCGACGGCTTGCCCCTCGCGCACAACACGCGCTGTCTTGACCTGCAAGCCCATTAAATGCCGGATGGCTTCGGAGGTGTTGCCTTTGGCGCGTGCTTCAAGAAACCGCCCCAGCAATATCAAGGCCACAATAACGGCGGCGGCTTCGAAGTAGACATTGACGGTACCTTCGGGCAGCCACTGGGGCAACAGCACGGCAACGACCGAATACACATAAGCCGCGCTGGTACCTACGGCAACAAGTGAGTTCATGTCGGGTGCGCCACGCCGCAAGGCAGGCACCCCAGCCTTGAAAAACCGCCATCCAGGCCCGAACAGCACAATGGTTGTGAAAAGCCACTGCACATACCAGCTGTTTTGCACACCAATGTTTTGTGCAACCCAGTGATGCATGCCCGGAATCAGGTGCGAACCCATTTCGAGCACAAACACCGGGAACGCGAACAGCACGGCAATAATCAATGACAACCGCAGCCTGCCGGCCTCTTCGGCCTGGCGCTGAGCCAGATTGTCTTCTGCCTGGTTGTTGATGCGAGACGCGCTGTAGCCTGCCTTTTCGATCGCGGCAATGGCTTGCTCGACCAATGCAGCATCGTCAAGGTCAATTTCGGCCCTTTCGGTAGCCAGGTTGACGTTGGCCTGGGTGACCCCGGGCAACGCACGCAGCACACGTTCGACGCGGCCGACACAGGATGCGCAGGTCATCCCTTGGACAGACAAGCTGGCGTGGACAGTTTTCATGGTGGTTTGATGCCGATAGTTAAGATAACGCCAGCATAAACCTTTACCTTATGGGAAGGTCAAGCGGTCATGCCAACCCAATTCATGATAAGGCGTAATAACCCTGCAAATGCACTTAATGCCAGCACACCCCCCAGCCATAACACGACCAGCCAACCCAGGCGCTTGCGCCACGACGACGGGGGTGGGTTTTGAGGTGCCGTCATCAGTGGTACCCGTCGCCCACACGGACTTTACCGCGAAACACATAGTAAGACCACGCGGTGTACATAAGAATAAGCGGGATGATGAGTAAAGCGCCGACCAGCGCAAACCCCTGACTTTGCGGCGGCGCGGCCGCGTCCCAGATGGAAACGTCGGGCGGGATGACATTAGGCCAGATACTGATACCCATGCCGGTGTACCCCAAAAACACCAGGGCCAGCGTCAGCAAAAACGGCCCTGCCTCGGGCTGCCGCCCCAATACCCGCCACAGCATGACTGTGGCAAGCAATACCAGCACCGGCACCGGCGCAAAGTAGAAAATATTGGGCAGTGAGAACCAGCGTTGGGCGATTTCGGGATGGATAAGCGGGGTCCAGAGGCTGATGACAGCGATCACCGCCAACATCACAATCGTTAACGGGCGGGCCACCAGCAACATACGCGCTTGCAGCGGCCCTTCGGTTTTGAAGATGAGCCACGTGCAGCCCAGCAGCGCGTAAACCACAATGACGCCAAATCCGGTAAATACCGTAAACGGTGTCAGCCAGTCGAGGACGCCGCCGGCATAGCTGCGATTGACCACATGAATGCCATCGATAAACGCACCCAGCGTGACGCCCTGGAAAAATGCCGCGCTGGCCGAACCCAAAATGAAGGCCTTGTCCCACCAATGCCGCGTTTGATCAGAGGCTTTGAAGCGAAATTCGAATGCCACACCGCGAAACACCAGGCCCAGCAGCATGAAGATAAGCGGCAGCATGAAGGCTTCGAGAATTACCGCATAAGCCAGGGGAAACGCGGCCATCAAACCGGCCCCGCCCAAAACCAGCCAGGTCTCATTGCCATCCCATACCGGCGCGACGGTGTTCATCATGACGTCGCGGTCATCTTTGGCGCCGAAAAACGGAAACAGTATCCCGACACCCAGGTCGAAACCGTCCATGACGACGTACATGAAGACGCCGAACAAAATGATAATGGCCCACAACAAGGGCAGATCGATACCCATCTTAGTGCTCCTTTGCGTTGGCAGAGTCATTGTGCAGGGCCGCCGACAAGGGCCGGCTGGCCGTTGCCGCCGGCGCTGCTGCCGTTGCAGTCGTGGATACCGCAGACACCAGTGAACCTGTCGGTGCCGGCGGCGGCTCGACATAAGGCTTGGGGCCTTTGCCGATGAGTTTGAGCACATAAACCGTGCCAGCGCCGAACACGATGAAATACACCACAATGAACAACAACAACGTCAGGCCAACCTCGTAAGGACCGTGCGGCGACACGGCATCGGCCGTACGCATGACGTTGTACACCACCCAGGGCTGGCGCCCTACTTCGGTGGTGAACCAGCCGGCCAGAATAGCAACCAGGCCGGCAGGCCCCATGGCCAGCGCAAAACGATGCAGGTTGCGCGATTCGTACAAGTGCCCGCGCCAACGCGACCAGGCCGCCCATAGCCCCAGACCAATCATCAGAAAGCCAAGACCAACCATGATACGGAATGACCAGAACACAATAGGCACGTACGGGCGGTCTTCGGGCGGAAAATCTTTAAGCGCCGGGATCTGCCCATCGAGACTATGCGTGAGGATCAGGCTGCCCAGATGAGGAATTTCGAGAGCAAACCGGTTGGTTTCGGCCTGCATGTCGGGCCAGCCAAAAACCACCAGCGGTACAGATTCGCCCGGTTTGTTTTCCCAGTGGCCCTCGATGGCGGCCAGCTTGGCGGGTTGATGCTCGAGCGTATTAAGGCCATGGGCGTCGCCCACGAACGCCTGCAATGGCGCCACCAAAACAATTAAGGCGACGGCCATGGCGAACATTTTTTTAACGGGTGCACTGCGATTGCCGCGCAACATATGCCAAGCGGCTGATGCACTGACCATAAGCGCCGTGGCAAGAAACGCCGCAATCACCATGTGAACCAGCCGGTACGGAAACGACGGATTGAAAATAACCGCCAACCAATCGACCGGAATGACCCGGCCGTCAACGATTTCGAAGCCGGCCGGCGTCTGCATCCAGCTGTTGGACGCGAGAATCCAGGTAGCCGACATCAGGGTGCCCAGCGCCACCATGATGGTTGAGAAAAAGTGCAAGCCCGGGCCAACCCGGTTCCAGCCGAATAGCATCACACCTAAAAAGCCGGCTTCGAGGAAAAAAGCGGTGAGGACTTCGTATGCCAATAACGGACCGGTAACGCTACCCGCAAACTCGGAAAAAAAGCTCCAGTTTGTGCCGAACTGGTAAGCCATGACCAGCCCGGACACCACACCCATACCGAAATTGACGGAAAAGATCTTTATCCAGAAATGGTAAAGATCGCGATAGACGGGGTTGCGGGTTTTAAGCCAACACCCTTCGAGTACCGCCAAATAGCTGGCTAGCCCGATGGTAATGGCCGGAAAGATAATGTGGAAGGATATCGTGAACGCAAACTGTATTCGGGCAAGCAACAACGCATCGATATCCATCGCAACAACTCCAGATCTGCATATTTTTACTGTGCTAGCTTAAACCATAGAGGTGCCAAATGACTTTGCGTTCAGACAAAAAAAAGCCAGTCAAACCCCAAAGCGACGACACGACACGCGAGCAGCAGACCAGTCATCGCAGCGAACAGCACCGCAGCAAAAAAGAGGGCCACACCAGTCAGATTGGCTCGGGGCACGACCAGCAGAGCGAGCGCCAGGGGACGCACGACCCGCTGCACCGCAAGCCTTGACCTCAGGTTCGCCCTAGACGGGATCGAAAACCAGCACGGGCCCTTTGGGCACGATACCGGTTGGGTTTATGGAGGGATGACTGCCGTAATAGTGCGATTTGATGTGGTCGAAGTTGATGGTTTGCGCGACGCCGGGCCAGTGATACAGCAAACGGGTCAGGCGCCACAGATTGGGCATGTCGGCAATCCGCCTCAGGTTGCACTTGAAATGACCATGGTAAACCGCATCGAAGCGGATCAACGTCGTAAACAAACGCCAGTCGGCTTCTGTGACCTGGTCGCCTGCCAGCCAGGGTTGCTCGCCTAACCGGGCTTCCAGCGCGTCCAGAGCATCGAACAGATCGGTCACGGCTTCGTCGTAAGCGGCTTGCTTGGTGGCAAAACCCGCCTTGTACACCCCGTTGTTGACCTTGTCGTAAACCAGTTCGTTGACCGCGTCTATGGCCGGGCGCAACGATTGGGGGTAGTAGTCGCCCTTGCTGGCGCCGACAGCATCAAATGCCGAATTGAACATACGGATGATTTCAGAGGACTCGTTGTTGACGATGCATTTCTGATGCTTGTCCCACAGCACGGGCACCGTGACCCGCCCGGAATAGTCAGACTGATTCAGCGTATACAACTGGTGCATGAACCCGCATTGGTTGACCGTGTCGGGGATAACCCCGTCGCCCGGCGTAAACGCCCACCCCTGGTCGCCCATATGGGGGTGCACCACCGAAACGCCGATCATGTCCTCGAGACCTTTGATGGCACGGAAAACCAGGGCACGATGCGCCCAAGGGCAGGCCAGTGATACGTACAGGTGGTAACGCCCGGCCTCGGCCTTGAAGCCGCCCTGCCCGCTTGGTCCGGCGCTGCCGTCTGGAGTGATCCAGTTTCTGAACTGGGCTTCGGTACGTACAAACCGCCCGCCTGTTTTACTGGTGTCGTACCATTGGTCGTGCCACTTTCCGTCAATAAGTAAACCCATTATTTCTCCGTAGTGTCGGCGCTGCGCGCCAGGTCGTCGAGTATCGGGCAGGCCGGCGCATCGTCGCCGTGGCAATGCCTGGCCAGATTCTCGAGCTGCTTGCGAATGTCGACCAGCCGGGCAATGTCGCGGTCAAGCGCCTCGATGTGCGCCAGGGCAAGCGCCTTGACCTCGTGGCTTTTGCGGCTGCGGTTTTGCCAAAGTTCGAGCAAGGTTTGAATGCGCTCGAGCGAAAAGCCGAGGTCTCGGGCACGCTTGATAAATTTAAGGGCGTCGAGATCGCCTTGCGCGTACTGACGATAGCCTGCCTCGGTGCGCCCCGCCGGCGCAATAAGCCCGATCGACTCGTAGTACCTTATCATTTTGGCGCTAACCCCGGCGCGCTTTGCTGCCTGGCCGATGTTCATCGTGTATCCTTCAAAATGCGGCATACCCAAGGCGCAATACGCACCAAGGCTGATTAAAAAGACAAGGCTTTGGCCGCCCTTGGCCTTTGCCTGCTTGACCTTCCTATTATAGGAAGCTTTACGATGAGCGCTTATCCATCTCTTCCGGAGGCCATCATGATTGAATTTACCGTTAACGATATGAGCTGCAACCACTGTGTGGGCACTATCACCAAGGCTGTTCAGGCCGCTTTCCCGCAAGCACGACTAGAATTCGACCTGGCGCAGCATAAAGTACGGGTCGAAGACGTGCCCGGCGTAGACGAAGTGAAAAAAGTTATTGAAGAAGCCGGGTATACGCCGCAACTGGAAGCGGCATAACTACGGTTACACAACACAGGCCAGCCCCAATGAGCGCATTGACCACATTTACCGCCCGCCTGAACGACGGCACCGACCAGGCCCTTGACCACTACAAAGGCAAGGTTGCCCTGGTTGTCAATGTGGCCTCGAACTGCGGCTTTACCCCTCAGTATCAGGGGCTTCAAGCACTTTACGAGCAGTACCAGGCACAGGGCTTTGTCGTGCTGGCGTTTCCGTGCAATCAGTTCGGAAGCCAAGAACCCGGCGACGCCGCGCAAATCCGCGATTTTTGCGACACTCGTTTCCGGGTGTCCTTTCCGTTGTTCGACAAAATCGATGTCAACGGCCCAAAAGCACACCCGCTGTTTCAATGGCTAAAATCAGAAAAGCGCGGGTTGCTTGGCTCTGAAGCCATCAAGTGGAATTTCACCAAGTTTCTGGTGGGCAAAGACGGCCGGGTCATTAAACGCTACAGCCCAACGACCGCGCCGGCCGACCTCGAAAAAGACATTGTTGCTGCACTCGAAGGAACCTCATGATCGACCTGTATTACTGGACCACCCCAAACGGCCACAAAATTACTTTGTTTCTTGAAGAAGCGGGGCTTGAGTACAAGATCATTCCGGTCAATATTGGCAAAGGTGATCAGTTCAAGCCTGATTTTCTTGAAATTTCGCCCAACAACCGCATCCCGGCCATGGTCGACCACGCCCCTGCCGATGGCGGCGCGGCTGTCGCCCTGTTCGAATCTGGCGCCATGTTGCAGTACCTCGCCGAGAAAACCGGCAAATTCTTGCCCGCCGACATGCGTGGCCGTTTCGAGGTTATGCAATGGCTGTTCTGGCAAATGGCGGGCCTGGGGCCCATGGCCGGCCAGAACCACCATTTTGGCACTTATGCCCCCGAGAGAATCCCCTACGCCATCGACCGCTATGTGCGCGAAACAGCGCGCTTGTATGGCGTACTGAATAAGCGCCTGGCCAATCGCGAGTTCATCGCCGGCGATTACTCCATCGCCGACATGGCCAGCTACCCCTGGATTGTGTCGCATGACAAGCAACAGCAAAACCTCGACGACTTCCCCCATTTAAAGCGGTGGTTTGACACCATCGCGGCGCGCCCTGCCACACAGCGCGCCTATGCGCACGCCGCCCGGGTCAACCCCAACCCAACAGTGCAGTCGGAAGAAGCCAAAAAGATTTTGTTTGGGCAAGGCGCCCATACCGTCAAGTAAGGCCAACACGCCATGACGACAGTTTCTTTTGTAAATCGGCCGGCCTGGGCGCTGGCAAGCCTGCTGATACTGACAGGCTGTGCCAGCGGGCCTGCGCAAAATATCTCGCTGATTCCGGCTGGCCAGGTGGCTTCGCAAACCGAGAAATCCGGGCTGTTTACGCAGCCCGTCAAGTACGAGCGCACCCGCCCCGGGTGCAAGGGCGACTGCCCAAAACTCGTGGTTGATTCGATTGTATTTCCCGGCCACGCCAAGTTAAGTGCACTGATCGATCACGCCCTGGCGACCATGACGGGCATTGGCGAAGCACCCACCACCCCCTACACCACCATTGCCGAATTCGAAGACTACTTCTGGAAAACCGCCGCGTCTCGCGACGAGGTTATTTTGTCGGCAAAAACGCGCTACCGCAGCCAGGGGCTGACCGTAATAGAACTGATAACCGGCCAGTACTTTACGGGCGCGGCGCACGGCGTTACGGCCACCCAGTTTTTAAACTGGGACAACCAGACCGAAAAAGTACTTGGCCTGGCCAATGTGCTGCGCCCGGGTCAGTACGACGCCTATGTGGCGGCGCTGCAGGCCGCGCATACCCAGTGGCTTGATACGCAGCCCGATTATAAAAACGACCCCGACGGCTATTTGCGGCTTTGGCCGTTTCAACCCACCGACAATTTTGCCCTGACTGACATGGGGCTGGTGGCCAAATACGGCTCTTACGAACTGGCGCCGTATTCGTCGGGCTTGCCCGAACTTTTGGTGCCTTATGCTCAGTTGCAAGGCATTTTACGCAGCGAATATTTGCCGGCAACGTCCGGAAGCTGACCGACGTCATAGGCCGCAAGCTTTCGGTCTGCTTGAGCGTTTTTGGCTAAGGCGGGTGCATATACAGGCACCCGCTGCCCCGGCCACCCGCTACCCCTGCTTTCTAACACCATACCGGCAATGCCGGTATGGGCGTTTTAGTTGTCCTGACGTTCGAAGCGGTCGAGGTCGAAATAGCGCGATGTAGAGCCGGCTTCCGGAGTTTGATTTGGATCGGTGGCCAAGGTGGGCGCGTTAGGGTCACTGGCTAATGTGGGTGACGGTGCGGCAGGCGCCCTGGGCGCTTGCACCTGCGGTGCAATGGGGGCAACCGGACGAGCAACAGCCGCCGCCGGCCCACCCTGGCGGCCGTAACGCTGGGCCAGGGTGCTATCAATTAATGCGTCAAGCCGGTCGGCCAGCGACGTAAAATTTTTATTGCGTGCCCAATCGGCGGCATCGAGCTTGGACAGATTTTGCGTCGTGACTTCGGCGCCCGCGTCCAGCAATGCCCTGACGGTATTTTCGCTGCCCGAAAACGCGGCCATCATCAACGGTGTTGTACCGTCGGGCGACGGCGCATCGACCAGGGCTTTATTGGCGATCAAGAACCGGACCAGTTCTACACGGCCTTTTGAAGCGGCGTAGTGCAACGGCGTCCAGCCCAGGCGGTTAACCTGGGCACCGCGCGCAATAAGCGCTTTTGAGCGTTCGATATCGCCCACAATCGCCAGATACATGAGCGGTGTTTCGTTGTTTTTATTGGTAATGTTGACGTCGAGCGCACGATGCTTTGAAAGCAAATCGTAGACACCCCAGGCTTCGTCGCGTATGGCCTGCATAATGGCCGGCTCGCCATCGGCCGATTTAACGTTGGGGTCTTCGCCCAGGGCCAGCTCGGTTTTTACGCTTTCGACCCGGTCGTTTTTGATATCGACCCACCAGTTGGGCGACACGGCTCCGACGGCGGTACCTGCCACCAGCAGCACGGCGGCGCTTAACCGGCCCAAACGCGCTGCAATACCCGCAGAGTAATGCTTACTGGACATGAGCGGCTTCCTTGCGCTTGACTTTACTGAACAGCGTGTAGAAGTTGTCGGTGGTCTGGCGAGCTACGTCGGCCACTGTAATGCCACGCAACTCGGCTATTTTTTCGGCAACATGGATGACTTTTGACGGGTCGTTGGTTTTGCCACGGTGCGGTACCGGCGCCAGGTAAGGTGCATCGGTCTCGATCAGCAGACGATCGATAGGCAAGCGTTCGGCAACCGACTGCAACTCTTGCGCTTTTTTGAACGTGACAATGCCCGACAACGAAATATAAAAATTCATATCGATGGCGGCCTGGGCCATTTCCCAAGACTCGGTAAAGCAATGCAGCACACCGCCGCATTGGTCGGCGCCCTCTTCTTTCATGATACGCAGCGTATCTTCGCGGGCCTCGCGGGTGTGCACAATAAGCGGCAGGCCAGCCTGTCGGGCGGCCCGGATGTGCGTACGGAACCGGTTGCGCTGCCAGTCGAGCGGCTCGGACAATCGAAAGTAATCGAGCCCGGTTTCACCGATGGCCACGACCTTTTCTGAAGACTGGGCTCGCTGCACGAGGTCGTCGACGGTGGGTTCGGTGGTGTCTTCGTAGTCGGGGTGAACGCCAACCGAGGCCGACAGATTGTCGTGCGGCTTGACCAGCTCGAGCAGGCGCGGCCAGTTCGGCAAATTAACACTGACAACCAGTGCATGGCCCACCTGATTTTGCTGCATACGCGCCAGGATGTCGTCGAGATTATCGGCGAGTTCGGGGAAATCGAGGTGGCAATGGGAATCGACGTACATGATAGAACCAACAAAAAACGAATACGGGTATTGTACTTGCGTCAGCCGGCCGGGGCATTGGCGTGCTTGTACTTGTGTTAGCTGCAGCGGGCGCAAGCCGCAATAATGCGCTGGGCCGCTGTGTGGGCCAGCAACTTGGCGTTAAGCGGGTGCTCGGCCAGTGCTCGTTGCTGTGCCAGCCAGCGGGCCGCATCGGCCAGCGCCTGCGGCGCCGCCGCGCCACCCACCTGGTGCGACAGCTTCGACAAACCCGGGTAATACCGGGCCGGCGTATTGTGCGCCGCCAGCATCAGGTCGACGAACCAGCGTTGCAAGGTATCGACCCACACTGCAACCGGCAGCTTTTCGAGGGCATCGGCGGTGGGCCCCGGGTCGGGTAACGCCGGCGCAGCCACCATGCGCGCCAACGATTCGAGCCATTGCGGACAGGCGGCCTCACCGCTTTGCGCGGCCTCGAGCGCCTTCAGGGGTGCGCCGCCAGCGGCATCGAGCCACAAGTCGGGGGTTTGAATGCCTTGTTGTTCTAGCCATGCGGCGCTTTGCACCCGCTCAGGCACGGCCAATGGCAGCCGACGGCAACGCGACACCAGCGTTGCCAGCAAGCGGTCAGGTGCATCGGACACCAGCAAGAACACCGTGTGCTCGGGCGGCTCTTCAAGCACCTTGAGCAAGGCATTGGCCGACACCTGATTCAGGGCATGGGCCGGATACAGCACGGCTACTCGGTATCCGCCACGATGCGTGGCGGTATTGAACCAGGTGTGCAGGCTGCGCAACTGCTCGACGCGGATATCTTTGGAAGGCGTTTTTTTCGACGCAGATGACGTGGCATCGGCAGATTCGGCATCTTCGCCCTCGAGCGCCGCAATGGCGTCGGGGCGGATACGCCGCAAATCGGGATGGTTTCCGGCAGCCAACCATTGACAAGCCGAACATGCCCCACACGCCAGGCCGTCTTTCGGGCTTTCGCAAAGCAAACCGGCCGCAGCCGCCAGCGCGAACCGGGTCTTGCCGATGCCGGCAAGACCATGAATCAGCCAGGCATGTGCAAAGCGATCGCGGTTGCCCAGCCAGGCACGGGCCTGATCAAGCTGCCAGGGTAGAAACTGAGGAACGGACACCGTCATGACGAAAACCCGAGCGGATGCTGACCGCGGACATGTTCGGTGCGCCAGCCTGTGACGGCCGCGTCGACGTGATGCTGCAACACCGTACGGATGTGTTCAATGGACTGCGTGGCGTCAATCACTCGAAAACGGTCGGGCTGAGCGACAACGCGGGTGTGATACGCCGCACGGGTGCGCTCGAAAAAAGCATCGCCCTCTTGTTCGAACCGGTCTAGCGTGCGGGTCGCCGCCAGGCGTTGCCGCGCGACGGCCAAGGGCACGTCAAACAACCAGGTCAGGTCGGGCTGAAGGTCGGGATGCACCCATTGCTCTAGCGCGGTAACGGCCGCGCCGCCCAGTTCGCGTCCTCCGCCCTGATAGGCAAAGGTTGCGTCGGTGAAACGATCGCACAATACCCAGTCGCCACGCGCCAGCGCGGGGCGGATGACCTGCTCGATGTGCTCGCAACGTGCGGCAAACATCAGCAAGGTTTCGGTTTTAAGATGCATGGGCTGATGCAGCAACATATCGCGCAGGGCTTCGCCCACCGCCGTGCCGCCAGGCTCGCGCGTTGACACCACACGAACGCCGTGGCTTTGCAGTTGCCCGATCAGCCAATCGATGTGCGTGCTTTTGCCGGCGCCGTCCAAGCCTTCGAGTGTAAGAAAAAGCCCTTTTTTGGCCGACATGTCAGCGCCCCAGAATGTATTTGGCGACGGCACGGTTGTGTGCGTTCAGGTTTTCGGAAAATTCACTGGTCCCGTCGCCGCGCGAGACGAAATACAAAAACTTGTGTGATTCGGGATTAAGCGCAGCGTTGAGCGCGGCACGCCCGCTGCTGGCAATAGGTGTGGGCGGCAAGCCACCTCGGGTGTAGGTATTCCAGGGGGTATCGGTTTGCAGGTCGACTTTACGGATACGCCCCTGATACTTGTCGCCCATACCGTAAATGACAGTCGGGTCGGTTTGCAAGGGCATGCCCAGGCGCAGCCGGTTGATGAACACCCCACTGACGCGATCACGGTCTTGTGCATGCCCGGTTTCTTTTTCGACGATAGATGCCAGAATCAGGGCTTCGTAGGGCGATTTAAGGGGCAGGCCATCCGGGCGCGCCGCCCAGAGCTTGTCGAGCATCTCTTTTTGCGCGGCATAGGCACGGCGCAAAATGTCGAAGTCGGACGTACCCGGCGTAAATACATAGGTATCGGGGTAGAACCATCCCTCAAGACTGGGGCTGTCGATGCCCAGACGATCTTTGAGGGCTGCATCGCTGACACCCTCGAGCGTTTGCTTGACGTCGGGGTTGTTGCGCAATTCGTCGCGGATACGGGCGTACGTCCACCCCTCGACCAAGGTCAGACGTGTCTGCATCATGTCGCCACTGGCCATGCGTTCGAGCAAACCGCGCGGGGTATCGCCCAGCCGGGCCTCGTAGGCGCCTGCCTTGATTTGCGTGTCGAAACCGGTCAGACGCGCCATCAGCACGAACAGGTCTTCATTAATCATGACACCGGCGTCGTTCATGCTGCGGGCCACGGCGCGCAGGCCGGCACCGCTTTCAACCAGATAATCGGCCGGGTCTTGCTTTAGCGTAACGGCGGTGTGCGCCCAGTACCAGGCGCCGCCGGCCAACGCCGCCGAAAGCACCATCATCAAAACCAACAGCCACAACAAACCTTTTTTAAACATCCGTATCATTCGCGTCCTGTGGTCGCCCGGGCTTGTATAGCCCTTCAGACAGCCGAGTTATCCTGACAAACCCTGAAGAAGGTCGTTATCATAAAACGATAATGCCAAACCTTACGAACCTGATGTAAAGCCCATGACCGAAACCTCTTGCACGACAACCGTACTGGCCGATTTTGCTGTTATCGAGGCCGTTGGCGACGACACCGCCGGCTTTTTGCAAGGCCAGCTGAGCAACGATATTGCTGGCCTGACACCCGGGCATGCTTGCCTGGCAGCTTACTGCACGCCCAAAGGACGCATGCTGGCCAGCATGGTGGTGTGGCAAGTGGCCAATGCCCAAGCCCCCACCTATCGGGCCCTGATCCGGAACGATATCGCGCCCGCCATAGTAAAACGTTTGTCCATGTTTGTCCTGCGGGCCAAAGTTAAATTAAGCCTGCTGCCTGCCATGGTTCAAGGCGTAAGCTGCGCAACGCCCGATGCGGTGCCCCCGGCCGCTGCGGCCGCTGCCGCGTCGTGGCCCAAACAACCTGCACCCTATACCGTTGTCGAAACGATGGCAGGGGCATTTATTGCCGCTCCTTGTGCAAACCCAGGCCAGGCTCGTTGGTGGCATATCGACACCACCAACAGCGCTTCAGCCTCCGAAGGCGCTGACTCGGCCGCAACCAGCGCCTGGCATGCCGCCGATATCGCCGCCGGGTTGCCCTGGGTCGAACTGGCCACCCAAGACATGTTCATCCCGCAAACCCTTAACTTTGACCTGATTGGCGGGGTTAGTTTCACCAAAGGGTGTTACCCGGGCCAAGAAGTCGTGGCCCGCAGCCACTATCGGGGCACCGTCAAGCGCCGTATGGCGCGTGGCGTGGTTGCCCTCGACTCGGCTTCGACTGTGCCTGGCATCGCACCCGGCACCGACACGTTTCATGCCGGTGCACCCGACTCCCCCGTGGGCCGCATCGTTAACGCCGTGGTCGTCAATAACCAGGCCCATGTGCTGCTTGAAGTGCAACTGGCCGACGTGGGCCAGGCCGACTTGCGGGTTGGCACTGCCAACGGCCCCGCCATTGTGCTGCAAGACTTGCCCTATGCCATTGTGGCCAACGGGTGAGGCTGCGACGCCGGCCAGGTCGGTTCGAACAGGGTGGCGATGACATCGTCGTCGACCTGTTCGATGCTGGGCGGTGACCACCGGGGGTTGCCGGTTTTTTCAATCAGCAACGCCCGGATACCCTCCCTGAAATCTGTGCGAGCCGTCGCATTAAGTGCCACGGTGTATTCCATTTGAAACACCTGCGCCAACGACATCGTTTTGGCGCGCGTCAGCGTTTGAAACGCCAGGGCGATGGCGGCCGGACACCCATGTCGCAAGCGCTGGGCAGACTGCACCAGCCAGGGGTCATCGGCACTTTCTAGTGCCGCAATATTGCGATACACCACCCGCCAATCGCTGGCGTTAGCCCAATCGGCCATAGCTTGCGCATGTTGCTGCACCGGGCCGGGCGGTAAGGCCGGCATTTTCAGGTCATCCAGGCAAGCATCAAGCAAGGCGTCGTTGCTTGCCCTGTTGTCGTGCCACCGAACTGCCTGTAAACGTTGCAATAAAACCGGCCATGTACTTGACGCTAGGCGGTGGTTCACGATGCCCAGATAGTGGGTATCGGACGCATTGATGATGCTACCCGTTAAGGCAAGAAACCGGCCAACGCCCTGCGGCATGCGGTTAAGCAACCAGTTGCCGGCCACGTCGGGAAACAGCCCGATCACGATTTCGGGCATGGCAAAACGGGTGGTTTCGGTGCACACCCGGTGACTGGCCCCCATCATCAGGCCGGCCCCACCCCCCATCACAATGCCATTGGCCCAGCACAGCACCGGCTTGCTATAGCAATGAATTTGATAATCGAGGGTGTATTCGACCTGAAAAAACGTGCGCAGGTATTCGTTTTGCCAACCGCTGGCGTAAGGCGTTTGGGGCAGGCTGGGGTAAATAGCCTGCAAATCACCGCCGGCGCAAAACGCCTTTTCGCCTGCGCCGCGCATAATAACCATGGCAATGGTCGGGTCAGACTCCCAGGCCGCAAGTTGTGCTGACATGGCCCGCGCCATGTCGAGCGACAGCCCATTTAGCGCCTGGGGCTGGTTCAGGGTAATAAGCCCCAAGTTGTAGCCGCCCGCCGCAGGCAGTGTGCTGAACAGTACCGGAGCGGGTTCGCCCGACCCAGCTTGTGGCCGTGACGCCTTCATGCCCGTACCTGCACATTGCGGCGCGAAGGCTTGCCCCCTTTAAGGGATTTTTTGGTCGCGAAGCGGTGCAGCGCCCGGCGCCGGCGAGACTCTTTGGGGTCGAAACGCAGCGTCCGATAAACCTCGACCCGATCGGCGTCGGCCAGTATGTGGTCGGCCGCGCAGGCCACGCCGTAAATGCCCGTTGACGGGGCAGCGGTGAACAGCTCGGGGTAATCGGCGGCCAAGCCGCTGGCCTGCAGGGCATCGCTGACGCATGCGCCTTGCGGCAACGTTAGCGATTTGCGCCACACCGCATCGGGCAACGCGTAAATGACTTCAATGTGCACGACTGCGGGCTCAGCCATAACACGCCTGGGCTCGTTGGGTGAACGAATCGATAAAACTGGTGGCGATGCGGTTGAATACCGGCCCGACGACCATTTCAAGCGCACGGCTTGAAAACGCGTACTCCATGGTGTAGACGACTTTACAGGCGTCGGGGGCCAGTTCGATGAACTCCCACTTGCCCGACAGCTTTGAAAACGGGCCGTCGACCAGTTCGAAATTGATTTGCGTGGGATAGGCATGCCGGTTGCGCGTGGTAAAGGCCTGCTTGATACCGGCAAAGCTGATGGTAATAGAGGCCTGCATGCCGTGTTCGTCGCGCGATTGCACCGTTGAACCGCCGCACCAGGGCATGAATTCGGGGTACTTTTCGACATCTGCGACCAGGTCAAACATTTGGGCACAGTTGTAAGGAACAAGAACAGATCGCTGAACAGTATGCATTGATTCGGTTTAGTGGATAGAATGTAAGGTTGATTTTAACGTTTATACACCAAGCCCCCTACCCTAATGAGCATTGTCGACAACCGCAAAGCCTTTCACGATTATTTTATTGAAGACCGCTTCGAAGCCGGGCTTGTGCTCGAGGGCTGGGAAGTCAAGGCGATCCGGGCCGGGCATGTTCAAATTAAAGAAAGCTACGTCATTGTGCGCGATGGCGAAATCTTTATCGTGGGCATGCACATCAGCCCGCTGGCAACGGCTTCTACCCACGTTCACCCCAACAATACCCGCACGCGCAAGTTGCTGCTGCGCGCGGAAGAAATCAGCAAACTGATTGGCAAGGTCGAACAGCGCGGCTACACCCTGGTGCCGTTAAACCTGCACTATAAAAACGGACGTATCAAACTGGACTTTGGCCTTGGACGGGGTAAAAAACTGCACGACAAGCGCGACACCTCGCGCGACAAAGACTGGGCGCGCGAAAAAGAACGCATCATGAAGCACGATACGCGGAATAAAGATTAAGCTTGCCGGGCCTTAAGCCGCGCACGGCGCTGAGCCCGGGCGCGGGCAGCTGGCCCGCGGCGTATCAGTAACGATGCTAATAACCAAAGCCTGGCATTTACCTGCTTAAGGTCAGTCGACGCTGCTAATGCCCAGTTCCTGGCACTTGCGTGTCAGGGTATTGCGCCCTATGCCCAGGCGCTGCGCGGCTTCGGCTTTTCGGTCGCGACAATGGCGCAACGCCGTACTGATCATTACCGACTCAAACTCACGCGTCAGCGTGGCCATAATGGCAGGCTCGTTGCGCTCGAGCTTGTCTTGCGCGGTTTTGCTTAACAGGCTTAACCAGTCGCCTGCAGCGGGGGGGTGAACAACCCCGCCACCAGCCACCGCGGGGGTCGCTGACGCGGGTGGTGCTTCAGTCGAAGCGCCAACACGCTGCCCGTTCGCCTGGGCGACCTCGGGCGGCAGGTCTTTGACATCGACCACTTGCCCGGAAGACATGACGGTAAGCCAATGGCAGAAGTTTTCGAGCTGCCGGATATTACCCGGGTAATCAAACGCCCTGAGCACTTCGAGGGCCGCGCTGGTCAGCCGACGCGGGGCAACGCCCAACGCACGGGCGCTGTTTTGCAAAAAGAGCTCGGCCAGCGCCGGGATATCTTCTTTTCGTTCACGCAGCGGCGGTAAGCGCAGCCGAATCACATTCAATCGGTGAAACAGGTCTTCGCGAAACAGCCCTTGGGCCACCCGTTGCTCGAGCGGCTGGTGCGTTGCCGCAACAATACGTACATCGACCTTGATCGCTTGCGAGCCGCCTACCCGATAGAAACTGCCTTCGGCCAGAACGCGCAACAGCCGGGTCTGCAGCTCGAAAGGCATGTCACCAATTTCGTCGAGGAACAGCGTCCCGCCGTGGGCCTCTTCGAACCGACCCCGCCGCTGCTGGGTGGCGCCTGTAAAGGCGCCTTTTTCATGGCCGAACAGTTCGGCCTCGAGCAAATCGCGGGGGATGGCCGCCGCATTAAGCGCCACAAAAGGCCCGGCGGCACGAGGGCTGTGCTGGTGCAAGGCCCGCGCGATAAGTTCTTTGCCGGTACCCGACTCGCCGGTAATAAGCACGGTTGCGGGCGATACCGCCAGCCGCCCAATAGCGCGGAAAACTTCCTGCATGGCCACTGACGACGACTTCATCATGACCGGTCCGGGCGCATCGGAGGACTCGGCCCGGGCGGGCGTTGCCGCAACGGGAGCCACAGGTTCGGGCGGAATGGCGCGCTGCACCAGCGACACCGCATCGTTGATATCGAACGGTTTGGCCAGGTAATCGAAGGCGCCCTTCTTGAACGCGGCTACGGTACTGTTCAGGTCGGTGTAGGCCGTCATCACAATCACCGGCATATCGGGGTGCTGACCCTTGATCTCTTGCAGCAGCGTCAACCCGTCTTTGCCCGGCATTCTCACATCGGTGACCAGCACCGACGGTGAATCGTGACCCAAGGCTTCGAGCATGTCGTCGGCGCAGGCAAACGACTGCGTCGGAATCGACACACGGGCCAGGGCCTTTTCGAGCACCCAGCGGATGCTTTGATCATCGTCGACTATCCAGACAGGTTTCATAAACTACTCCAACGGCAGTATCAGACGGAACTCGGTATGACCCGGGTGGGAATCGAACTCGATCACCCCGCCATGTTGCTGCACAAATTCCTGGGCAAGACTGAGCCCCAAACCACTCCCGCTGGCACGACCCGTCACCAGCGGATGAAAAACTTTGTCGTGAAGATCGGGCGCCACGCCAGGCCCGTTATCGATCACGGAAACAATGACGCCCATCTTGACCGGCCGGGTGGCCAGCACCAACTGACGCCCAATTCGGGTACGAAACACCAGACGCGGCGGTGCTGCCCCGGGCGTTTCGGTGAGCGCCTGGCAAGCGTTTCGCGCGATATTCAGCAAGGCCTGAACTAGGCGCGGCAGGTCGCCCAGCACGTCGGGCACAGACGCATCGTAGTCACGTACAAACTGGATTTTTTGCGCATATTCAGCGCTGACCAGCGTATACACGCGCTCGCACACCTCGTGAATATTGAAGGGCTTACGCACCAGCGTGTCGCCTTGTGGCGCAATCAGGCGGTCGATCAAGCTGCTAAGTCGGTCGGCCTCGGCCACAATGACGCGGGTGTATTCGCGCAGCGCCGAGTCGTCGAGCTCAACCTCGAGCAGTTGTGCCGCGCCGCGCAAACCACCCAACGGGTTCTTGACCTCATGCGCCAGGTTGCGCAGCGACTCGCGCTGGATATTGAGCTCTTTGGTCAGCTGCAGCGTGCGATCGAGCATATCGTGCTGGTCGAGGCTGCGGACTTCGAGCAACGCTACCCAAGGCTGATGTTCAAGCGGCACCAGCACCAAGCCGACAGGTACGCTCTGCCCCGTTGACGTTCGGATGGCGGCGTCTTGACGCAAAATGCCGAATCGGCCCGCCAGGGCGTCGGTAAAACGATGCGCCAGCGCCTCGTCGGCATGAAACAACGCCTGCGCAGGGACGCCCTGCATTTGGCGTCGCGACACGCCGAACAACTCTTCGGCGCTGCTGTTGGCAAAGGCCACCTGGCCTTTGCCATCGAGCAGCAAAACTGCGGTAGCGAGCAGATCGTAACTTTCGGGGTGCGTCATGTCACGATCCACCCTGCCCGGTTTACAGGCTGTAGTACATGTCGAATTCGACCGGATGCGAAGTCATGCGCAAGCGGGTGACTTCGGCCATTTTCAGGTCGATATAGGCATCGAGCATGTCGTTGCTGAACACACCACCACGGGTCAGGAACTCGCGGTCGGCATCGAGTGCAGCCAAAGCTTCTTCCAGAGAGGCGCAAACGGTCGGGATTTTTGCGTCTTCTTCGGGCGGCAGGTCGTACAGATTCTTGTCGGCTGGGTCGCCGGGGTGAATCTTGTTCTGTACACCGTCCAGACCGGCCATCATGAGGGCCGAGAACGCCAGGTAGGGGTTGGCCAAAGGATCGGGGAAGCGCGCTTCGACACGACGGGCCTTGGGGCTGCCGACGTAAGGAATACGGATGGACGCCGAACGGTTACGGGCCGAGTAAGCCAACTTGACGGGCGCTTCGTAGTGCGGCACAAGGCGCTTGTACGAGTTGGTACCGGGGTTGGTGATGGCGTTAAGCGCACGTGCATGCTTGATGATGCCGCCGATGTAATACAGGGCGAATTCAGACAAACCAGCGTAACCGTTACCGGCAAACAGGTTTTGACCGTCTTTCCAGATGGACTGGTGAACGTGCATACCCGAACCGTTATCACCCACGATAGGCTTGGGCATGAATGTGGCTGTTTTACCGTAAACGTTGGCAACGTTATGGATGGTGTACTTCAAAATCTGGTTCCAGTCGGCGCGCTCGACCAGCGTGCTGAATTTGGTGCCGATTTCGAGCTGGCCGGGGCCGGCTACTTCGTGGTGGTGCACTTCAACGGGCACGCCTTGCTGTTCGAGCAGCAAGCACATTTCGGAGCGCATGTCGGCGAAAGAATCGACCGGGGGCACAGGCACGTAACCGCCTTTGACGCTGGGGCGATGGCCCAGGTTACCGCCTTCAAGCTCAAGGCCGCGCGACCATGAACCTTCTTCAGACTTGATCTTGACGAAGCAACCGGACGCATCGTCGTTCCAGGTAATGCCGTCAAAAACGAAAAATTCGGGCTCGGGACCAAAATAGGCAGTATCGCCCAGGCCGCTGGACTTCAGGTAGGCTTCGGCGCGCTTGGCCAGCGAACGCGGGTCGCGATCGTAACCTTTCAGATCCGACGGCTCGACAACGTCACATGTCAGGATCAGGGTGTTCTCTTCACGGAACGGATCCATACGTGCCGATTTGGCATCGGGGATCAGCAGCATGTCGGAGGCTTCAATGCCCTTCCAGCCCGAAATCGAAGAACCGTCGAAAGCCTGGCCGGCTTCGAGTTTTTCTTCATCGACCGTATGGGCAGGCACCGTCATGTGGTGCTCGCGACCAAGCGTGTCGGTAAAACGAAAGTCCACAAAGGCGACTTCCTTGTCTGCAATGAACTTCACAACATCTTCTGGGGTGGACATAAGAACTCCTGAGCAATGAGGGGTCAACAATTCGATACTGCGTACGCCTATACAAGCAATAAGCGTGCCAACTTTTAATTCGCCAAAATGGATGGGAAATGCACCACGGATAAATTAATTTGCCTGCTGCCGTGGCGACGACTGACTCACATTGGTGCATACGCACTATTATGGTGCGTTTTAAGGTGCGGTTGTACCGTTTTTACACATTAATCCAAAAATTCGGATTGCAGGTCATTTAGAAACTGCCACCCCAGCGCCGTGGCCTGGAAGCGAGTGGGATCGTCAACCAACAAGCCTTTGCGTACGGCGCGATCAACGGCCGGCGCAATGGCCGACACCGGTACGCCGGTACGTTCGGTAAACGTGGCAGCACTTACGCCGCTGCGCAGACGTAAGGCATTCAGCATGAATTCGAAGGGCAGGTCTTGCGCAGGTACGACATCGTCTTGCGCCAAATGACTGCCGTCGCGCTGGTGTACTTGCGTCATCCAACTGGCCGGATTTTTCAGGCGGGCCTGACGGATAATGCGATCGTGAAACGATAGCTTGCCATGTGCACCCGGGCCAATGCCTAAATAGTCGCCAAATTCCCAGTAGTTAAGGTTATGCAGGCAACGTTTGCCCGGACGGGCATAGGCCGAGACCTCGTAACGCTCGTACCCGGCCGCCGCCAGCGTGTCGGCGACCCGCTCTTGCATGATCGCCGCGTCGTCTTCCGACGGGATATTGGGCGGGTACTTGGCAAATACTGTGTTGGGTTCAAGCGTCAGGTTGTACAGCGACAGATGCTCGGTGCCGAACGCCAAAGCTTCGGCCAGGTCGGCATCACACTGATCCAGGGTTTGGTCGGGCAAGGCAAACATCAGATCTAAATTAACCCGGGGTACGGCCGCTTGCGCCATAGCGATGGCGGCACGCGCCTGGTCGGCGTCATGGATGCGCCCCAACGCTTTCAGGGCTGCATTACTGAAGCTTTGAATACCCAGCGAGATACGGCTGACGCCGCTCGCGGCAAAATCACGAAAACGACCTGCTTCGGCCGTGCCGGGGTTGGCTTCTAATGTGATTTCGGCACCGGGCAAAACGGTAAGGCAGGCGCGAAACATAGCCAACATTTGGTCAAGCGCTTGCGCCGACAGCAGGCTAGGCGTGCCGCCGCCAATAAATATCGACACGACCGGGCGGCCCCAAATCAAGGGTAACGCCTGCTCCAGGTCGGCCTGCAAGGCCGACAGATATTCGGCTTCGGGAAGATCGCCTTTAAGCTCGTGCGAATTGAAATCGCAATAAGGGCATTTGCGTACGCACCAGGGCACATGAACATACAGTGATAGCGGCGGCAGGCTGGTTAGCGTAATGCCGCTGCCTGCCGATAGCGCCACACCCGCGGGTGTGGCAGGGGCCGCACTAGCCGGAGCATTTGCCGGCTGTATGGGAATAATGGTGCGCATGAGGTTTAATGCCCAAGCCGGTCGGCCAACCGGGGCAACAACTGCTGCAGGGCTTGGCCGCGGTGGCTGGCACGGTTCTTTTCTTGAGCCGATAGCTCGGCCGCGGTTTTACCCAATGTCGGCAAATAGAAATGAGGGTCGTAACCGAAGCCATTGCCGCCTTTTGGGGCGTCGATGATTTCGCCAGGCCAAACGCCTTCGGCAATAATGGGTTGGGGATCGTCGGCCGAACTAACGTATACCAACACCGCCACATAACGCGCCTTGCGGTTACTTTGCCCGGCCAGCCGGCTGACCAGATACTGATTATTGGCCGCGTCAGACTTTTCAAAACCGTTTAACGCAGCAAAACGTGCCGAATACACCCCCGGTGCACCGCCCAGCGCGTCTACACACAGGCCAGAATCGTCGGCCAAAGCCGGCAAACCCGTTAATTTGCTGGCATGCCGGGCTTTGGCCAGGGCGTTTTCGACAAACGTACCAAAAGGCTCGTCGGCTTCGGGTACGCCAAGTTCGCCTTGGGGCACCATCTGAATCCCCGCAGGCGCGAGGATCTCAGAGAACTCTTTGAGCTTGCCAGCGTTATTCGAGGCCAGTACGACTTTTTGCATGGCCTTACCCTTTTGACTGCGCCAGATCGAGCGCCTGTTGCTGAAACTTGACCAGTTGCGCTACCCCGACGGTTGCCAGATCGAGCAAATCATCCAGCATCGGGCGATCGAAGGTTTCGCCTTCGGCAGTACCCTGCACTTCGACAAATTGCCCTTTACCGGTCATGACAATATTCATGTCGGCGTCGCACCCCGAGTCTTCAAGGTAATCGAGGTCAAGCACCGGGCGACCGTTGACCAAGCCCACCGACACAGCGGCTACGTGATCTTTAATGGGGTTGCGCTGGACCAGGCCGTTATTAAGCAAGGTACGTACCGCCAGGGCCGCAGCCACCCACGCGCCGGTAATGCTGGCGCAACGTGTGCCCCCGTCGGCTTGCAAAACGTCGCAATCCAGGTGCAAGGTACGTTCGCCCAGGGCTTCCAGATCGAACACGGCCCGCAGGCTGCGGCCGATAAGGCGCTGAATTTCTTGTGTTCGCCCGCTTTGTTTGCCCCGCGCGGCTTCGCGATCGGAACGGGTGTGCGTGGAGCGCGGTAACATACCGTATTCGGCGGTAACCCAGCCTTGGCCCTGCCCCTTTAAAAATGGCGGCACTTTTTCAAGAACGCTGGCGTTGCACAATACATGCGTGTCGCCGGCCTTAATAAGCACCGAGCCTTCGGCATGGCGTGTAAAACCGGTAACGATAGACAATGGGCGCAGAGCGTTGAGCTCGCGACCCGACGGGCGAGCGGCTTGAGTGACGGACAAAAGTGTATTCCTTTGAAGTTGGGCATTGCGAGCCGTTAACGGCATCACACAGCAACGGCCCGGTCAGACGCGGAAGAAGCGTCAATGTTAAAGCATTTCAGCGCGCGCCACGAACCACAACACAGGATACTTTCATGACTATTCGCAGTATGACCGCCTTCGGCAATGCCCGCACCGAAGGTCCCGACGGGATGGCCTCTCTTGAGGTGCGCAGCGTTAACAGCCGCTATCTGGACGTGACATTCCGGATGCCGGACGATTTGCGCTTTGCTGAAGGTGCCCTGCGCGAACGACTGTCGCAACAACTGACGCGTGGCAAGGTTGAGGTGCGGCTGTCGTATACCCGTACCCGCAGCGAAACGACCAAGGCACTGGATACAAGCTATTTACAGACAGTGGCCGAACAACTGGCGCAAGCCCGCGCAGTTTTGCCCGAAACGCCCTCGCCTGCCCTGGCTGAACTGATCAAAGGCTCAGGTGCTGGCGACGCCGAAGGTTTTGACCCCGAAGTATGGACGCAATTGTCGGTACAGGCGCTGGAAGCTGCGCTGGCAGACATGCAGGCCAACCGCGAACGCGAAGGTGCACGATTGGCGCAAATGATGCTCGATTGCGCAGCGTCGATCAACGACATTGTGGCCGAGGTTGAGGCCGCCTTGCCGCAAATGCTGTCCGACCACAAGTCCAAACTGGCCGCGCGTCTGCGCGAGGCGCTTGAAGCGGCAAACCCCGGCGGGTTTGCGCAAATTTCCGGCGCCGAATTGTCGGCTCGCATTGCACAAGAAACTTCATTGTTTTCGCTGCGGGTAGATGTCGCCGAAGAGCTGTCACGGCTGAAATCGCACCTGCACGAGCTCTCGCATGTATTGACGACCGGCGAGGCCAAAGCCGCGGGAACTGGCAAAGGTAAAAGCCCGGGCGGCAGCGTAGGCAAGCGGCTGGATTTTCTGTTCCAGGAAATGAACCGTGAAGCCAATACGCTGGGGTCAAAGGCGGCAGGTATTGAAGTAACGCGCGCAGCGATTGACTTGAAGTTGTTGATTGAGCAGATGCGGGAGCAGGCCCAGAATATTGAGTGATTTAAATCGATGTCAACTTATGTCAACATAACAAATAAAATCAATAGTTTATATAAAAACCAAACTCCATGGGTGTCTACTGATACCCACCAGAATCAAGTCTAAATCGGTGGGTATAATGGTGAGTATGATGTAATACCCACCAAGCCTGGTGGTGGGTACATTTGGAGGGGGTTATGGCAGAACTTACCAGCAAGGCCGTCAGCGCACGAATTAGGGGGGAGCCCGGACGGTTCGCCGATGGCAATGGCCTTTACCTTGTCGTTCCCAAAGTTGGTCGTGCGTACTGGATGTTGCGTTACACATCCAACGCAAAGCGCAAAGAAATGACTCTAGGCAAGGTGGACGACCTTTCGCTTGCAGATGCCCGAGTGGCGGCGGCTTTGCAGATGAAGCAACTCCGAGAGGGTCTTGACCCCCTCGTTGCAAAGAAGAGAGCCAGTTATGGCGAGATCAACTGCGTCGATGACCTTTTCAAGGACTGGCACGAAGGCAATAAAAAGCGCCTGAAGCACCACCACATCCCCTTCCGGGTCTACACAAAAGACATCGCCCCAGTCATTGGGCAAATACAACCAGCGGCTGTTACGGGGCGCGATATCAGGCAGATTCTGCGTAACATTACGGAAAGCGGCAGGCCAACGATTGCCAACGATGCGTTGCTGTACTGCAAGCAGATGTTTAATCACGCCATCAAACTAGACATCGTTTCCAGCAACCCTGCTTTTGCCTTTTCGGTAGACGATGCTGGCGGTATAGAAAAAAGCAGAGATAGAGCCCTGAGCTTCGAAGAGCTTACATTTGCGTTCAAGAAGTTCAGAGAAGAAGCAACTAGCTTTACCCGGGAAAACTACTTGGCCTGTGGGCTTTTAGTCTTGTTGGGCGTCAGAAAAGGCGAGCTAACGGAAGCAAAGTGGAGCGAATTCGACCTGAACGAAAAGGTTTGGTACCTGCCCAAAGAACGAAGCAAGTCGGGTATTGCCATTGACATCCCATTACCTGACTTAGCCATTCAGTGGCTAAACGAGCTTAAAGTGCGTGCATTTGGGTCTGACTATGTTTTCCCAAATAGGCGGTCGAGCAAAATGCCACACATGGGTAAAGACACCCTGAATCGGGCGATATGCAAACTGTTTGGTAGGGACCCTGGCAAAGATGTGCAACCTGAAAACAAAATGGAAGATCTGGCGCATTTCACCGTTCACGACTTACGACGCACCTGCCGGAGCTTGTTAGCTTCGCTAGGCGTTCCTGGGCACGTGGCAGAGCGGTGCTTGAACCATAAACTCAAAGGTGTAGAGGGCATTTACAATCGTCATGACTACTTCAATGAACGAAGGGAAGCTTTGGAGCTGCTTGCCAAGAAGCTCGCACCAATGATGTCAGGTTAGCCTAGGCAGGGATCGACCCGTTTTCCTCGTTAGGAATTTTCTGCCGACGATTAATTTGTTGCTCATATAACGCTAAAATACTGTTTCTATACACAGTAAAAATATGGGCAAACCCGTTCCAGTAAATCAAATGCCGGTAACTGTCTGGGGCATACCCAGCACAGTGCAATGCGGCTTTCCTAGCCCTGCTCAGGACCATGCCCAGAAACGGCTTGATCTAAATGATCTGTTGGTCAAGCAGCCCGACGCCACGTTCTTCATGCGCGTGCGTGGCGACTCCATGCGCGACGCTGGCATTCAAGACGGGGATTACGTCTTCGTGGATCGGTCAGTCACACCGGCTCATGGACGTGTTGTGGTGGCGGTAGTTGATGGGGAATACACCGTCAAACGCCTTTACAAGTGCAAAGGCGTGGTTCGGCTGGACTGCGCCAACCCTACGTTTGCCAACATTGAGCTTAAGGACGGGCAAGAGCTGTATGTCTGGAGAGTAGTGACATGGACGTTTCGACCACACACCAGCAGCGTATCGCCCTGATCGACGGCAACAGCTTTTACTGCTCCTGCGAGCGCGTGATGCGCCCAAGCCTCGAAGGCAAACCCCTGGTGGGGCTCAGCAACAACGATCTTATGGATCAAGTTTGTTAGTAGCATGCGTCATGCTTTTCCGACTCTTGATATCGGGGTTCATCGTCTCTTGTGGGCGAGTAGCAGGTCAAGGTCTAGGGGGTAAAAGGAGCGCAATGAAATCAATGACTGCATACTCGGTCTGGTATTCGTCCCACAGCAGCATGAGGGTCACGCCTTTTCGCTGCAACTCCTGCTAGATTCGACCATAGTCTGGCAGCACGTAGTCCGACCGCTTGACCGGCTTGCTTAGCAAACGGTGTTCTAGTTGCGTTTCGTCAAGGTCACGGATCGACGCCCAGTCCAGTCCAGTCCAGTCCAGCCCCGCCGCGCCGGCCAGGCCGATGTATTTGGCAACGACCCCTTTGGATATGTGCAAGGCCGTAGCAATGTGTTCACGCGACAACCTTGCCTGCAATTTGAGGCACAGTACATCTTTAATCTTACGCATAGTCATCCTTTGCGCGGGCATTGGCTTCTCCGTGGAAACCGGCAAGCGTACCCGCTTTAAGTTCGTTCTATGCGCAACACCGTCACGCCGCTGTAGGATGCCGTCACGGCATCGTGACCGGCCATTTCGCTATCGTGACCGCCCATTTCGGTCAAAGGCAAAAATCGGTCACGTTGGAGCGAAACCGTCGGTCACGTTCGGCCGAAATCAGTGGTCACGTTGCTCCGAAATACCCAGTCGCTGTATCGGTTCTTCTTCATGTGCCTCTCTCCGTCCAAGAGACCATTATCTCAAGTTACCGTAGATCCAAAAAGCCGGGACAGGCCACATCAACTAACCCGTCATATAACAAAATGGCCTAAGTGCTGCAAAACGTCGGATCAACGTGGGGATTTCCCTAGGTGCCTACCTATAAGACTAGCGGATACAAACCTCTTCACATAAAATGATACTAATGTCCACCTAATGGACATTTTGAAAATGACGGTATTGTGCGTCAATAAATAACCTGGAGTAGACAAATGAAGAAATTGAAGATTCTTGCCACGGCAACGCTCTTTACAGTCGCTTGCGCTCAAGCTTCAGCAACTGTAAAGGTTGGTTTCATGCTTCCGTACAGTGGCGCTTACGGAACAATCGGACAAACGATCGAAAATGCCTTCAAGCTTTATGTTGAAGAGCAAGGTGGAAAACTGGCAGGTCAAGATATCCAGTACTTTCGGGTCGATGACGAATCCAATCCATCAAAAGGTCCTGACAATGCAAATAGACTCATTAAACGAGACCAAGTTGATGTGCTGGTCGGGTCGGTGCACTCAGGCGTAGCAATGGCCTTAGCAAAGGCTGCTAAGGATGCGGGTGTAACACTAATTATTCCTAATGCAGGTGCTGATGCGATTACTGGCCCACTGTGCAGCAAAGGTGTATTCCGAACATCATTTTCAAATTGGCAACCAGGCTACGCGATGGGACCGGTCGCTATCGATAAGGGTTACAAGACTGCCGTCACAATCACTTGGAACTACGCTGCCGGCCAAGAATCGACCGATGGATTCAAAGAGGCTTTTGAAGAGAAAGGCGGAAAAGTAATCAGACACCTGACTGTACCCTTCCCTACCGTTGAGTTCCAGCCTCTATTGACGGAAATTGCGTCAATTAAGCCTGACGTTGTTTATACCTTCTTTGCGGGTAGTGGCGCAGTCAAATTTGTACAAGATTATGCCGGCGCAAACCTAGCTGCCAATATTCCACTATTAGGTAGCGGCTTCTTAACCGACGGTACTCTCGAAGCCCAAGGTGCTTCAGCTGATGGCCTTTTAACAACGCTTCATTACGCCGACAACTTAAACACTCCACGTGACAATGCTTTCCGCGCTAGTTTCTCGAAGCGCTATCCATCCAATCCGATTGACGTATACGCGATACAAGGTTACGACGCGGCGCAGTTACTTGACGCAGGCCTGAAAGCAGTTGGAGGCGACATCAAGAAACGCGATCAAATGCATGAAGCTATGAGCAACGCCGTGGTCGACAGCCCCCGAGGTCAATTCAAGTTGTCCGCTGCAGGCAATCCGATCCAAGATATTTATCTTCGCCAAGTAAAGAATGGCAAAAATGAAATCGTTAAAGTTGCTGTAGAGAAACTTGCCGACCCAGCACGGGGCTGCAAACTCTAATTTGTCTCGCCTCTTTTTTGACAATGATCAATTTATCGTCAAGAAAGAGGCACAAATCTTTAGAAAAGGAACGGTTGTGGACGTGGCCACTTACCTTATTCAGTGCCTGAACGCTGTCCAATATGGATTACTGCTATTTTTAGTAGCCAGTGGACTGACACTTATCTTCGGCATCATGGGCATTATTAACCTGGCACATGGTAGTTTCTACATGATCGGTGCCTATATGGCCTTTACTCTCCAGCCTTTGGTGGCGCAGTACCTGGGAGGGGGCTTCATTACTACTGTTCTGGTCTGCATTGTTCTGGCTGCCCTACTCGGCTATTTTCTTGAGTGGGCCTTCTACAGCTATCTGTACACACGCGACCACCTTCAACAGGTCCTTATGACCTATGGGCTGATTTTGGTTTTTGAGGAACTACGCAGCATTATCATCGACAACGATGTACACGGCGTATCGGCCCCAGAATGGCTCAGCGGTTCTATTCAACTTGGCGATCTC
Source organism: Pusillimonas sp. NJUB218 (assembly GCF_003788685.1). Lineage (NCBI taxonomy): Bacteria > Pseudomonadati > Pseudomonadota > Betaproteobacteria > Burkholderiales > Alcaligenaceae > Pusillimonas > Pusillimonas sp. NJUB218. Next base: position 189,062 of record NZ_NQMK01000005.1, read on the forward strand.
ATGACATACCCAACTTACCGACTTTTCATATCGGCGGTTTGCATCATTGTTGCTGTCTTCATGTATTGGCTACTGTCACGCACCCGACTAGGCATGATGATCCGAGCCGGCGCCAGCAATCGGGAAATGATCAACTCACTGGGCATCGATATCAATCAACTGTTTCGTGTCGTATTTGCACTTGGCGTTGCTTTGGCTGCACTAGCGGGGGCAATTGCAGCACCAGTTTCATCGGTGTATCCAGGCATGGGGAATGCCGTCATCATTATCTGCTTTGTCGTCGTGGTCATCGGTGGCATCGGCTCGATTAAGGGTGCCTTTATCGCCGCAATGTTGATTGGATTTATCGACACTTTCGGTCAAATTCTATTTCCTCAGGTCGCCGGAGTTCTCGTCTACATAATGATGGCAACCATTCTCCTCTTCAAGCCTGAAGGGCTATTTAAACAAGGCTGATGCGAAATGAATTCAAAATCTCGCACTCTTTTGATGCTAACACTGGTTATTGTTATCGCCTTTTTACCAATGATAACAACCGCCTACTACACGACGTTGATCATCAAAGTCATGATCTACAGTATTTTTGCACTGAGCCTTCAATTACTGGTTGGATGCACAGGTTTGATCAGCCTAGGACACGCCGCTTTTTTTGGAGTTTCTGCTTACGCAGTCACGCTACTGTCGCCCGAATTCGCGGCTGGCAACCTTTTATGGCTTGTGCCTGTAGCGGTGATATCTGCCATGGTTTACGCCTTAATCACAGGTCCTTTAGCCCTGAAAACCAAAGGGGTGTACTTCATCATGGTCACGCTAGCATTTGCGCAAATGGCCTACTACGTCTTTCACGACACCAAACTCGGGGGTGGTACTGACGGCATTTATCTGAATACGCGCCCAGAATTACGAATCGGAGACGCTGTTCTTCTCGACATCAGTAGCAATTACTCGTTTTATGTCTTTACCCTCGGATGCCTGATATTTACTTGGGGTTTTCTGACCATCCTCATGCGTTCACGGTTCGGAGCGGCGCTAACAGGTATACACGTCAACGAACAGCGTATGCGAGCTGTCGGGTATTCGACCTTTGGTTACAAGCTCACCGCTTACATCGTAGCGGCAGGATTTGGCGGCCTTGCAGGAGTGCTGTACGCGATTAAGGACGGCTACGTCAATCCGGAATTGCTGAGCTGGGAGCAATCGGGCATTGTTCTATTCATGGTCATTCTGGGGGGGACCAGTCGACTATGGGGTGCGATGATCGGAGCAGCTGGCCTCATTTTTCTGCAAGAACTCTTCCAATCAGAAGCAATTTTTGGCGCGTTTGCCGTCCACTGGCACCTAACTTTTGGTCTCACCGTGATCGCGCTGGTGGCACTTATGCCGACAGGTTTGATCGGTCTGCCGAAACAGCTCAGTAAAAGACGTGGCAAAAAAAAACCATCACCAACAGTACGCTCAGCAACAGTACATTAAGGTCTAGGCATGTCTCAAACACTTTTATCAGCAAAAAACATAACACGACGCTTCGGAGGCTTAATCGCCATTAACAACGCATCACTCAACCTAAATCAGGGTGCTGTCCATGCAGTGATCGGTACGAACGGTGCGGGAAAGTCCACACTTGTCAGTGTGCTATCAGGTGAAATCCCACCCAACGAGGGTCAAATTAAGATGTTGGATAAAGACATAACAGACTGGTCACAACCAGATCGAGCTCAAGCAGGCCTCGGACGAAGCTATCAACGCACAACAATCTTCCCCTCCTTATCAGTCCACGAAAACTGTCGAATTTCCGCGCAATCCAAGCACCAGAAATTCTGGAATTGGGGCACACCACATACAAAATGTGACTTTACTAATGAAGCTGCCAGTCACGCACTGGAGCTCGCGGGTTTATCACAGTTTGCCCATCGCAAAGCTGGCCTTCTTTCTCATGGTGGAAAACGCCAACTCGAAATCGCGATGTGTCTCGCCACTCGACCCAAAGTGCTCCTACTCGATGAGCCACTCGCTGGCATGGGGGCAGAAGAAACCGATCGCATGCTTGGCCTATTAAACGACCTAAAGAAAGAACATGCTGTCTTACTAGTCGAACATGACATGGATGCTGTTTTTCGCATTTCCGACGAAATCACCGTTATGGTGAACGGATGCGTAATCGCTCATGGTGAACCTGAGGAAATCCGCAATAACCCCGATGTGCAAACAGCTTACTTGGGGGATGAAGCATGAGCAGTTTGATCGAAGCAAAAAGTCTAAACACCCACTACGGTGAGAGCCATATTCTGTTTGATGTCAATTTTAAAATTAATCCTGGTGAATCTGTTGGTCTACTAGGTCGAAACGGCATGGGAAAGAGCACATTGATCAGAACTCTTATGGGACATGTACGACCTAGCTCTGGACAAATCAAAATCCGAGGTGATGACCACACACGCTCAGCACCTCATCAAGTATCACGCCTCGGCGTAGCTTATGTACCCGAAGGCAGAGGTATTTTTCCAAACCTAAATGTTCGCGAAAACCTACTGGTCGCAGCTCGTCCCGGAGTTAACGAACGCAACGACTGGAGCTACGATCGTGTTCTAGAGACATTTCCAAGGCTTACAGAGCGGCTTGGGCACGGTGGACAACAGCTGTCGGGGGGTGAACAGCAGATGCTAGCGATTGGTCGTGCCTTAATGACGAACCCGGACGTGTTAATCCTTGATGAAGCAACAGAGGGACTAGCGCCCCTCATTATCGCCGAGATATGGCGCATTATCGGAACGATTCGTGAAACTGGCGTAGCCACCCTGATCGTTGATCGGAATTATCGCAAGGTACTGGCCAACACGGACCGCTGCGTTGTCCTTGAGAAAGGTGTGGTTGTCCATGAAAAACAGAGTGCAGCCCTAATTCAACAACCTGAATTGTTAACTCAATATCTAGGCGTTTGAAATACCTCCAAAAGCATACAGAGCCCGAGATGCTCACCTTTCTATTCAACTCAATTCGCTCTTAAGCCTAGTTTCTCAACTAAACCTTTAAATGTAATGAATCAATTATCAGTAACTGTTGTCAATAAAATCTTTGAAGCCGTTGATATCATCAGCCTTGAATTAGCCGAAGTAGACGGAAAACAACTACCATACTTCACCGCGGGTGCGCATATAGACGTACACCTGCCTGGTGGAATCGTTAGGCAGTATTCACTGCTGAACGATTCCACCGAAAGTCACCGCTATGTAATCGCTGTACTGAAAGATGCCGAGTCAAGAGGGGGCTCAGTCGCTATCCATAAAAAAATCAAAGTGGGCGACGTACTAAGAATTAGCACGCCGAAAAATCACTTTCCGCTCATTAGTGCAAATCAAAGCTTGCTGTTAGCTGGCGGTATTGGTGTAACCCCGATTTTGAGTATGGCACACCAACTGAATCGCATCAATGCTGCTTTCAGAATGCACTACTGTACTCGGTCACGTGAACGTACTGCATTCCTGGACACGATTCAATCATCAGAGTTTTCAGACCGCGTTCATTTCCACTTCGACGACGGTGATGATGCTCAGAAACTTGATCTCAAAACATTAATGGCTAAACCTTCGCCAACAACTCATCTTTATGTGTGCGGCCCAAAAGGATTTATCGACTATGTCGTCGACTCAGCCAAAGAAGCCGGGTGGTCGAGTGACCAAATCCATTTTGAATACTTCGGAGCAGGGGAAATCGATACCAGCGGCGACAAAGTCTTCAAGGTAAAAATCGCTAGTTCGGGAACTATTCTTGATGTCGCACCGGGTAAGTCAATTACAAGGGTGCTGGAAGAGAATGACGTATTCATACCCGTGTCTTGTGAGGAGGGCGTTTGCGGAACTTGTCTTACTCGCGTTATCGAAGGTGAACCTGATCACCGTGATTTATACCTGACGGATGCAGAGAAAACAGCTAACAACCAGATTCTGCCCTGCTGCTCTAGAGCTAAGTCAGCAATGCTTACGCTTGATCTGTAGGTCGTCAACCATTCCTCAAATGGCACAAAGCAAGCCCTTCTCGTCCGGGAATTATAAGCTCCACCTAACAAAAATGCGGCCCAGTCGTTCGTCGCGATGGCACAGCGATCGAATGCTGGGGTCCAGGCCATGAACCAGAACAATGGACTCAAGCAAAAGCACCACTGTACAAATATAGTTAGACCTGCTCAGATTTCAAATATGTAGGAGTTGGCCTCACCAGCACCCCCCAAAAATGTCTTGTTGCAGTCGGATCTCATTGTAGTGGCGACATCGGTCTTCGATGATGACCCGGGCTTCCAAGCGATTGCGGAACCATTCCATCGACAGGCATTCGTCGCGGAATTTTCCGTTAAAGCTCTCGTTGGTGCCGTTCTGCCATGGCTTGCCCGGTTCGATCAGAACCGTTTCGAGTTTTTCATCCACGGCCCATTGCAACAGCTGCGTGCTCACAAACTCCGGACCGTTGTCGCTTCGAAGGTATTAGGGCGAGCCATGCAAGCTCACCAAACGGCTAAGCACGTCGATCACGCGGTTGGCCCGAATGCTTACGGCCACGTCAATGGCGACGCATTCCCAGGTGTATTCGTTCACGACGGTCAAACATTTAAGTGTCTGACCGTTGGCGCAGGCGTCGTACACGAAGTCGTAACTCCAAACGCTCTTTCTGCCGTTAGGAAGACACGGGCGACACTGGGTGCCAGCCACGCGGAGTCGTTTGCGTTTTGCCGGCACTTGCAAACCAGCTTGACCCCACAGGCGTGAGCATCGTTCTTTGCCAACCTGAATGCCCCCACGACCCAGAAAGATACGAATACGGCGCGAACCAAAACGTGGGTACTATGATAATCGTTGCATAGCCTGAATCACCGGGGCGTCCTTTACGGGCATCTTTAATGTGTAATACAAACCACAGCGGGAGACATTCATCAGCGCACAGGCCCGACGCTGGCATACGCCACGGGAAATGGCGTATCGTGCCTGCATTAATCGGCCCTGTACGCTCACCACTTTTTTGCGTTGATCTCCTTCATCACGTCGATCTCAAGCTCCCTGTCAACCAGCAGCTTCCGCAGCCGGGCGTTCTCGGCTTCCAGCGTTTTTAGCCGCTTCACTTCGTCCGTTTCCAGGCTGCCAAATTTCTTGCGCTAGGCATATATCGTCGCTTCGCTTATACCGTGGCGCTTGGCGACCTCGGCCACCGTATCCTTGTCAGTTTCGCGCACGATTCGAACAATCTGTTCATCGCCGTATCGGGCTTCATATTCCTCTCTCCGCCTAAGAGGCCATTGTCTCAAGTTACAGTGGATCGAAAAGGCCGGGACAAGTCACAGATTCTCAATCCACCCACCGAGTCTATTAATATAAGGTTATTTGGATACCATATATTCGCTAAGGCAACGTAAATCACATAGCTGACAATCCACCATCAACCATAAAGGTCGCTCCTGTAACGAAGGAGGCCTCATCCGAAGCCAACCAAAGAATTGGCCATGCAATTTCCTCTGGCGAAGCCCAACGACCAAGCAGTGATGTGACACTACGCTCAGTTTTAAGCTGATCAACACTCTTACCCTTCGCTTCTGCTTTAGCAATATGAAATTCCGTTAGGGTTGAGCCAGGGCAAACAACATTGGCTCTGACCCCATGGCATGCTTCCTCATGAGCCAAAGTACGTGTAAACGCCAATTGTCCTGCTTTGGTGGTGTCGTAAAGACCCATTCCTTTACGCCCACTAACTGCGTAGCATGACGAAACATTCACAATGCTGCCTCTCCCTGATTGACGCAGATACGGCAAAGATGCTCGGCAATAATTAGCATTTCCAAACAAGTTCACGGATACCACGGCGTTCCACTCATCTAAAGTGGCCTCACCCAATGTCGAATAATTCCGACAAGCAGCGTTATTTACAAGGACGTCTAATCCGCCGGAGAAGTCAACACAATGCTGAACTGCCAACTGAGCCAACTCAGCTGACGAAACATCTGCCACAAAGCTTGAAATCAAAGCGTCAGGAATTGTTGACCTCACTAAATCTACCGTAAGTTCCAGCGACTGCCTATCACTATCGACAATCGTGACAATTGCCCCTTCAGAACAAAACAATCGAGCACATGCTGAGCCGATACCAGCACCACCTCCGGTAATCAACGCTTTCTTTTTACTTAATCTACCCACTTAAAACACCCCTTCAAATGGTGCACCTAAATTGAACAAGATCTATCAGACTGTATAAATTGGCTTGTCCAAGTTGTTGTTCAGATGCGCACGCGCCCACTCAACTGGATTCACAGATCGATCCAGTAGAACGCCGGCTGAACGTACATGCTGCGCCGCCGCATCTAACGCAGGGGGCTGCTCTCCTTTCTCCATCCCAATTACCGCATCGTGAAGCATCCGTCTTGCCATCACAATTGCCCTATCAGTAGGCAACAAATGTTCGGCTTCTCGATCCTGAATTGGCCCCATACTCTCTTGCAATGATGAGTCCTGAAGTGCAAAACCAAAGACGCCACTATATGAACGCTTATCTTTCTGCGCCTGTCGATCAATCAAATAGTCATTGTCCTTATTGGCCTTAGGTCTCAGAGAGCCCTCCTCGTACTCTACGTGGATTCCCTTGCCGAGCTCGAGCTCACGGCGCTCCTCGTCTGAGAGAGGTTTGTGGGGATGGAAGTTGACGCTCCAAACCCAGCAATTATGATCATCCATCGGCACGAAAATGTGACCTGCCATGGAATGGTCGCCAAACGGGGCAATCAATGTGTACCAGGGGAACAACCATTGCGTGATTCGCCAGTAATATGAATCTTCCTCTCCGTTCCTACGGCCGAACAGAGTCAATCCAAATGGCATCTTTTCGATTTCGAACACCACATTGCCGTCTGCCTTGATGTAATCAAGCGCCTTTGTGCCTTGGTGCATTGGATCAATATCCACTTCGTAACGGTGCACATATGAAACGTGCGCAGTATCGATACCACCTTCCATAGCCTGCAAATAGTTACACTCCTGCCAGCGTCGCGACACATGGACATGACTTTCTGGCAAAGTCACCCACTCCAGATCAACAGGTGGCGGCATGCGATCTTTTGATCCCATGTAGGCCCACACAATTCCACCACGCTCAATGCACGGATATGACTTGATATGCATATGGGCGCAAGCCTTTGGCGAGGATGGCACGTCAACACATTGACCATTTCGGTCAAACTTCACACCGTGATATGCGCAGCGAATCCCATTCTCTTCGTTACGACCGAAAAAAAGAGACACCCCTCGGTGAGAACAAAACTCATCGATGATTCCTGGATTGCCATCTGTATCGCGAAATGCCAAGAGCTTTTCACTCAATACCTGCACACGGACGGGGGGGCAATCGGGCTCAGCGATCTCATTGGACTTCAGGATAGGTATCCAATAACACCTCATCAAACTACCCATGCGGGTCCCTGAACCAGTACGAACTAATGTTTCCGACATTTCTAAATTCATGATGTTTAACTCCTTTGATTGGTTGGCAAATGTCCGTCTAGCAAGATAAGTATCCATTGTACGGATATTTATGGCAACTTAAAATGCGGGTTATTACTTAGTTATAGGCTGTCGGATAGGCCAGACTATGGCTCGCAAAGGAACATTGGCTAACAATGAAAAACCCCGAGCTTCCTATCGGCAGCTCGGGGTTTCAGAGTCAAACAGCAAAGAAATATATCTACAGTTAGGATCAAAAAACGTTCACGCAGCAACACCTACGGATTGGTAAATGTGCTTAATCTCCATAAAGTCCATAAGACCATCATGACCGTGCAAGCGACCTAAACCGCTACGCTTATAGCCACCAGTCTCAGCCTCAGCAAACAATTTATTGTGGTCATTAATCCAAACGGTACCGTTACGAAGTGCTCGTGCCAGCCGCATTGCGCGGGCACCGTCACGTGTCCAAATGCTGGCTGAGAGCCCGTACTCGGTAAAGTTCGTCTTCGCAATTGCCTCCGCTTCATCCGCAAACCTTTCCAACACCACAAAAGGGCCAAATAGTTCTTTCTGACAGAAGTCAGCGGAGGGGTCATCATGTGCAACTAACGTGGGCGTTAAAAAGTAACCTCGCGCAAGTGCACCGCCTAGACGTCCACCACTCACTATCACTTCATCGCAAATATCCGTCGCCTCCAATATATTTGATTGGATCAAAGACAAAGAGGCCTCATCAATCATAGGTCCCATATCAACTCCCGCTTGATGACCGGGCCCTACAACAATCTGCTCAAAGCTCACCTTCAAAGCTCGCTTCACCTCCTCATATTTGGAGTCATGCACCAAAATCCGGCGTACGGCCGTACACTGCTGTCCTGAAATAATGATGGCACCGGCCGTTAGCATAGGGACCATCCGAGCTATGTCAGCGTCTTCAAAAACAAGAGCACATGATTTACCACCCAACTCCAGCGACAGCTTTTTCATTGTCGGCGCAGCTGCAGCCATGATGCGTTGCCCAGTCAAATTGGACCCAGTAAAACTAACAACGGCAACGTCTGGCGACGTCACAAACTCTTGAGCCACTTCATGCCCTGTTTCTGCAACCATATTCACGACGCCCGGCATGAGTGCCTCATCTTCATGCAAAGCGCGTATGATTTCAGTCGTGATCAGAACAGTCTGAGGCGCTGGCTTGATTACGACTGTGCACCCAGCAGCTAGGGCTGGTGTCAGGGAACGAATCAATAAGGCAACTGGGGCGTTCCAAGGAATAATAAGCGCGGCGACCCCGGCAGGCTCACGCAACAGTGTGGAAAATACACCCGGTTCGACCTCGAGAACATTTCCTGGAATATGCCGGGCAAGTCCAGCGTAATAACGAATTTCCGATATGGCAATCGCCATTTCGGCCCGTGCGTGAGAGATGATTTTTCCGTTTTCCGTTACAAGGAGTGTTGCCAACTCTTCTAATTTTTCCTCTAGTCGATCTGCCCAGCGCAACATCACTAGTTGGCGCAACCGAGGATTCTGCGCCCAGTGGCAATCTTCAAATGCTTTTGATGCAGCAACAATTGCCGCTTGTGCATCGGCCCGAGCACCCGCCGCAAAAGATCCAATCGGCAAAGCGGTGGAGGGATCAATACTCTTAGCACGCTCCCCACTTATAGCCTCAACCCAATTGCCATCGATTAAATTACGACTTTTCATCTACATACCCTTAAGTGAACGTTGGCGGTCATTAATGAGTCACTGACCCACCATCAACAACAAGCACCTGCCCAGTGACAAAGTCGCTCTCAGAAGAGCACAGGTAAACCATCGTTCCGCACATATCCTCTGGCGTAGCATCACGTTTGATTGCGCGGCTATTCACATTATTTTGAACAACGGCTCCACGCCAAGCTGGATTGTCCAAGACGCTCTCACTCATTACGAGACCGGGTGCCAGCGTATTAACCCGAACTCCATCGTCACCCAACTCGCGCGCCAAACAACGTGTCATTGCTACGATGGCGCCCTTGGATGACACATAGTGCAGCATCAACGGTATACCTTTGAAAACAGTCCCAGATGCAATATTTACGATTTTTCCGTACTTCTGTTTTTTCATTTGCGGGGCAACGGCTTTAACACATTCAAACGCCCCCCTAACGTTTACGGACATCATTCGGTCCCACTCTTCGGATGTAATTTGAAGAAAAGGCTTGGGTTGAACATTCCCGAATAGCGCTGCGTTATTAATTAGAATATCGACAGATCCAAACTCTTCTACCGAATTAGCCACCATCGACTTGACCGACGACGCACTGGTGACATCAACCTTCAATGCCATCGCCTTCCCTCCTCGCTGGCGGATCTCTTGCGCTAATGGCTCAGCATCCAAAATATCGGCTAGCACTATTGCAGCCCCCTCATCTGCCAACGCGCTTGCGTAGCTCGCGCCTATGCCCTGCGCAGATCCAGTAATGATGGCAACGCGTCCGCTTAATTTTTTGCTCCTATCCATATTCTTAGTCCTCAATGGTTTGATTAAATGGATCTTTTGTGTTTCGTTAGTCTGGTAGCCAGACGGCTGTTTCAGATACAATTCCAGTAATTATCAGGGCATTGGGGCGATGAATTTCGAGCTACAAGGAGACTGCTAATGACGACCATTTGGTGTGTGTCAATGAACAGTACAACCCGCCCTTAGCAGTGACCTTATTGAATTTGTCCGCCAGACGATACTATTATACGTCTGACGGACAAATTCTTGCGGTGTTTTTTATCAGGGTCTTTACGGATCAAGGTATCGACTTAATATTCATCTGAAGGAACTTCATGACCACAGAAAGGCTCGGGGACAGTGTTCGCGCGGTTGATCGCGCACTGGATATCCTGATGGCATTCACGGCAGCGGACTATGAGCTATCCGCTGGTGAACTACTAAAGCGTGTAGATCTCAGCAGACCCACTTTATACAGACTGCTCTACACGCTAGAACAAAGTGGCTTTGTTATGTCTGTTGGAGAACCACAAAAGTTCAGGCTTGGCCCATCGGTCGCTCACTTGGTTCACGTCTGGACATCGAGCTTTGAACTAAGCGAATTTGCAAAGCCTGTACTACGCCGTATATGGGAAGCCACAGGTGAAACTGTCGCTCTTTTCATACCTCAAGGCGCTTACAGGACATGTATCAGTGAGCTCCCTAGCGCTCAGCCGTTAAGCTTTAAGAGGGGTGTGGGCTATCGCGAAAGTATCGTCCTGGGCGCGAGTGGCCGTGCCATCTTGGCGTACTCAGACGTTGACCAAGACCAACTCAATGGGTACCTGAGAAACACTCATCTCGACCCAAAGCAGTTTCAAGAAGAATTGGCGAGAACCCGTCAGCAAGGCTACGCCGTTAGTCTTCAAGAGCTTATCCCGGGCGCCGTAGCTATTGCCGCACCTTTTTTTACCGGAGGAACACAGGTCGCAGGCTCAATTGGTGTGTTTGGCCCCAATGTAAGATTAGGAACTGCTCAAATCAAAGAGCTTGGCGAATTACTCATGACAGAAACAAAGACACTATCAAGTCAACTTGGTGGTTAGGTTTAAAACCTGCGATCTCGACAAAACTGAGTCAAACGATCAGGAAAAAGACTAAGCCCCAATCATGGGGCTTAGTCTTTTTAACTTATAAGGCTCAATTCAACGGTAGCGTACAACATCAGATAAGATGTCGTGCGCCTTGCACATCAAATCACGACGTAGACTGCTCTTCTGATACAAGCTGATCAATAATCTTACGCGCATGCATACCGCCGCCATCAATATTGAGACTGAGCAGAGGCCGACGAGTCCGCTCGACATTAACTTGCTGACGCTCCAACATCTCCTTGTCCTCTAAAAACACTTTGCTAAGATTGCTAGTAATCTGGTCAGTGAGCCCTTGGTCACGCGCATTGAAGTTACGCGCCATACCCCAGAAATACCAAGTCGATGTCTCAGTTTCTGGCGTAATGAAGTCCACCACGACGCTACTCACCTTGTGCGCGGGATCAGCTTCAAACCCACCGTGACCAGCGTGAGCTACGCCCACGTCAATCATTACATGACTTGGTGGAAAAAAGCGGCAGATCTGCCAACGATCTACAGGTACATCATCCTTGAGATTATTGCCCCTCAATGCAGCTTTCCAAAAGGGTGGCGCCATGATGTTATGCATGAAGCGACTGGTGATAGCGCTACCATTTTCCATTCGACTCGTCGGAGGCACTTCCTCAATTTCACGCTGACCAATACTGGTAGGATGTAAATAGGTTTCGTGCGTCAAATCCATCAAGTTATCGATAACGAATCGATAATCGCAATTGAAGTGGTACAAACCACCGCCATAGGCCCAATCTGGGTTGTCCGCCCAGTGAAGCTTGTGGATTAGCTCGGGATCAGCTTTATCTTTGTCTCCGGGCCAGACCCAAATAAAGCCATAGCGTTCTTCTACCGGGTAGCTTTGTACACAAGGAAAACCTGAGACTCGCTGCCCTGGCATTGAAACCGCTTTACCCTCGCTTCCCATTGCCAATCCGTGGTAACCGCAGATAAGCTTTCCACTCTCTACCTTGCCTAGCGACAAGGGTGCGCCGCGGTGCGGGCAATAATCATCCAAGGCTACCGGCTTGCCATCAGGGCCACGATAAAACACGATTTGCTCATTACAGATTTTTCTGCCTAGAGGCTTTCCATCAATTTCGTCGGGGGTTGCTGCTACGTACCACGCATTCTTTTGAAACATGTCTCTCTCCTATAATTCTCGACAAAACAAATCAACGATTAAGACTCTTCCAGCTCGTATTACGAACCAATGTATCTTCGATGTGAACTGATGATAGAGCCCAAAATGTCCGTCTGGCGATAATAATATACACCAAGCGGACATTTTAACGCAAGAGCCGGAACTAAAATTTCAGAATGGTGGGTAGCTGAGATGAGCCTCCTCAACAAATGCGGAAAAGTGAAGCGCCCTGACTTTCGAGTCGTTGAATTTATTTCAAGTTAGACTCCATGCTTGGTCTGCGATTAGATGCTGGTGATAATTCGCTTTAGCTACCACAGGCTTACCCCATGATCGTTACAGGTAATAAATAAATAGCGCTAAAGCCAAGCCACACATCCGTGACTCTCAACTCTGGGCCGATTTCAGTCGTACGGCTCTGGCAGCCTTCGGCCAATAGCCGTCGGTGGAGACAGACGAGAGCAGTCGCTCAACGTTTGAGATGCAAGCATGACCCGGATTGCCGACATATCTCCTATCGATTGAAGTGTCACGTCACAGCTTTAAAAAAACGGCCGTTCAGCCAGCCTTGATTTACTTATAGGTAATTGAAATCCAAACTTCACCGTAAGGTCTTCTACGAGCAGTAGGAACCAATCGGGAGCCTTTGGTGAAACGACCACGGATTGAATAAGAGTTGGAATATCGCATGGAAGTGCAAGGCCCAAGGCTACTTGGCTATCGTCGCTGACTAAAAGGCGAACTTCGCGTTCATGCTCAAAGGATTTTCGTTTGCGCCAGAAGGCACCATTTACATCGGCGAAGTACTCATCGAAGTCAACGTACTCGATTCGGCCGATTGAAATATCTGGATTTTTACCAAGTGCAGTATAAATGGAGCCCACGGTCGTCTGGATGGCTAAGGCGTGGCTCATTGAAGTGGAATACAGCTTCCACATTGCTTCGGACTCGTACCTGCTTTCATGCCAGCAACTGATGAATGTGCTTTCACGCTCCCTAGTCCCCACATCTTCGAGGCTATCTAAGAGTCTCTGCGCGTTTTCTTCGATAGCTTCCTCAGTCGGGAAAAGATCGCCTTCGTTATGCGGGATACTTCGAATGGATTTTCTGAAGTGCTCAAGGTAGAAAGCGTCCCACTTATGTTTGCTCTTGGCTAAGCCTTTCGCTCCTTCAAAGGAGTCATCAAAGCACGCAGCACTCGGAAAGTAGAGCGACTTTGTTGATAGCAAACCCGCGTACTTAGTGAAGTCCATGTATCGCCATAGGACGGCGTTCGGCTCTGGCACCTTATAGGGCCGTTCCATGAAGTAGGTACGCCGTGCGACTTCCTTTAGCTTTGTGCTGGCGCAACTACTGCAAACGTACAGCGGCTCGTTGTTCAGTCCGTAGCCAGCGACTGAAGTTTCACCCTCTCGAAACGCGTGTGCGCAGCTGACGCAGCTCTCATGATTTTCAAAAATGAGACGACTGAGAGCGAGTGTAACTCTTTCGGTGGCTGGTAAGAGCGAGGGGGTCATGCAGAGGTTTATTAGCGTAATTTAAAGCATAACACCCGTCGGATAAACTGGACCCTGTGGGCTGTTCTTGAAACTGAAACAGCCTGACAGTAGCTTGTAGCCTAGGTTTCTAGACACAGGGTTGTTCAAGTATAAAAATTCCGCGAGATCCGACAAGTTTTAAATCGATAAACTATAGCTTACGAACAGGCAGAGTGTGGGGGTTTTTAACGCCACCTTCGGTCTGCGATCAAACAGGGTTGTAAACTAATTTCAGCTTTTAGGGGGGGCGGTCAATGTCTGCTTCAGGTCGCAAGTATCCTTTCTATGCACCAGTGCGTGCGTATCATTGAAGGATGGGTCGAACTTCCATAAGTGCAACGATGTTCTCTTTAGGTAGAGCTAGCCCATTGCCCCTGAAAGTATGAATGAGTTGGCATTCATCATTATCTGATAATAAATAGACTTCCCTGTCAAGGCTATAAGTCAGAAATAGAGATTTCCTGTTTAAAAATTCGTTGCATATAGGTTGTCGGTGGCACCCGTCCCAAGGATTCGTGGGGCCTGAATTCGTTGTAACCCATGACCCACTCATCGGTTGCGGCTTATACCTCGCTCAAGGTATTGGACAGGTTGGCATCCAAGACCTCTTCCCTGTAGCTTTTGTTGAATCGCTCAATAAATGCATTCTGATTGGGTTTGCCAGGCTGAATGAACCACAGTTGGATTTCATTGGCCTGTGTCCAGTCAATAAAAATTTGCGCTGTTAGCTCGGCACGGTTATCCAGACGAATCGCTTTGGGCTTGCCATAGCACTGCAGCAACTCATTCATCACCCTGACGACTCGGGCCGCAGGAATGGACTTGCCAACTTCAATGCGCAATGCCTCTCGGTTGCCTTCATCAATAACATTTAAGGTTCTGAATGCTCGTCCGTCATAGAGCGTGTCACGCATAAAATCCAGTGTCCAAGTCTCATTCAAACCTCCAGGGCAAACCAAAGGTTGTGCTGGTCTAGTAAGAATCCGTTTCTTGGTCCTGCGCTTCATGTTCAGTCCCATATCGCAGTAAACCCGATGGACCCATTTATGATTAAAACGGTGACCATCGAGCCGTATCCGATCAAAGCACTTCCAAAAGCCCCAGCGAGGGCGCTTGGCAATGACGTCGTTAATAGCATCGATCACAACGCTGTCTCGAGCTAATCGATCCACTTTTGGCCGATACAACACCGTACGCGACAGGCCCACCAAACGGCAGGCCTTGGCCTTGGACAGGCGATGCTCAGTTACCATGACTGCAACAGCCGCCTGTCTTGCATCCGGTGTCACAACTTTCGGGACAGTACATCCTTGATCGCCGTATTCTCCAGCGCCAACCCGGCATACATCTTTTTTAACCGACTGTTCTCGGCTTCCAACTCTCGTACGCGCTTGAGCTCATTAACCGAGACCCCTGCATACTTACTTTTCCACTGGTAATAAAGCGCGTTACTGATGCCATGTTTCCTGCAAACCTCAGCCACCGGCAAGCCGGCATCGCCCTCGGCCCAGATGGCCACAATCTGACTTTCCGTGAACTTCGACTTCCTCATCCCAATCTCCAAAAAGAAAGGAAGCCTCTATTTTCGTCTTGTTGCTCAAAAAGGGAAGTCTACGACCCCTGGGCCTTTTTTATGCCGCCTTCCCTAATCAAGGATTTTCAAGATGACAACAAGCTTGTCTGACTTTATTAATCGCCCAGACCGCTTCTACAGGTCCGTCAGGTACCTGCTGTGCGGATCACCTCGTTGAACAAATGGCCTATGTCGGCCAAACACCCTGGCTTGGCTTGGGCAATCAACTCAGTCCAAACCAGCCTATTGAGGTCTGGCAAAAGCAAGCCGGAATGAACTGGGACATCAAAGAAGCCCCCGTTCAGTTCATGGATAGCGTTGACGCCACTCAATCACGCCTGATCACCTTCCCACAAAGCAAAGTGCTGTAGCGCACCGACACCTGCACACCCCTATTCACTCTGGTTTATATTGTTCGAGGTGACTTAGTCACTATTTTTTCTTTCACATATTTTGGGAGTAGCGTCTATGAAAAGATTCACCATGGCTACCGCATGCGCGGCCTTGTTGTTGTCCTTCAGCAGCGTTTGGGCTTCTGACGGCAAAGCCATTCCGGGTGTTCGCGGCATCGACCACATCGGCTTTACCGTACCCGATATCGAGCAAGGCGTTACTTTTTTTCGTGATGTACTAGACTGCACCGAGGTAATGAGGTTTGGTCCATTCAGTGACGATAAAGGGACTTTCATGCAGGACCTTGTCAATGTCCATCCTCGCGCTGTCCTTCATCAGATCGCCATGATGCGCTGCGGTAATGGCTCAAATATCGAGTTATTCCAGTACAGTTCGCCGGACCAAAAGAAAGAATTGCCCCGAAACAGTGATTATGGCGGAGCTCACATTGCCTTCTATGTTGAAGATATTGCGACTGCTGTAGAGAAGGCGAAGGCCCTTGGGTTGAAGACCTTTATGGGGCCTTTCGAACTTAAAGAAGGCCCAGCGGCCGGCCAATCTATCAACTACGTGCTGACCCCCTGGGGCATGCATGTTGAACTGATCAGCTACCCCAATGGCATGGCCTACGAAAAAGATGCAAAAACACGGCTCTGGTCACCAGAGCGTTGAAAAGCCCACCAATTCATGTGAAGCCTCAAAAGTCATAAGACAGACCGGCAGTCATCGTTGTACTGCGACTGCCGTCTGTTTTCCTCCAGTTGGGCGAGACCATTACCCCCAGGCCAACTTGCACGTTTTTAATCGGCGTATAACTGATGCCAAACTGACCAAACGGGGTGTACTTCCCTGTGTCGTCGGTATTCGTGGCTGCGCCCAGGCTCACCCCCAAAGACCACTGCTCATTAAGCACCCAAATGGGTGCCACCGAAACGCTCCAGAGATGTCGGCGAGGCTCGTCTTCTATTGAGCGGGAATAACGATTACCCGAGTACCCCACATTAAAATGCAGTTCATAGTCACTGGACACGTATGAGCTAATCCAGATCAGCTCAAAGTTGGTTTTTGCCGAGCCAAGCCCCTTTGCCTCGCTTCTTTGGCTGACAGGCAATATCAATGAGGGCATGAGTGCAAAACTCCATCCGCGATTCTGGTCACCCGCAAAGAGCCACTGTGCACCCACTTGCGTGTTTAGCCAGCCAGCATATGGATTGCCTTGGCGCGCTTTGTTTATAAATACGTCAAGGTTGTCTGTAACGCCATACGTGTACGACCAAAGCAGCGTATTGGACGCGTCGGTTGCGACCTCCATTTCATCGCCGGCATCATTTAAGACAATGGCACGATCTTTTTGGTACGCGAAACTCATCTCGATTTCGCTTTTCCCTTTGCCTTCGGTATCTGCATCGTCAAAATCAAAGGGAAAAAAGGCGTTTGCGCTACACGGCAAAACTAAACAAGCCAATAAGGCCCAACGCCTTGGCAACACAGTGAATCGCATGTTTGTCTTTCAAGATGAAATAATCTGCCGGCTTTTCTAGACCACGCCATCCTGAACCGACAACGTGCTTCATGTCCCCAAAATCGAGCACTTCATTATTTTGCGCGTAGTTTACCTAAGCAGTATCCGTTCGGGGATCTTAATGAGTGCCGCTCAAACCACTTTAGTCGAAGCACTGGCAGCCCTAATCACCCCCTGCTGCACTGTTGATTCGGGCAATGTCGTGTGCGGTGTGCGGTCAAGGTCGAAGCGGAACACATCAGGTCGATCGTAATGACCGGCCCTGCCAAGCGTTCGGATCGGCATGGGTAGGCAAGTTGGGTTAAATGCAAAAACAGGCTTACCGTTACCATACAGTCTGCGGCATCGCAGACGTGCAAACCGTAGCAAGCCCCCGTGGGTGGGTCAAGCAATTTCGAACAACGTGTACGGCGCCTATTTGACGAACACCGGCACTAGCTGATACTCGGCAAAAAAAGCGATTTTTCATGGTAAATATTGTTGAACTCGACGGCGTGCGTAGCATGCATTTCGGCACTGCCGCCGTACAAGGCACAATGCGCATCGACCAGCCCAATTCGATCGAGCTGGAGTACGTTCAACAAATGATGATGTGGCTACTGTTTCGCGACGACGCCGCACATATTGTTCAGCTTGGCCTGGGCGCAGCGGCGCTAACAAAATTTTGCTACCACCACCTTGCGCTCTCAAGAATCACAGCGGTCGAGCTCAACCCGGAAGTTATTCAGGCATGTCGAAGCCACTTCGCGTTACCAAACGACGACGACCGACTGAAGGTTTTAAGCATGGATGCGGCAGATTACGTCACAGATTTTTCGCGACGCCGCTCGGTCGATATTTTGCAGGTTGATTTATACGATGCAAAAGCACATAGCCCAGTTCTTAGCTCTGAAGCCTTCTACGGGGCCTGCGCAAATATCCTGTCACGCACAGGCATGATGACCATAAACCTGTATTGCGACTGGCCTGAACACCTTGCGCACATTCGGATGATCGAAAACGCCTTCCCTGCCGTCGCCTGGTTACCTGAAGTCCACGATGGCAATATGGTAGCTATTGCCTTTAAACAGCCACCGTCAATCGATTTTGACGCGCTTTACGCACGCGCCGAAGATGTTTCTGCCGCATTCGGCCTGCACGCCCAAAGCTGGGTTGCAGGGCTTTACAGCTGGATGAGCCAGGACATTAGGGATGCGTAAGGCGAAAACCGCCAAAATACTGTTGCAATCTGGCTGAAAGCAGCCCCGTTGGTAGTCCGCCAAATTGGCCGCAATCGGCCGGTACAGCCGCCCCATCATCTTTTCAACGCTGCTAACTACGACGCTGCCAAAATGGCTGGTCTGTCCATCGGGGTTGGGTCTGATAGTAAAAATCGCGTTGTGACGCGTACTTGTCCCACAGTTGTTGCTGCTGCAAAACGTACTGGCCTATATAGTGATTGTCGTGGCCAAGCGCGCCGCTGTTGGTCGGGCCGTCTGATAACGCATAGTGAATCAGATGGCCCGCATGGCTACCAGACCTGAGCGCTTTATCGATACCCTGGGACGACAACGGGTCATAAGCTTGGGCGGCATCGCCCACAGCCATCCAGGCATCACCGCAAAACGACGCCAGCCGCTGGCTGTTGGCCGCAGCGCCCCGAATGGTGCCGAACGGTCGATAACCGTGATCGGCCAGCAAAGAACCAATATGGGCAGAGTCACCCAATAGTTGCTGAAAACCTTCGACAGTGGCCGCCAGCTTGGCATGCGGCAAGTCTTTGTCCGTATGAAAAACGACCAGACGCTTGGTCATGCCCCCTTGCACACCGGGCAAACGGTTGGTGTACCACCACCCATGCGGCCCGGCTTCGATCCGGGTGTAGCAGTCGTCATCTTGAGTTGGCGTTGCAAACCATTGTGCGTAGGCAAACAGCTTGTCGTCGGTGTCAAGGGCGGTTATACCCAGTGCCTTGGCGACGGCCGAACGTCTACCCGTACAATCGACCAGATAACGCGCCTGGTGCACCGGCACGCCATGGCCACATTGCAGTTGCCAGTTGAACGTGTGGTTGACAAGCCGAGTGCAAGACTCAAAGCGCGCTCCCGTCAACAGTGTCACGCCCGCCGCAACCGCCTTCTGACGTAACGCGTCATCGAAGGCCACGCGATCAACACATAGACCGAAACCAGTCTGGGTAAAAAAGAAGTCGGAGATCTGGGGTTGATCGGACGCCCAAACAGAAACGTTTCCGGCCGTCCGGAACACGCCGCACAGCCCTGCTTCGGGCGCATCAATGTCGCCTAAAAAGTGCGTGACCAAACCCACACATAAAGGCGGCAGCGACTCACCCAGTTTGAACTTAACGCCGCCCTGCTCGTCTACCAACAAAACACGCTGGCCAAACTTGGCCAGCGTTATTGCGGTGGCAGACCCGGCCGGCCCGCCACCGACAACGATAACGTCCCATACCGTATCGGTGGCTTCTTCAGGCGATGACACCAAAAGGTCAGTTCCCTTTGGCGGGCGGACGGTTCAATGACGGATCTCGCTCTTGCTCGACAAACACAACAGACCCGTTATCTTTCAGGAAGTCGCCATCGGCCGTCTTGATAGGCAGCACCATGCCCAGCTTTGGCCAGGCATAAGCCATCTGCTCATAGCCATCGGTAGACGACAAGGGCTCGCCATCGGCGTCGTAACCGCGGAACCACTCTTTATAGGTGCGGGTTTTGGTATTGGCATCGTATTCGAAGACGATATCTGGACGCTGCGTGGGCCACCAGGCCTCGTTGCACGACCAGAAATCGCCCTGCCACGGACTGGACATAAATGCCGAAAGCGAGCCGGGTTCGACGTCTTTTCCAACCCGGAACGCCTCGGCAAAAAACTCACGATAAATAATCAGGTAGGGGAACTCGATGCCTGGGTGAAATCCGCCACCAATGGTGGGTTGCAGCGCGGCGCTATCCAGAGCATGTGGCTGATCGTTGAGTGGCAACTTGTCAAACGCGACGGGCTTTTGCATCTCGCCAACTTCAAAATCCCCTTCGGCCCAATTCTTCAGATGGGCCAATTGCCAGTCCGTCAGACTCAGGAACTGATCCGGCAGGTCGATACCTAATTGCTTATTTTGCAAGGGTTTGCCCCCTGTACCCCACAGTTTGGGCATCAAGGTATCGACTTCGGCGCGTTTAAATTCATCATTTTTCCAGCTGGTCGGGCGCTGGGGAGGCGGCGGCATCAGCGAATCGACCAAGCGCCCACGCTGCCCAGGGGCGTGACGCATGAGGCGATAAATGGTCTGCCGAATCGGCTTCATGTTCTCGGCCGGATTGCTTAGCAAGGCCAAATAGCCAGGGTTAAGCAAGTTAGCGGACTGGGCCGGACCATGCCCTTTATTCTTGGCGTCGGGCAAGACCCCCGCCGCTTCTGCGCTAACCCAGCCGTAATGCACCGCGTTCGCAAATATCGGATAGATATCCCGATAAAAATTGGTTTTTTTGCCTGCATTGGGATAGGCCTCTGGAAAGGCTTCGTACACGCGGTCGAGGATGGACACGACGTGGTACATATGGGGCGCATACTTAGGCGGCGCCGTGATGATCCAGGCGCCGGCGTTGGGGTTGCGAGTGCCGTCGTCTGTTTCTGTCTTGACGTTGTCCCGTGTGCTTAACACCGTGCCGTCGCTAAGCGTTACTGTGGCGTCAATTTCACCGCCACAAGTGTCGTCCCACCAGCCTGGCACGTTGAAGTACGCAAACTGATTGGTTAACGGATTTTTACCGTTTTCCGGCCCGTTGGGCGGCTCGACGAACTCGCTGGGGTTCGAAAGCATTACCTTGGGTGTCGTGACGCAGTCCCCTTTTCCGGGGGCAGGCACAAACAACAAACGGCTTTGTGCATCGAGCCGCAACTGACCTAACTCAATACCTTTTGCCGGCGTGTACGTCACCTCAACTTCTTGGGACGTATCTTTGGGCGTAAACCCCTCAAACCGCAAGGCCCCAGGCAGCTTGCCCTTTTCAATACCGGTAAATACATCGCCCTTCATGACCACGGGCTCTGTCTGACCCGAGGTAATGGTATGAACCCCCGGATCAATGATCAGTTGCGTGCGCTCGATGGGCTTCTTGCCGGGTTGAATGGACGGATTGCGCAACTCGTCTGGGTCAAACAAATAAGCGCCCTGAAACGCATAGTTCGCCGCCTTCATGTTTCTGACATGAACGCGCCAGCGTAAAGACTTGACCAGCTCAGAGTCTGACGTGAGCTCGGCAACAACCTTGCCGTCGGCGTCATAGGCATACACGCGATAGCGCTGCGCCTGACGCTTAAGCCGTGCTTTGCTGTCGCGATAAGTGCCGCCATCGGGGCCAGGGCCACCACTGCCGCCGGGATCAACGACAACCCCAGGTGCCTCTGGGCCGATAAAAAACTCATCACTGTTCCCCATACGTGCAAGACCAATACCGGGATGGATGCGAATACTTTTGATTTTTTGGGACACGACGCGGCTCCTTTTGGGGTGCATCTGCTGGGCATCAGGCAAAGCGCGATTTAATCAACAACCTTTGCACGGCCCTAATAGATAAGGGGAAAGCCAACGCTTAACGCTAGCCAAGAATATGGCAAAGCAAAGTAAGGTCAGACCGCGCTTAAAACTTTCCAGTCAACCAGATCAGCCGACGCCACGGTATAGCGGTTGCCACGATGCTCGATTTCGGCGTAGGTTAAATCACCCGAGCGACGATGCCCGCGCAATGCAAAGCCGCCACCAAAGCCCGCCTTGATAGATTTTTCGATGTGTACTTCGGTATCGGTAACAGACGGACTAGATGTGCTACCCAACGCAGCCGCACCTGCCAAACCCGGCACCCACAACACGCACGCACTGGTGCACCCTTTTATAAAGTCTCTACGCTTAGTGTTCATGGGCCGCAGCTCCTGGAGTTTGCGTGTATTAATTTGAATTTATCTAAAGGTTATACCGTATCTGTGTTTCAAATTAAAGGTTTGATGCTAATAAATTAGGGTGGCAAAATTCGCGAAGATTGATCAGCCCAAAATCTTCAGCAATGCCTTGGCAGTGGGCTCTGATGACGCCGGGTTTTGACCGGTAATCAGCAGGCCATCACTGACTACGTATGGCTGCCAGTCATCGGCTTTGCTGTAATTGCTGCCGTTCTTTTTCAACATGTCTTCCACCAGAAACGGCACCACTTTGGTGAGACCGACGGCCTCTTCCTCGGTATTGGTGAAACCGGTGACTGACTTGCCTTGGACCAGCGGTTTGCCGTCGGCCGACTTAACGTCGCGCAGCACGCCTGGTGCGTGGCATACGGCAGCGACTGGCTTACCGGCGGCCAACATGGCTTCAATCAGCGCGACTGATGTGGAGTCTTCTGCCAGATCCCAGAGCGGACCGTGACCGCCGGGATAAAACACAGCATCAAAGTCAGCGGCCGAGACATCTTTCAGCCTTTGCGTGTTGGCCAGTACGGCCTGAGCTGCCGGGTCATTCTTGAAGCGGTGAGTGGCGTCGGTCTGCGCCGACGAATCATCGCTCTTCGGATCCAGCGGCGGCTGCCCGCCATGCGGCGAAGCCACTGTAATCTGCGCGCCAGCGTCCTTGAATACGTAATAAGGCGCGACGAATTCTTCCAGCCAAAAACCCGTCTTCTTGCCGGTATCCCCCAGCTGATCGTGCGAAGTAAGAATCATCAGAATTTTCATTAATTGTCCTCTTTGAATGGGGGGATGGGAATGCGAGGGGCCTTGTCGACGCAGCCTTATTCGCTGGCTGCGCCAACCACCGGCTTACTAAAATTGCTGGCTGAGATGGGAGCGGGAATGTCTTCCCCAGCCACCTACCTTTATTCAACGCATGTCCACATTATGTTCTGCTAGTTAACGAAAGTATTCAATACCTTTGGATGCGCTTTAACTGAGCACTGAGTTTGGATCGGACTGGCGGAGGTTGAGCGTCAAACCCAAAGAAGGTAGGCTGGTGCGGCCGTAGTCACACGTTCGATGAAAAGAATCGAGATAGCTGAATTTTCGCTCTGAGGTAACCAAAAATTGAAAATTAAGCTTTTATTGAGTTTGCAACTTTGTTGCTATTTTCACCGATCAGGGTCTTGCTTGAACCATTTAGGCCAAGAACTTTGTCGTCGGTCTATAGCATCGATGCACGGTGTAACGGGCTGGCTTAGTAAAGGCAATTGATTAACAGATTTGGCAATACGATATTTGACGCTGTGTATGCATTCACGATCACCAAATTCACAGCGATTAAGATGGGTACCACCGCAAGGACCATTGGCAAGGCCTTTGGGACAGGTCTCCGGGCACACATAAAAGGTGTCATGCAAGCGGCAATTACCACAAGTATCACAACCGACCAGCGGCCGTTTAATGGCTCGTTCTAACGCGTGCAGTGCACTGGCAGCAGTACTATTTTTCCAGAAAGGCCGCGTCACATTCCAGCCAAACGCTTTGCTTAGCCATCCGTAACGACTAAAAAATAGATGATGGACCTTGGACAGCAGCGTGTATCGCAGCTGCTCTAGATGGGATGCTTTAACATCGGATTGCCCTATTTCCCAGTTGGCACTCTCTGGCGTGAAGCAGACTTTAGGAGCCCCTGGTATCTCCCAGCTTTCCAACCACAGTCCCATCCAATCAGCCACGGAGCTTATACGGTCACGATACCTGCCGATGACTTGTTCCAATGCAATCAGCTCATCCAAGGCATGCACACCTGACACATAAACCCCGGCATATCCCATCAGCTGAAGACCGACGATTTGCAAGCCCAGACGCTCGAAGCTTCGTGTGTCAGCGTAGCTCAAGGACACATTCAGCTCGCGATCCAAGACGGCACGCATGGATTTGGTGATAACAATACCTGGCACATGATTAAGCCCAGTTGCGCGTTTAGCGGTCAACTGCATCACGCAGGCAAGCATTGGTTTCGTATCCGCCTGGGCGCTCATCCAAGTTTGCGCCTCAAGATGCTTGGCAGCATCAAAACCCAACTGCAAAGTCAAAAAATCGGCGCCAGCCAAGATTTTTTTTTGCGCTTTCAGGTACTGGGCACAGCCTTCTTCTTCGAGGTACTTAAATGGGTTCAATGCTGCACCCAGAAGCCAGTCTGGACAATGTGTACGAGCAATCTGTAATGCAGGAACCGACTCAAGATAGTGTACCGGGGACTGCTCGGGGTGGTGGCATGGCAAGCGATCACCACTTAGAAGCAATAACTGGCTCAAACCACGGGCCTTCATCGCATCCAGGTAGAGCAGTAG
The DNA here is from genome assembly GCF_003788685.1 of Pusillimonas sp. NJUB218. NCBI lineage: Bacteria > Pseudomonadati > Pseudomonadota > Betaproteobacteria > Burkholderiales > Alcaligenaceae > Pusillimonas > Pusillimonas sp. NJUB218. The sequence continues at coordinate 213,605 of NZ_NQMK01000005.1, forward strand.
GTCTATGCGTTCACGATCCTTGCCTGAAAAATGGAGCAACGATGAGGACGGATCGCCCAGTGCTGCTGCACCCTCAAGTGGGCTGAGATCGCAGTGCAAACCAACCCTATCGGAGAAAGATAGAAACAGGGGCCAACCGGCTAAATGTCCGCGTCGCAAAATTTTTTTATGTGCGGAGGTGCTCGACGATGACTGTCGAGGAATAATCTCCAATACACAGAAAAATTGGCCGTCGAGCAGGGCTTGCTTCATTGCGTTAAATACGGCTCGGTACTTTCTGAATAAGGTTTCAGGCTACGGCTTGATCAGCAATGATGTGATATTGCCCTTTAAAGTACACCAAGGGTTGCGTTACAGCCGAGTCTTCGGGGCCTAAAGCTTTGACCTCGCCTATCACGATGACGTGATCACCCGCTGCGTGCCCGGCGTAGATTTCGCAATCGAGCCATTGCACGCTGTTCGCGATGACAGGATTGCCTAATGGCGATTCCCACCATTCGACGCCTTGCCACTTATCGGCCCCCCTCTGGGCAAACTGGTTGGAAATTCGGACCTGCTTATCTGACAAGATGTTGACTGCAAATCGACCTGCCTGGCGAATCTTCGGATAGCTGGCAGAACCAGCCATGACGCTGAACGACACCAGCGGCGGATTCATCGATACGCTGTAGAACGACTGACAGGTGAAGCCGATTGGCTCACCTTCGACTAACGAGGAAATGACTGTGATGCCCGACGCATAGTGTCCGAGAGCTTTGCGAAAGTGGGACGAATCGATTGACGTCATGTTGGATGACATGGTGGGGCCTGAGTGTTGCATACCACTTTTATGAATTGAGGAGAAATCGAAATGAAAGAGGACAAAGTGTCGTCGCTGGTTAAATTCGACGAAACTTTGTCCTCTCGAAGTTATTTCTAAAGCTCTTGTCGCACAATTTCTGCGCCTGCTGCCAAGGCGCGAAGCTTGCCTCGTGCCACGTTGCGTGCCAGCGGCGCCATGCCGCAGTTGGTGCAAGGATAGAGTTTGTCGGCGTCGACAAACTGAAGTGCCTTTCGCAACGTATTAGCGACTTCTTCGGGCGTTTCAATGGTGTTGCTTGCCACGTCAATAGCACCGACCATGACCTTTTTACCGCGGATGAGCTCGATCAAGTCCATAGGAACATGCGAGTTATGGCATTCCAGCGAAACGATATCGATAGTGGATTTTTGCAACTTGGGGAAGGCTTCTTCATATTGCCGCCATTCGGATCCCAGCGATTTTTTCCAGTCGGTATTGGCTTTGATGCCGTAGCCATAGCAGATATGAACAGCGGTTTCACATTTTAGGCCTTCGATCGCCCGCTCGAGAGTGGCAACGCCCCATTCATTGACTTCATCAAAGAAGACATTGAATGCAGGTTCATCAAACTGGATGATGTCGACCCCAGCGGCTTCAAGCTCCCTAGCCTCTTGGTTGAGGATTTTGGCAAATTCCCAAGCCAGCTTTTCACGACTTTTGTAATGGGCGTCGTAGAGCGTATCGATCATCGTCATCGGGCCTGGCAGGGCCCATTTGATCGGTTGATCGGTTAATTGACGAAGGAATTTTGCGTCTTCAACAAAGACCGGTTTTTGACGTGAGACGGCACCCACAACGGTCGGCACGCTTGCATCGTACCGATCACGGATTCTGACCGTCTCGCGCTTTTCAAAATCAACGCCATCCAGGTGCTCAATAAACGTGGTCACAAAATGCTGCCGTGTCTGCTCGCCGTCACTGACGATATCGATCCCGGCAAGTTGTTGCTCTTGTAAAGCTAGACGCAGCGCGTCCAACTTGCCTTCAACCAGCGCTTCGCCCTGCACTTTCCAAGGGGACCACAGTTTCTCGGGCTCTGCGAGCCAGGAAGGTTTGGGCAAACTGCCCGCCGTCGACGTCGGTAATAATTTTTTCATGATGAACAACCTGATTGTTAGTATTCTTAAAGCGCGCCGTTGGCTACCCATTGCGCCAGCGTCGCCTGATACGGCTTGATAAAGTGCTCTTGCGCAAATTTCCCTTGCTGAACGGCCAGGCGGCTACGCTCTTCACGGTCATAAATAATGCGGGTCGGCGAATAATCCCGATTTGTCAGGCGTGGGCGATATAACTTGCCCGCTTCAGCATTGGCGTTGTAGATCTCGGGTCGGTAAATCTTCTGGAAGGTGTCCATCGTGCTGATCGTGCTGATCAACTCGAGATTCGTGTAATCGTTGAGTAAATCGCCAAAGAAATAAAACGCAAAGGGAGCTTTGCAGTTAGCAGGCATGAAGTACCTGACTTCCATGCCCATCTTCCTGAAGTACTCGTCGGTCAGAGAGTAGTCGTCCTGCACATATTCGACCCCCAAGACGGGGTGCTGGTTGTCGGTGCGCTGATAGGTCTTGCTGGTTGAAACACTCAGGCAAATGACGGGTAGCTTGGAGAAGTTCGCTTTGTAGGCGTCCGAGGTCAAAAATGCTTTGAAAAGTTTTCCGTGAAGGTCGCCAAAATTATCTGGCAGACTGAAGTCGGAACCGTCTTTTTTATGCTCTGGCAGCACTACGCTAAAGTCATAGTCACGAACGTAAGACGAAAAGCTATTGCCCGCGATGCCTTCGATGCATTCGTTGGTTTTTCGATCAACGATACTGGTCTTCAATATTTCAATCAGTGGAAGACCGTTCCCGGCGCTTTCGCCATTGATATCCATTTCAACAGAAATGATGTCAATGGCCACACTGTAGCGATCGCTCTGCGGGTTATCCCAATGCGCTAAGGCATTGAACCGGTTGTCGATCATCTTGAGCGTATCGCGCAGATTCTCTTGACGACCAGTTCCTCTGGCCAAGTTTGCAAAGTTGGTAGTGAGACGCGTCGCTTCTGAAGGACAATAGTCCTCGTCGAAACGAGTACGCTTGACGGCAAATGTGAACTCTTTATTCATGTGACTTCTAACCTAAATTTTTAACTCGCTGCATCTTGAATAGATGCTTGAGTTGAATGTTAGGCAATTCGTCTCATGAAAAAAAGTGATTTAATTTCATCTATTGATGATGTTTTCTCATGCGATAGATTTAATCAAGCAATTCACCGGTCAAATTTCGGCATGTACAACATAGATCAAGAAGCCCCCTACCCTATCCAGGCGGATCTCGTTACTTCGTCTCAAGAGCCTTTGCTTTGTCGATAAATGAGCGCACGTAATCAATGTCTTTGTCAGCCTCACGAATACCAAGAAAGATGTTTTTGGCAATCCCGTGCTTGCCTAGTTTCACTGGAACAATATTCATTTTGTTTGTGTATTCCAGTACTAACCAACGTGGCAATGCCGCTACGCCGCGACCGCTAGCGACCATCTGCAAGATGATATCGGTTGTTTCGATGGGCTTATGGCTTTTGGGCGTAATTCCTGCTGGTGTCAGGAACATGCTGTAAATATCCAGACGCTCGACAGGGACCGGATAAGTCACCAAGACCTCATTGGTCAACTCTTTGGGGGTTATAAATTCCTTTTTGGCCAGTCTATGATCGGCAGCAACGACTAAAACTTGCTCGTAATCAAAGACGGACTCAAATATCAGCCCTGGCTTGTTCAGTGGATCAGGCGTGACGAGAAGATCTATTTCATAGCCAAATAAAGCGCCAATGCCACCAAACTGGAACTTTTGTTTGACGTCAACTTCTACATCTGGCCAGGCAGTCAGATAGGGCGAAACAATCTTAAGTAGCCATTGGTAGCACGGGTGACACTCCATGCCGATACGCAGCGTGCCACGCTCGCCCTGCGCAAACTGCTGTAGCCGTTCTTCAGCCAAACTCAATTGCGGCAGCACCCGGTTGGCCACAGAAAGCAGATATTGGCCCGCTTGTGTCAGCCGCAGGCTGCGGCCTTCACGCAACCAGATATCAGTACCCAGTTGTTGCTCTAACTTTTTCATGCTGTGGCTCAGAGCCGATTGTGTGACATGAAGAACCGTCGCAGCGGCGGTAAGTGAGCCTTGCTTTTCAACCTCTTGTACGATGGACAGATGAATACGATCGAGCATGGTCTATGAATTAAATTCACTTTTTGTTTAGATAAAAATATTTTACTTCATCAAAAATCATTCTTATCATCACGGGCCTTAGCGCTGCACGTACACGCTTTCAGTGTTGCCCGATCGCAACCGCCACAGGCCAACAGCTCACATATTCCCCGCCACAATATTTACACTTAGTGCAATAACGAACACATTAAAGAAAAATGCAATCAGGCCATGCACCAAGGCAACGCGTCGGATTTCCCGTGATTTGATCTGCACGTCGGAAACCTGGAACGTCATCCCGATAACAAACGCAAAATACACAAAATCCCAATAGTCTGGGTCAGTGGTACCGGGGAAATACAAGCCGGCATGTTCACTTTTGTTGTCGCCGTAAAACTCATGGGCGTAGTGCAGCGCGAAGATAGTGTGCATGAACAACCAGGCCAAAACCAAGCTGCACACCGCAAGCACAATATGAAGACTATCTGCCTGTTGCTTTGGATGCAGCCCCCCTGCCAACGCCACTAACACCACGGTTGCTACGGCTGCCGTACTTAGCAAAAACCCCCAATAATCTTCGTCTTCTTTATGGGCTCGTTCCCGGATGGACGCAATATCTGAGCGGAAAAACATGATGGCTGTCGCGACCAAAAAAGCCACGACAGCGATGTCAAAAGCCAAGAGCAAGCCAAGCTCGGGGCGCAACCCGAGAAATACCAGCGCAATGGCGAGCACAATAAAAATCAAAACGCTGACCGTAAAGTAACGACGCCGATGCATGCGCTGCCAGCTTCGTCTCATCCATCCGATAGACACCTTATCTTTTTCAACGATCATGGGCCCACCCTTATCTAAGATTCGCTCGTACTGTAGCAAATTGCCGGTGGTGCTGGGCGGGCAAAAAAGAGCCTCAATAAGAACGCGCCTTCGCAAGTTCTAACGTAACGTTGTCACCCGCGTCATTCTGAACATATACGGGATAGTTCCGGCACAAACCCATGACTTTCTCGCGAGTCGTCTGAGTGAGCTTCGTTAGCGAAGCGTTACCGACTTCCAAGGCATCCAGCACATCGCACAACCAATCAGCCAGCAGCTCGCACTCAGGCTCAGTGAATCCTCGTGTCGTTACTGCGGGTGTGCCGATGCGCAATCCTGATGTGACAAATGGCGAGCGCGGGTCGTTGGGTACTGAATTCTTATTCGTCGTTATGTATGCCTGGCTTAACGCAGCGTCGGCGTCTTTGCCTGTATAGGGCTTATCAGACAGGTCGATCAGCATCAGATGATTGTCAGTGCCGCCTGAAACAATCTTGTAGCCGCGCCGCTGGATGACTGAAGCCATTGCGCGAGCGTTTGATACCACCTGGCGTTGATAGATCTTGAATTCAGGTGCCAACGCCTCTTTGAAGGCTACCGCTTTAGCGGCAATAACGTGCATCAACGGACCGCCCTGAATACCAGGAAATACGGCAGAGTTGAGCTTTTTATAGAACTCCTCGTTTTGGCCTTTAGCAAGAATGATCCCTCCGCGTGGCCCGCGCAAGGTCTTGTGCGTCGTGCTGGTCACGACATGAGCGTGAGGCAGTGGGTCCGGGTATTCGTCTGCCGCTACCAGACCCGCAACATGGGCCATATCTACCCAGAAAATGGCACCAACCTTGTCAGCAACAGCGCGCATCCGTTCCCAATCTTTATAGCGGGAGTAGGCCGAAAAGCCACCGATCAATATTTTGGGTCGAGTTTCCAGCGCGATGCGTTCCATCTCGTCGTAATCAATCAGGCCCGACTCGGGGTCAAGTCCATAAGGCACGATCTTGTAGTGTCTGCCCGAGAAATTAGACGGATTACCGTGAGTCAGGTGGCCACCTTGAGCTAAGTTCATGCCCATTACGGTATCGCCAGGATTAGCCAGTGCCAAAAACACCGCAGCATTGGCCTGAGCACCCGAATGTGGCTGAACATTGGCGTAATCGCAGTCGAACAGCGCTTTTACTCGCTCAATGGCTAGCCTCTCGGCTTCGTCCACGTACTCACAACCGCTGTAGTAACGTTTGCCCGGATAGCCCTCTGCGTACTTGTTAGTAAAAACAGAGTTCTGGACGGCCATCACGAGTGGGCTTGCGTAATTCTCGGAAGCAATCAGTTCAGCGTGATCCTCCTGGCGACGTTTTTCATGCTCAAGCGCTTTAGCCAGTTCGGGGTCAAAATTCGTAAGGGTTGCGGAGGTGTCATGCATGGGTTGGTCCTTTGCTCTTGCAGTTCATGAGGTAAGTTGATCAGCTAACTGATATCGCCGTTGTTTGGCCAGTAATGGCTATCGGGCAAATTTCGGCCTCCAAAAATGGCCTGCCCGATACGCACGACGGTGGCCCCTTCTTCAACGGCAATCTCGAAATCGCCAGACATGCCCATGGATAATTCGTCCAGGCTCACCTGAACGGGCGCACTCTGCCTGAGTTGATCGCGCAGGCTGCGTAGAAGCACAAAGCACTGACGCACTCGCTCAGCCTCAGCGCTGAAAAGAGCGAGCGTCATCAGGCCACGCACACGAAGCGCAGAAAAAGCAGGCAACGCTTGAATGAATGCCCCCACATCCTCAGGGGCCAGCCCATACTTACTCGCTTCGCCGGAAGTGTTGACCTGTACGAATACATTCAGCGCGCGGCCTTCCGCTTGTAAGCGGCGATCCAATGCCTCGGCAATATGCAAGCTATCGAGTGCTTGAAACTCAGTCGCAAATCGAGCCACCAATTTGGCTTTATTGCTTTGCAGGTGGCCGACGATCGACCACTGAAGATCGCTTAGGTCCTGCATGGACTCCCATTTTTGATGGGCTTCTTGTAACTTGTTCTCCCCGAACATTCGACAACCTGCCTTGTAGGCCATGCGCAGGCTAGACTGCGGCTTGGTCTTGCTCACGGGCAACAGACGTACCGCCAACGGGTTACGCCCAGCGCGCTGGCAGGCAGCATCAATACGAGCACGTACGGTCGACAAATTACGTCTGAAGTCATTAACCGTAAGGGCTTCGGCATAACGACCATGCTGGTCGTGACAGGTTCTTGTAATCAGGCCCGCCCCAGCGGGGTGCGCGAGATCGCTCAAACGAGTGGGGGAAGATGCAGGGACAGATTTCATGGCCTGGGACGGGTTCCTGAAAACAATTGAACGGGAAAACCTGACAAACAAATTTATAGCTTTAAAATGGACTGATGTTCCCATCCATTTTTTTATAGCTATACAGACCAATTGTTTAAACACGCCCAACTCGAATCTGTTAAAGCCTGGATCGGCGATCCCGCGCAAAACGCCCTGCCGCTGTATACGCGCATACAGCGTGGCATCCGGCAATTGATTCTCGATGGCACGTTGGACGTCGGTAAGCCGCTACCCGCATCACGTGCCTTGGCGAAATCACTAAACGTATCCCGCGATACGATCGAATCGGCCTATAGCCAGCTGCATGCTGAAGGCTTTATTGAGCGGCGTGTTGGCAGTGGTAGCTTCATCTCGGAACGAGTACATCGGCTCCCAAGACGTCAGTCAGTTCAGCAGACCAAGCTTAGCGATGAGGTTCGACCTCTTAGCCGACGCGGTAGCACAATGTTCCAGGGCGGTGGCTTGCGAGACTTCCTGGCGCCTAGACCCTTCGCGCCAGGCATACCGGAAACACGCAATTTTCCACTACAGACATGGGAACGCCTGGAACGACAAGTACTTAAAGAATATGGAACAAAGGCGTTGACGCACAGTGACCCGCAAGGGTTAGAGCCGCTGCGCCGCGCAATTGCAGATTATGTGAACCTCGAGCGCGGTGCGCACGCAACACCCGAGCGCATAGTCGTACTGACCAGCTCACAACAAGCGATGACACTATGCGCTAACGTGCTGTTAGACCCGGGGGACTCAATTTTTATTGAAGATCCGGTCTACCAAGGCGCACGGAAAGCATTCGATGCTGCAGGTTTGACTTGTGTACCCGTACCGCTAGACACCAATGGCCTGCTGGTGGAGCATCTTGAGAACGCCGCAAAGACATCCGGCAATTCAGCCAAGGCCGTTTATCTCACACCGTCACACCAATTTCCTACCGGGGCCACCCTTGCGTTGGACCGACGGTTAGCCATCATTGAATGGGCCAGGCAATACCAAAGCTGGATCATCGAAGATGACTACGACAGCGAATTTCATTACGAAGGTAAACCGACGGCCTGCGTGCAGGGCCTAGACCCCTATGACCGTACCATTTATATCGGGACGTTCACCAAATCATTATTTCCGGCCCTGCGTATTGGCTACATGATCCTGCCTTCAAAACTGGTGGTTCCAATGACGGTAGCGCGCACATTGCTGGACGGCCACAGCGCGGCCATTCCACAACTTACACTGGCTCGGTTTATCGAGGGAGGTCATTTCGGCGCGCATATAAGAATCATGCGTGCTGTTTACGCCGAACGACGCGACACGCTGGCAGAACTGATACATAAGCACTTAGGTGAATTCGTAACGTCGTACGTGCCTGCCGGAGGGATGCAGATGCCCTGCCTGCTTAATAAAAACATTTCCGAAAAAAAATTGGTGGATTCCGCGAAAAAAGCGGGTGTTGATCTATTGGGACTCAGTTCACTTCATGCGTCAGAGCCGCTGAAAGCCGGCTTTCTCATGGGATTTGCTGCCCATGCCCCACATGAGATGGAAGTCGCCATAAAAAAGCTAGCGGGCATTATGCGTGCACTCTCGTAGAAAATTGCGATGTTCCGTAGGCTAGCCGCAGTCGACCAGACCGCGTGCCATTCGATACGCTAAATGAAGGTTAGGCGTACCTTGCCGCAAGTTTGAGGAACTGCCCAAATGCGAAAAGCGCCCTATCAATTTTTCGGGCATTGTTTCCTCCGAAAGTGCGTAGAAAAGGGATGTACTCATCTTTATAGGCTGCATACTTCTGCTTATTCGTCGTACCGATCTCAACGATCTGGCCAGTCTTAATGTATTGCATCGCGCGAAACGTATGCTGATCGAAGATAGGCCACTTCTCTGGCTCTAAGCAGTGCAGATAAAAGATGTTCTGAAGCGCCCCGGGATTTGTGGAGGCTCCAACATCTGAGAAAATGGAGCCATGAAGAAGCAAAGCAAATTTTCCCCCGAAGTGCGTGAACGCGCTGTACGTATGGTGCTCGAGCACCGTGGAGAGTACCCATCGTTGTG